>DATHRW010000079.1:0-1568 GCA_035464955.1 Gemmatimonadales bacterium
TCCGGCGCCTACGCCGCGGGCCTGTTGCCGGTCGGCAGCTACGAAGTAACGGCCCGGTCGTTGGGCTACCGCGCCGCCCGGCGGAGCGGCGTGCAGGTGCGACTGGGCGCGACGGTGCCGCTCGATTTCGCGCTTCCCCGACAGGCCGTTCAGCTCGAAGAGCTGGTGGCGACCGCCGAGGAGCCGCTCATCAACGTGGCCAAGGTCGAGAACTCCACCCTGTTGGATGAGGAGGTGGTGAAAGGCCTCCCCAATAACGGGCGGAACTACCTAAACCTGACGCTCCTGACCCCGAACGTTGCGATCACCCAGGGACCTGATGGTGACGAGTTGACCATCGCGGGCCAGCGCGGCATCCACAACAACGTGTCGGTGGACGGCGCCGACTTCAACAGCCCGTTCTTCGGCGAGCAGCGCGGCGGTCAGCGGCCGGCCTTCACCTTCAACCTCGACGCGATCGAGGACATGGTGGTGGTGGCCTCCGGCGCCAACGCAGAGTTCGGCCGCTCCGGCGGCGGTTTCGTCAACGTGCTGACCAAGTCGGGCACCAACGAGCTGCATGGCTCGGTGCACTACTTCGGCAAGTACGACCCCCTGTCGGCCAACTTTGCGCATGAGGGGCAGGTCGAAGAACCGGACTTCCGGCAGCACCAATTCGGCGCCACGTTCGGCGGCCCGTTGGTGAGGGACAAGGCCTTCTTCTTCCTGGCCTACGATCAACAGGAGTTCAACTCTACGAAGCAAAAGGATCCGAACCGAATCGATCCTGCGCTCCGGGCCTGGATGGACACCGCCTACTCGGGCGTGTTGGCTGGAGACTACGGCCCGATCGACCGGACCAACGATGCCAAGGCGCTCCTTGCCAAACTCGACTTCCAGTTGAATGACCGGAATCGGGCCACACTCAAGTACAACTTCGCCGACGCCGAGCAGGTGCTTGGCACCTTCGATGCGGATCCGTGGGGGCGCAGTGCCAACGGTATCGAGAAGGTCCGCTCGCACGCAATCAACGGCAGCCTCTCGTCGCTGCTCTCGTCGAGCGTGTCGAACGAGTTCCGGTTCCAGTGGGCCCGCGAGGAGCGGCCCAGGCCATATCCAGGCCCGATCAACCCACAGACCGGCAGGCCATTTCCCGACACGGGCATGGATTTCGTCAATGGGTACCGTTTTGGGATGCCGTTCTTCCTGCCGATCGAGACCGCGTACGACACCCGGATCCAGGTGCTGGACAACGTCTCGTTCGTGACCGGGAACCACCTCATCAAGGTGGGCGGGGAGTGGAACCGCACCAAGACCAAGCAGACCTTCCTCGGATTTGGCAACGGTCGCGCCATCTTCGGTTCGGTGGGCGGTTTCCTCGGTTTCGTCGAGAACGGCCCCAACTACGTCGAGTGCTTCGACGATGTATCAGGTAATTTCGTAGGCACCGACAACAACGCCACCTGCCCGGCGGGCAGTTCGATCGGCGGTCCCGTCATCCTCTACCTTCAGAATGCCGGCGTCAGCCCGGTCACCTTCGAGGAGGCCGGCACCCAGACCATCGAGCAGAACGAACTGGCCCTGTTCAT
>DATHRW010000080.1:0-10288 GCA_035464955.1 Gemmatimonadales bacterium
CCGTTCTTCGGCGGTTCAGGGCATCCAACAGCGAGATCTACCGAGCGACAGCCATGATGGCCGGTCCATTGGAGCCGGCGGGTGGAGACGAGGTATCGGTCCGGCGCTGGATGGCCGCCGTGGGAGAAGCAGCCGACGACTTGGCCCAGCTTTGGACCCTTCGGCAGGGCACGCCGTGGCCCTGGGATTCCGTGATGCGGCGGATCCAGGAGCGCGGCGATCCACTCACTCGCGCCGATCTCGCGGTGACGGGAACCGACCTGACCGAAGCAGGGATCGCGCCCGGACCGACCCTCGGTGAATGCCTCGAGACCTTGTTGATTGCCGTGGTGGAAGATCCGTCGCGGAATACCCGTGAGCAGCTCCTATCACTGGCCCGAGACGCCGTGCGCCTACCGTGAACGAGTCGGGCTTGTTCCACCCAATCGAGCCGCTGGCGGCGCGGATGCGGCCACGAGGCCTCGACGAGTGCGTCGGGCAGGGCCATCTCTTGCCGGTGGGGCGGCCGCTGGGCGACGCCATTCGCCGCGGCGACGTCGGGAGCGTCATCCTGTGGGGGCCGCCCGGTTCCGGCAAGACCACCCTGGCCATGCTGATCGCGCGCTACACCGAGCGACACTTCGTCGCGTTCAGCGCCGTGACCGAGGGGATCCCACGCATTCGGCAGATCCTCAAGGAGGCGGACGCCCACCGCCAGCTCGGGCGGGGCACGATTGTATTCTGCGACGAGATCCACCGGTTCAACACGGCGCAACAAGACGCCCTGCTGCCCCATGTCGAGCAGGGGCTCATTACCCTGATCGGCGCGACGACCGAGAATCCAAGTTTTGCATTGAACGGCGCGCTGCTCTCGCGGTGCCGGGTGTATGTGCTCGAGCCGCTCAGGCCGGAGCACCTGGTGAAGCTCATTCATCGAGCCTTGGGAGACGGGGATCGGGGCCTGGGTGATCTGGGTCTCCAGGTGGATGATGACGCGGTCCTGTTCCTTGCCACGCAGGCCGATGGGGATGCCCGGCGGGCGCTCAGCGGGATCGAATCCGCCGCCCACCACGTCGGTCCCGGGGGGCACGTCACCCAAACCGTCATCGCCAAGGTGTTGGCCCGGCGCGTCCCCGCCTACGACCGGGATGGCGAGCGGCACTACAACTCCATCTCGGCGCTACACAAGGCCGTCCGGGGCAGTGACCCGCAGGGTGCCCTCTATTGGTTGGCGCGGATGGTCGAGGGCGGGGAAGATCCGCTGTACCTCGCCCGCCGACTGGTTCGCATTGCCACTGAGGACATCGGATTGGCCGATCCGCGTGCACTCACGGTCGCGCTGGCGGCAAAAGACGCCTACCAGTTCCTGGGAACGCCCGAAGGGGAGCTCGCCTTGGCCGAGGCACTGGTGTACCTGGCGACCGCCCCCAAGTCCAACAAGGTGTACACAGCCTGGCAGGATGCCGTCGCGGCGGCCCGGGCAACGCCTGCGCTGGACGTGCCGCTCCATTTGAGGAACGCGTCGACTCCCCTCATGCAGGCCCTCGGCTACGGGCACGGGTATGCCTACGACCACGATGCCCTGGGGGGGATTGCGCCGCAGACCTACTTGCCGGAAGAGCTGGCGGGCCGGCAATTCTACGTTCCCGGTGCGACTGGCTTTGAACAACGCATTGCGGAACGGTTGGCATGGTGGGAAGAGCGGCGGCAGGCCACCCGGTCCGCAGCGGACCCGGCGTCAGTTGAGTGATGCTCCGTCAGCGGTCCTGGCTATATTGAGACCATGCGATGCACGGAACGACTGGGCGTTGCCTGCGCTTGATGCAATCGTTGAGCAGATGCTGGTCCATAGTCCCCATGATGGCCCTATCCGCCTGTTCGACTCTCGGCTTGCAGCAATTCCAAGATCCAACGATCGAGTTCCATCGCATCCTGGTCCGCAACGTCACCCTGGTCGGCGGGACGCTCGATGTTGAGGTTCGGGTTCGAAATCCAAACAGCTATGCGATTCGGGCGACTCGGCTCGCGGTCGACCTGCGCGTTGCCGGGGCCCCAATCGGCGAGATCATTCATGATGCTGCCTTTGAGCTCCCGAAGGCCGGAACCACGCCGATGACTCTCCCGTTCGATTTTCGGTGGGACGGCGTCGGAGCCGCGACACGCGCGGCGGTGCTCGATGGCCGGTTCGCGTACGACTTCGCCGGCACCGTGCGGGTTCGTACATCGTTCGGTGAGCGCGATGTTGCCTTCCACCGCGACGGGGTGGTCGACTTAACTCCCTCAAGACTCGGCAGGTCCACCGATTAAGACACCGATTCCTGTGCGTGCGCCTGTCGAGCGGGCGGTTCTCGTCGCTGCCCCGCGCAAGGGGTCGCGAGACGCAACCCAGGTCGCCGAGCATTTGGACGAGCTTGCACGGCTGGTGGATACGGCCGGTGCCCATGTGGTGGCCCGGCTGACGCAGCATGTCGCGGCTCCCCATCCCGCCACCCTGATCGGCGAAGGCAAGGTCCAGGAACTCGCATCCCTCGTTCGAACGAAGGATGCAACGCTGGCCATCTTCGACGAGGAGCTGACCCCGGTGCAAGGGGCCAATCTCGAGCAGGCGCTCGGTGTCCGCGTCATGGACCGTGCGGAAGTCATTCTCGATATCTTCTCGACCCGCGCCCGCAGCCACGAAGCCAAACTCCAAGTCGAATTGGCTCAGCTCGAGTACCTGTTGCCCCGCCTCACCCGCATGTGGACTCACTTGTCGCGCATTCGAGGCGGCATCGGGTTGCGCGGACCTGGTGAAACCCAGCTCGAAACAGACCGACGGATCATTCGGCGGAAGATCCGTTCCCTAAAGGCCAAGCTCCGCGATGTCGCTCACCATCGGGAGCGCTTGCGCGCCGGTCGTCGGCCGCTTCCGAGCGTTGCCCTGGTGGGGTACACCAACGCCGGGAAGTCCAGCTTGCTCAGGGCCCTCTCCGGCCAGCACACTATCGTGGTCGAGGACCGCCTCTTTGCCACGCTCGACACGCTCACCCGTGAAATCGATTTGGGAGACGGCTACCGGGTCCGGCTCACCGACAGCGTGGGCTTCATCCGCAAGCTGCCACACCACTTGGTGGCGAGCTTTCGTGCCACGCTCGAGGAAGCGCGCAATGCCGACGTTCTCCTCCACGTGGTCGATGTCAGCCACCCGGAGTGGGAGGAGCAGATGGATGTCGTTGAGCATGTCTTGGCGGACTTGGAGCTCCAGGACGTGCCGGTGATTCCGGTGTTCAACAAAGTTGATCGATTGGACGGCAGCCAGGAGCAGCTCACCCGGGTTCGGGTACTGCATCCCGACGGCGTCCTTGCCACGGCCATGCGGACCGACGGCGTTCTCGAGGTGAAGGCGGCCCTCCGGCGCAGGGTGGAGGGCGAGCGCCAGCTCGTCAGGGTTCGCGTGGGTGTGGCAAATGGCGCGGGGCTTGCAGCCGTCTATCGCCTTGGCGAGGTGGTGTCGCGGGTGCAGGCCAACGGCGGGTACGACCTCGTGGTCCGGGCCGACCGGAGCGACCTCGACCGCTTGCGTGGCGACGGAGTCGAGATAACGGACGGACAGGAGCGAGATACGTGAGCCTGTGTTGCCCCGCATGAAAGGGTTGCGATGAAAGCGATGGTCGTCGCCGGTGCGCGGCCCAATTTCATGAAGGTGGCGCCGATCCTCCGGGCACTCAACGGAGCGGGTGAAGAAGGCATCCTGGTCCACACCGGACAACACTACGACACCCAGATGTCGGATGCCTTCTTTCGCGATTTGGGCCTCCCAGAGCCGGCGTATCACTTGGGCGTCGGCTCCGGCACTCATGCCCAGCAAACGGCGAGGGTGATGGAGGCCTTCGAACCGATTCTCGTGGACATTCGTCCGGATTGGGTGGTGGTGGTTGGGGATGTGAACTCTACCTTGGCGTGCGCCCTCGTCGCGGCAAAGCTGAAACCGGAGCTGGGCTCAGCTGTGGCTCATGTCGAAGCGGGCCTTCGCAGCGGCGACTGGCGCATGCCCGAAGAGATCAACCGCGTGCTCACCGATCGTGTCGCCGACCTCTTGCTGACCCCGTCGCGCGATGCACACCCGAATCTTCTCGCCGAGGGCATACCCGCGGACAGGATCGTGTTCGTCGGCAACGTCATGATCGACACGCTGCTGGCGCAATTGTCCGCGGCACAACAGTTGGACATGCCGGGTCGCCTTGGCGTGCGACCGAACGAGTTTGCGCTGGTTACGCTTCACCGGCCATCGAATGTGGATGAGCCGGCAGCCCTGCGTGCCGTGCTCGAGGCGTTGGCCGAAATCGCAACGCAGATGCCGGTCGTGCTGCCGCTCCATCCTCGCACGCGGAAGAATGCTGATGCGTTCCGCATGGCGGACCTCCTTGCCCGCCTGCACGTGACCGAGCCGGTCGGGTACACCGAGATGCTGTCGTTGACCAGCAGCGCCGCGGTGGTGCTCACCGATTCCGGGGGGTTGCAGGAGGAGACGACGGTGCTGGGCGTTCCGTGCGTCACGCTCAGAGAACAGACCGAACGCCCGATCACCCTCAGCGAAGGGACCAACCGGATGGCTCCCTGGCCGCTGACGGCCACCGGAGTCCGGGCGGCGTTTGACGAGGCCCTGTCGGATGGGCGGGTTGGCGTCGGTGAGCGGGTGCCGGATGGGTGGGATGGGCAGGCTGCCGAGCGGGTGGTCTCGGCGCTTCGGGAGCGGTCCGGGTTCAAAGCCAACAGTCGGGCGGGCCCGCGTCTAAATCATTAACTGACAAGAAGTTGTAGCATGTTGCAAGTTCTGGTGCCCGGGGAGTGTGGCTTGGTTTCTGCACCTGTGTGCTCGACTGCATGGCGGAATCTCGCCTGCGGGGGGCAACCGGCGGTCCGGGCCATCGGTCGGATCCCGATAACTCCTAGCGGTGATTTAGTTTACAATTCGCGGCGGTTCGGCTAGTTTGCCTAGTCAGTCTGCTCACGTAACGGCCGCATGTTATTGCACAACTCCAATTAGGTACGCGCGTGTCAGGTTATCCAGCCGTTACTTCTCCTGACTTGATAGACTCGGCCGCCCGAGTTTCGGAGGCGGCGCCTCCTCCAGCCACGCACGAAAAGTCGAAGCCGGCCTTATTCCCCAGGGCCCCCGCCGTGTTTCGCCGTCATGTCGTTCGTGACGTCGTCCGAATTTCGGTGCTCGCGACCGGTGACCTCATCGTGCTGGTCCTGCTGTTGCTCACCTTGCGAATACTGCGGGACCCGGCGCTCGTAGGAGCCGGCATCGCGGGTCTCATGACCCGACTCATTCCGCTCGGCGCGCTTCCGGTCGCCCAGGTTCTCCCGGCCGTGATCCTGGGATTGACCGTGCTCGGCAACTTCGGCGCGAACGATCGCCGTCGGGATGGCGGCCGTTTGGTCGCCGGGGTCTCACTCGGGTTGCTGCTGCCGTTCTGGGCCTACGTCTGGAGCAACTTCGCGCCGTTCGTGATCCCCGGATATTTCGTGCTGGCCGGGGTCGCCGGCACCGCGCTAATTCTCGAGCGCCAGCTGATCGATCGTTTGGTCCGGGCGGTACGTCCGGTGAGTCCGGTTGCCGCGCATGCGCTCTTGGTTGGCGGGCCGGAAGACTGTGAGCGGGCCCGAAAGCACCCGGCGCTGGCTGATACGCGTGAGTACGCGATCGTTGGCACTCTCGATCCTGCGTCGCTGTCGAAGGCGGGTGGCGTCCGGCAGGTGGCCCGGCTGGCGCAGACCATCGACCGTCATCAGGTAGACACGTTATTCCTGACCGGACCGCTTGACGACGACTTGTTCGCGATGGTGCTCGAGGCAGCCAACATCGGCGGATTTGAGGTCTTTGCCCTGGCCCGGTCCTACGGCGTGGGTCAGGTTGAGCCGCGGGTCGCCTGGCGACGGGGTGCCCCGCTCATCTCATTGACGCGGCCGGGTCTTCGAGGCCAGCAGCTCGTTCTCAAGCGGACGCTCGATCTCGTGCTGGGTGCCCTCGGCCTCCTGGTTTGCCTCCCGGGGATGATCGTGATTGCGTTGGCCATCCGGATGACTTCGCCTGGTCCCGTCCTGTTTCGCCAGACGCGGGTAGGCCGGGCGGGGCGGCAGTTCACGATCACCAAGTTCCGAAGCATGGTCGTCGACGCGGAGGAGCAGAAGGACACCTTGGCGGACCAAAGCCTCTACCAGAGCGGGCACCTGTTCAAGTTGAAGGACGATCCGCGGGTCACCCGGGTCGGGGCCTTCCTCAGGCAAACGAGCCTCGACGAGTTGCCGCAGCTCTGGAACGTGGTCAAGGGCGAGATGTCGCTCGTCGGGCCTCGCCCGCCACTGCCAAGGGAAGTCGCGTTGTACGCGGAGCACCATTATCGCCGGTTCGACATGAAGCCCGGCATCACCGGTCCCTGGCAGGTCAACGGCCGGAATGCGGTGAGTGATTTTGAGGAAGTTATCCGATTGGAAGCGTGCTACATCCGCGACTGGTCGATCTGGACGGACCTTGGCATCCTGCTCCGCACCATTCCCGCGGTGCTGACGATGCGGGGGGCTCACTAACCTCGACGCACGACTCTGTGCCCCTCTCCTCGACCGCGGCCGCGGGCGCCCTGCCCGGGGTTGCCATCATCAGCTCGAATTTCTGGCCGGAGCCCACCGGCATCAGCCAAACGACTGGCGAGTTTGCCAGCTTCCTGGCAGCCCGTGGCTATCGAGTAGCTGTGGCCACCGCGATGCCGTACTATCCCGAATGGCAAATACGCCAGGGCTACCGGCGGCGTCTGTGGATGCGCGAGGACATCGAGGGCGTTCAGGTGTACCGGGCGTGGCACCTGGTGTCGCCGCGCCCGTCCACCCTAACGCGTCTGGCGCACGAGATAACGTTGTGCGCCTTCCTGATTCCTCAGATAGTCCGGGCGGTCAAGCGTGCGTCGGTTGTCTACGTGGTGAGCCCTGATCTCAGCGTTGCGGTGCTCGGACTTTGGGTTGCCCGGGTGCTGGGCCGCCCACGAGTGCTCGTCGTGAAGGATGTGATGCCCGATGCCGCGGTGGACCTCGGCATGATGCGAAACCCGGCACTGATCGGCGCCTCGCGCTGGCTGGCACGGCGGGCCTACGCCTCGGCGAGCGTGATCCACACGTTGGGAGACGGCATGCGACGGCGCATCGAGGCACTGAACCCCGCGCGACCGATCGAGATCGTACCGGACACGATCGATGCCGGCGAATTGGCACCGCCAGCCCCAGCCGGTAATCTGTTTCGAGCCCGGTTCGTACCGCCCGGCACCTTCGCCGTCGTCCACAGCGGGAACATGGGCAAGAAGCAGGATCTCGACCTGCTCCTCCGTGCCGCCGACCTGGTGCGAGATGACTCCGCCATTCACTTCTATGTCTTCGGCGACGGCGCGGTCCGCGAGCGCTTTCTTCGGCGTCGGGACGAACTCCGGTTGGCCAACGTGTCCCATCATCCGTTACAGGAACGCTCGCTCTTGCCGCACATGCTGGCCGGCGCGGACGTCCTGCTGGTGAGCCAGCTCGCGGAGGTGGGCGATCTCGTCGTACCCTCGAAACTCATCACGGCCATGGCCGCCGGCGCCATGGTCGTGGCCGCGTGCTCGGCCGACAGCGAAACGGCGCGGCTCGTGACCGAGAGCGGGGGCGGGATCCGGATCGAGTCGGGGGACGCCTCGGCGTTGGTGGAGACGATCGGACGGCTCCGGCGCGAGGAAGTCGATGCGGAGCCATTCCGGATCAAGGCCCGCGCCTACGCCACCGAGCACTTCGATCGGAACGTGGTTTACGGGCGCGTCGCGGAGGAACTCAACGTGTTGGCTACCCACAGATGACCACCGCAAGCAGCCACGATCGCGCGCGGAGCCGGCGGCACCGACTCAAGGCTGTCGCGCGACGCGTACTCCAGGTTGCGGACGTCCTGGTCAGCGGCGACGCCTCCATCGCGGATGTGCTCAGGCCCGGGTTTTCGCTGACGTCCGCGCGAATGGTTGCACGCATCCGGGCACACGTGCCCGCGCTCCAGACCATCCTCGACGCTGGAGCTAACGTGGGCCAGTTCACCCTCGCAGCCGCACGAGCCTATCCGGATGCGCGCGTGCTCGCCTTCGAGCCGGTGCCGAATGCGGCAGCGATCCTCCGCCGACGAAGCAGTGGGAATCCTCATATCGAAGTACACGAGTGCGCGCTCGGACGGGAAAATGGGGAACTCACTTTGTTTCAGAACGAATATTCCCACGTGAGCTCCGCCCTCTCGATCCACCCGAAGAATCCACACCCCAATTACGACCCGACCAAGGTCCAGGCGTTGCAGGTCAAGGTAGCCCGACTCGACGACTGTGTACTTGCGGTCGATCTCGCCGCGCCGGCCCTGCTGAAACTCGATGTGCAAGGTTATGAGCGCGAGGTATTGGCTGGAGCCGATGGCATCCTGTCTAGGATTCAGTACGTAGTTGTCGAGGCCGCCTTCGTGGAGCTGTACCAGGACCAGCCGATGTTCGAGGATCTCCATGGGCTGCTCTGCGAGAATGGATACGAGCTCGTGGCCCCCGTTGGCGTCCAAGAGGGTTCTGCGGGCGTCGTGATCGAGATGGATGGCCTCTACCGGCGCCGTCCAACATGACCGTGCCAGGCGGCGGAGGGTTTCGCTGGGCAGGGCGCCGAGTCCTGATCACGGGAGGGTCGGGTTTCATCGGCACCAACGCAGTGCGGCATTTCGCTGCCGCGGGCGCGGATGCGTGTAATCTCGATCTCGTGCCCCCTCGAGATGCGAGCCAGCGGGAGCAGTGGGTGGGATGTGACATACGCAGTGAGCGGGATGTCATGGACGCGGTTACCGGTTTTGGTCCGGACACCGTCTTTCACCTGGCCGCGCGCACCGATCTGCTCGAGCGGCGGGATCCCGGTGGCTATGCGGCCAACACGCGTGGAGTCCACAACCTTCTCGCGGCACTGCGGGCAGCTGGGACCGTGCGTCGGTTGATTGTGGCGTCGAGCAGAATGGTGTGCAAGATCGGCTATGTGCCCCGCGCCGAAGACGACTATTGTCCACCGAATCTGTATGGGGAAAGCAAGGTTGAAACCGAGCGCATCGTCCGTGAAGACAACCCGCCGTTCGAGTGGATCATCGTGCGGCCGACGTCGATATGGGGGCCATGGTTTGGCGTGCCGTACCGGAATTTCTTCGATGCGATTGCCCGCGGGGTATACCGCCATCCCGGCTCCGCCGATCCCGAAAAGTCGTTTGGCTTCGTCGGCAATTTCGTCTACCAACTGGAGTGCCTCGGAGCCAACCCGTGCGACGAGCTCATGGGTCGCACCATCTACCAGTGCGACTACCCGCCGTTGCGCCTTCGCAGCTGGGCTGACTTGATCCGCCGGGAACTGGCCCAACCGCCGATCAAGTCGGCGCCCCAGGGCCTCCTGCGCTTGGCTGCGATGGTCGGCGATGCTGTCGAGCTGGTGGCGCCGGGCCGTGCACCTCTCACGAATTTTCGCCTGAACAACTTGCTGACCACCATGGTGTATCCAACTGAGCCCCTCGAGCGTACCTGCGGTGCGCTCCCCCACAGTTTGCCCGAGGGCGTCCAACTCACCGTCGCGTGGATGCGTCAATCGTGAGGCGGGGATGCCCCCAGCCTCGCCCGCATCCTCGCGCCCCAACCAGATGAGTGCATGAAGATCCTCGTCACCGGCTCGTCAGGCTTGATTGGCTCAGAAGTCGTCACCTACTTCGACCACCTGGGGTGGGAGGTGCACGGCATCGACAACAACATGCGGGCCGATTTCTTTGGGCCGCAGGGCGATACCCGCTGGAACCAGGAACGGATCCAGCGCGAATGCCGCCGCTTTGTCCATCATGAAGTGGACATCCGGGACCGCCTGGTCATCGACCAATGCCTCGAGAGCCTGAAGCCTGGAGCCGTGGTCCACGCTGCCGCGCAACCCAGTCATGATCTCGCCGCGACGCGGCCGCTGGACGACTTCGACGTCAACGCCGTCGGAACGATGAATCTGCTGGAGGCCGCCCGGCTCCACGCTCCGGAGACCGTGTTCGTCCACATGTCGACCAACAAAGTCTACGGTGACGCGCCGAACGAATTGCCGCTGAGGGAGCTCGAGCTGAGGTGGGACTACCAGCGCGAGGAGGATGCGGGCGGCATCCGGGAGGATATGCGGATCGATCGGTCGAAGCACTCCTTGTTTGGTGCCTCGAAGGTCGCGGCAGATGTGATGGTGCAGGAATATGGCCGCTATTTTGGATTACGTACCTGCTGTCTGCGCG
>DATHRW010000081.1:0-1740 GCA_035464955.1 Gemmatimonadales bacterium
GTGGCAGCTCAGGGTTCATCGTGGTCCCAACGGTGGTGCCAAACTCCACGGCCGGGTCACCTGCATGGTGATCGAAGGCAACCGGGCGTGGCTGGCCGGAATCGTCGAGCACGCGGTCAGTCCGGGCAACGTGGGCAAGGCCTACGGCTTCAAGGTGGTGGACAACGGGGAGGGCCATCAGGCGGTGCCGGACCAATTCGCCTCGCGGCGGTTCCCCCCCTCGGCCGAGGAGTACTGCGCGGAGAGGCCGGATGATATGGCGCATCCAGTCCAAGACATGGAGGCCGGAAACATCCAGGTCCACGCCAACTGAGGCCCGAACTTCCCCGGGTACACGAGCGAGCGAGACATGATCTTCGCGTACGTCGGCATCACGCTCGGATTGGTCATCGGCGTGTTCGCCCTCTATCTCCTTATCGTCGCCGTGATGCCGGGCTTCTCGGTTCCTGCCCAACCACTCCGAGGTGGCGAGCGATCGGACGAGGATCGCCAGGCCCGACTGGCCGTACCCAAGAAGGAAGTCTCCTTCCAGTCGAAAGGGACCGCGCACCACGCATGGCTCTACCTGCCGGAGCCACGGTCACATCCCGTTCCATGCATCGTCATGGCGCATGGACTGGGGGGCACCAAAGACGCCGGCCTCGAGTCCTACGCGGTTTGCTTCCGCGACGCCGGCTTTGCCGTGCTCGCGTTCGACTACCGGCACCTCGGTTCGAGCGGTGGTGCGCCGAGGCAATTGGTCTGGATCCCCTATCAACTCGAAGACTACGCGGCGGCCGTCGACTATGCGCGCGGCCTCGCAGAGGTCGATGCCGAGCGAATCGCGCTCTGGGGCACCTCGCTCAGCGGAGGGCACGTCATCGTGACCGCGGCCCGAGACCCGAGGATCGGTGTGCGGTGGCGCAATGCCCCTGGTTGGACGGCAGGGCGGCCGCGATCGAAGCCATGGAACAAGGTGGAATCGGGCAGCTCTTCAAGCTGGTGCCGCACGCCCAGCGCGACATCGTCCGGTCATTCCTCGGACTCTCCCCGCACGTGATACCGCTGGTGGGCCGTCCCGGCAGCGTTGCCGTCATGCCCGTGGCCGAGGCCTGGGATGCCCTGCAGGAGCTGGCTCCGCCCGATTTCGTGAATCAAGCCTGCGCGCGAATCCTCATTCGAATGGATAAGTACCGGCCTGTAGTGCATGCGGGCAGGGTACGGTGCCCCGTCATGCTTCAGATATGCGACGAGGACGTACGCGATCCCGAGCACTTCGTCCGGAAAACGGCACAGCGGTTGGGAAAGTTAGCGGAGATCATCCACTACCCGATCGCACACTTCGACATCTACCTGGGTGAAGACTTCGAGCGTAGCATTTGCGATCAGGTTGCGTTCTTCGAGAAGCACCTGCGGCCGGCCGATGCAGCCGGTGAATTCCGAGGGGGCGGCACGATGCTGCCCCCTTGGTAGTTACTCGCCCCTCTCGAACACCGCCCGGCGCACTAGTGCGGCGGACCGCTCATCGCTCTCGTCCTCGGTCTACCAGACCGATCGGCGTGATATGTAGCCCAATCGGGCCGCTACGCCGCACCGAGCAGGTTGGTTGAACGCCGCCGGCATATGACGAAGGAGGGACCGCCTGTGTGGGTCGTGTCGACGGGGCCGCCTACCCTGCTGCTCTGGCGTGCAGCCAAACTCCAATCCGTGTAGTTTTCAAGGTTTACTGGTGTTTTGATCCCCTCCGGCGTCGCCGCGGGG
>DATHRW010000082.1:0-1570 GCA_035464955.1 Gemmatimonadales bacterium
GGGACTGCTGAGAGCGGGCGACACGGTCGCCGTGGGGCCCTGGGCGATCGGTGCGCCTGCCAGGCGCAGCAGCAGCACCGCCACGATCGTGAGGGAGAGAAGTGCCACGACGATGGCGGCAACGGTTCGCGAAGTCCTGGACATCGCGCTCATTGTCCCATCCACGGTCCGTGCTGGCGGAGGGCCGAAGGTTCAGGTTTCTTAAGCCGGCGCCCCCTTGGGGATTCACATCCGGCCGGTAACTTCCTCATTGCGAGTTGGAGATCCAGTCGGGTTTCTACCTCCACCCTCCCTCCTTCGAGAGCCGGTGTCATTGGGCGGGCACCGGCTCTCGTGCTATCTCCCGTACCTTCTGGCGGGGGCTGACGTACACTCCCGACACCGATGGAAATCACCTGGTACGGCCGCGCCTGCTTCCGCCTCAAGGGTCGCGAGGCGACGGTCATCACCGATCCATGTCCGCCCTCGACGGGCTTCGTGGCCGGCAAGCATGACGTCGACCTGCTGACGCTGTCGCATGACCACAAGGACCACACCTATACCCGCTCGATCACGGCCGGCCTGACGCTGACGCGACCGGGCGAGTACGAGTACCACGGGGCGCTGGCCACCGGGGTGCGGACGTTCCACGACGGCTCACGTGGCTCGGAGCGCGGCGAGAACGTGGTCTTCGCTGTGGAGCTGGACGGAGTCCACGTCTGTCACCTGGGCGACCTGGGCCACCTGCTGACCGAGGAGCAGCTTGCCGAGCTGGGGCCGATCGACGTGCTGCTGGTGCCGGTTGGCGGCAACTTCACCATCTCCCCGGCGGAGGCGGCCGAGGTCGTGTCACAGATCAGCCCCAAGATCGTGATCCCAATGCACTACGCCGTGGACGGAGGCTCAACCGACCTGCTCGGCCCCGAGAAGTTCGTGCACGAGATGGGAATCGGTGAGCCGATCCGCCAGCCGAAGGCTGTGGTGCACTCCAGCTCCCTGCCGGACGAGACGCAGGTCGTGATGCTGGAGGCACGTGGCCGCACCGGCTGAGGAATCCACGTCCCGGCGCCGTGGTACCAGGGGGCCATGACCGGTGTTGCCGCCCGGCAACACATCCGCTTGGGGGTAACCCAACCTGAACCCCTCGGACCGGCCGCAACCGCACCTGCGGACGCGCCAGAGGTACTAGGCACGGGCAGGACCAGCCTGTACTCTGCTCCATCCAACCAGCCAGGGGACCGGCGGCGTGACCGCCAACCGGGGGAGCTGGAGATCTCAGGAGACCCACATCGATGAACTCATCAACTTCGCACCCTCGCCGGATGGCAAGGCCCGCGGCATTGCTTGCCGCATTGTCAGCGCTGGGGCTGTCGCTAACGCTGCTCGTTACGCCGGCACTCGCCACCCACGTCGAGCCCATTCCGATCAACTCCGGAAATCCGACATGCAGCGACTTTGCTCCGGATGGCGCGACGTGGCTGCAGTTCACGCTCGAGGGCGATGACCTCGCGAACGGCACGTTCAGCGATGGCACCCTCGAGGTGACGATCTCGAACTACGTCAATTCGAGCTCGGGCACGCCCGGTGCCTT
>DATHRW010000083.1:0-7014 GCA_035464955.1 Gemmatimonadales bacterium
TGTGCGCCGCGATGAGCGGATTCACGATGGCGCTCGGCACTACTTTCCGGAATCGCATCCCGACCAGGGTGCCGAAATTCACGCGAACACCCGATGCCCACGCTGTGATCCAGAGCCCGACCGGAATAAACCGGAACACGATAAAGAGGAAGACAATCCCAAAGAAGACCAACAAGAAGAACAGAGCTGGACCCAACTGTGAGAAATCTTGCACGTCAGCACTCCACTCGGTGTGGGGTTACACGCGTCATTCTGTCGCTGCGTGACGGACGACGAGGCGATAGCCTTCCGCTCGTAGGATCCTGACCCGGCTTCCCGAGGCGATGAAATCGCCTTCGCTCACGACATCGATTCGTTCATCCCCGATTGTCGCCGTCCCCGCCGGCCGCAGGTCGGTCACGGCCACGGCCACTTGGCCTATCAGGTCTTTCCGCTCCGGCGCCGAGATGAACCCGCCCTCCCGATCCAGGCCATCCTTGAGCAGGAGCCCCTTGAATCGGTTGCTGCTCGGCAGGTGACGGAACCAGGCGTAGAACACCGCCAACGTGATGACAACCGCCGATCCCAGCACGGCGACAGCTGTAGTGACATCGCCAAAGGTCGGCACGTTCCCCAGCATGGCCATGACCACGGAAGAGCCTATGAGCAGGATGCCAAGGACCCCGGCGATGCCGAAGCCCGGAATGATGAAGACCTCGACGGCGAGCGCGATGATACCCGCCGCCAAGACGATCAGCTCCTCCCAGCCGGCCAGGCCGAGGAGCAGGTTCGACCCGAAGAACAGACCCAACGCACCGAGGCTCACCAGCCCGCCCAGCCCGAACGCGCCCGCCTTGATTTCCAGAACCAGACCGAGCATGCCGAGGGAAAGGAGGAGCGGGGCGACGACGGGATTGGTCAGAAAGCGCACCAGGCTCTCGGCCCAATTGATGGATGGGGTCACCACCTGCGCCCCGCCGCGACCAAGGGCCGAGAGCAGCGCCCGTTCATCCGCGACTTCGCCCTTGGCAAATCCCAGTTCGATGGCTTCGCCGGTGCTCAAGGTCAGGAGTTTGCCCGCGGGCACGACGCCTGGAATCTCGATCGATTCGTCCACCATAGCTTCTGCCACTTGGGGATTCAGCCCTTGCTCCTCCGCCAACGCACGAAACTCGGCCCGCATGGCGGACACGTACTTTTCGGGCGCCTTGGTGCCGCCGCCGTCCACCGGTGTCGCGGCGCCAATCACTCCGCCCGGTCGCATGTAGATCCCGTCGCTCGCCAACGCGATCAGGGCACCAGCGCTGTAGGCCCGGGGGTTGACGAAGGCAACGACGTCGAGGTCAGTCTTGCGGATGGCGTCGGCTATCCGCTCCGCCGCGTCGACGCGACCGCCCGGCGTGTCGATGTCGAGGTATACCAGCGAGACGCGCGCCGCGGCGGCTTCTCGGATCGCGCGGGCAACATACGGGGCCAAACCGTTTTCGATGGTGCCGGTGATCGGGATGCGGTAAACGACCTCTTGTCCTGCCATGGAAGGGGCGAGGGACGAGAGGAGAAGTCCTGCCAGCCCCGCCAGGCGCAGCATGCATTCGCTCCTTCGCGAAGGATACTGCGTAACCTAGTGGCCGCCCCGGGGGTCCGGTAGGGTCGAATGGCTGCAGGCCGGCGGCTACTGCTCCTGGCCGACGCGTTCCTGTTGAATGGCCCGGATGCGCTGCATCAGTCGCTCGCGTACCACGAGCAGCTGCGCTTGTTGCACCGGGTTCAGGTACGAGCCGACGTCACGATGTTCGTCGCGAAACGATTGGGCATACGCGACTCTGATGTCGAGAAAGGCGTTCGTCAACTTGGCAACGCTGTCCTGGTCGGCTGCGATGCCGGGTCGGAGTTGGCGAGCCAGGGCCTGCTTGAGTTCCCCCTCCCGGCGCTCGAGTTCGCGCCGTCGCTGCGAATAGTCACGCACGGTCGCCCGGAGGCGGGTGGCCTGGTCGTTGTTCAGGCCCAGGTCCTCGACCACACGGGCCCAGAAGCGACGCTCGATCGTCTGGATCATCTGCGCGCGTTGGGCTCCCGGCCGAGCCCCCTGCTGGGCTGCCCCCGGAGTCGTTCCGGCCATCATGCCAGTGCTCACGCCTAGAATCACGATCAGCCATCGCATCTCAACCCTCCCACTCGCGCAATAAGCGCTCCAGCTCATGGTCGTCCAGAGACTGCCACTCATATGCGTCAATCGTCGACACGGCCGCGATGGGCTGGTCGATCGAGACCAGCACGCTTTCCAGCTCCTCGACGGTCAGGCTGTCCAAGCCCGGGAGAAAGAGGCCATCCGGCGGCACACTCGCGACCACGGGTACTGTTTCGGGACTTCTTGGGGTGGACGTGACCCGAACGACGAGCAGTATGGCCGCCGCCGCGGCCACCGTAACCCCGGCCCACCGGAGCCGCCGGCCGATCCCGCGGGCCGGTGACTCAGCGAGCCTCCGCATGACACCGTCCGCTACCCGATCGGGATCGATCAACGCCTCGGCGCGGCGCGCCAAGCGCTGTGCGGTCTGGGTCAGCAGCCACTCCGCCCGGCATGCCGCGCACGCGGACAAGTGCTCGGCCTCGCCGGCCGACCAGTCGGCTCGTCCCGTGGCCACCTCGGGAATTCGCTCGGACAGTCGCGTGCAGGGTGGCTCGGTCATGACAGCAGCTCCTTCAGCCGTTTGACGGCATGATGATAATGAACCCGCGCCGCCCCCGGTGTCGTGTCCAGCACCGCCGCGATCTCGTCATAGCTTCCACCCTCTTGCACCCGCAGGAGGAACACCTCCCGCTGAAGCCGCGGTAAGTCCATCAGACCCCGTCGCAGCTGATCGGCTGCTTCCTGGGCTTCGACTTCTCCCGCCGGGTCGTCGCGGTAGGGCACGTCGCGGTCCTCGATCGAGAGCACGTGCCGTCCTCGCCGCTTCCGAAACTCGTCCTTCAGGAGGTTCCGTGCAATCGAAAACAACCAACTCCGGAACGACGCGTCCCCCCGCCAGGTGTCCAACCGCCGGAACGCGCGAAAGAATGCCTCCTGGGCCAGATCCTCGACGTCGCTGGCCGCCGCCCCGGCGCTGTACAGGAACCGCCCGACCGCAGGGGCATGCCGGGAGACCAACTCGCTCGCGGCCGGCTCACTCCCCGCCCGATAGGCTTCGATCAGGGCCGCGTCCGTGGCCGAATCCGGTCCGGGGAGGGCGGTCATGTGCGGTAAGGGGACGTTGCGGGAGGGCGAATGTTAAGCCGCTTGACGGGTTGGAGTTGCAGGACTAGGTTCAGACCGAACGAACGTTCGGACGGCCCTTGCCCACTGCTGACAATCGCCTCGACACCCTGCTGGCCGATGCGGCGCGGATCTTCGCGGAACGCGGGTTCCACGGTACGTCCATGCGCGATCTTTCGCGTGCGTCCGGGCTCAGCCTGTCGGGCATCTACCATTACGTCGAGAGCAAGCACGAGCTGCTGTTCCTCATTCAGGAGCGGTGCTTCGCCGAGGTCATCCGCGGTGCCCGCGAGGCCGTGGCTCAGGAAGCAGACCCCGAGGCCCGCCTCGGCGCGTTCGTCCGGCATCACGTCGGCTTCTTTACGGGCCACATGCCGGAGATGAAGGTGTTGTCCCACGAGGCCGAAGAGCTGACCGGCATCATGGCCACCGCCATCCGCGCCCGCAAGCGGGAGTACGTAGCCTTTCTCACGGAGCTGCTCGAACAGGTCGATGTTCCGAACGTCAGCCCGCACATTGCCGCCTACGCGCTGTTCGGCATGATGAATTGGATCTACACGTGGTACCGTCCCGGCGGCGACATCCCGCCGGCACACTTGGCCGATGAGATCGCCCGACTGTTTCTCGACGGGTATCTGCAGCCTGAATCCCACGCGGCCCGACCGTTGGCCGCCTCGCACGGAGGATAGTCCCCTTGGCAACTTCAGTAACCCAGCGTCCAGGCGCGCCAGCGCCGACCGACCAGGTCTTGGTCGACTACGAAGTAACCGATGGACTCGCGATCATTACGCTCAACGATCCACCGGCCAATACCTACACCTACGAGATGATGCGGCAACTCGACCGGGCCATTCTCGATGCCCGGATGGCGGACGAAGCCCATGTGATCATCCTCCGCGGCGAGGGCAACAAGTTCTTTTCCGCCGGCGCCAACATCGGCATGCTCAACAGCGTGACGCCCAAGTTCAAGTACTACTTCTGCCTCCACGCCAACGAGACCTTGAACCGACTGGAGCAGACTCCCAAGCTGACCATCGCCGCGCTCAACGGACACACGGTCGGCGGCGGCCTCGAGATCGCCATGGCGTGCGACTTCCGGTTGGCGCGGCGGGATGCCGGCAAGATCGGCCTGCCCGAGGTCAATTTGGGCGTGTTGCCGGGCACCGGCGGCACCCAACGGCTCTGCCGCATCGTCGGCAAGTCCCGCGCCATTGAGCTCATGGCCACCGGCGAGACGTTCTCGTTCGAGCGGGCCGAGGAGCTGGGCATCGTCAACAAGGTATTCGAGAAAGACACCTTCTGGGACGACGTCCTCATGTACGCCAAGCAATTCTGTCCGCCAAACAAGGCATCGAAGGCCGTCGGCCTGATCAAGCGCGCCGTCCAGTCCGGGGCCGAAGTGCCGTTCGAGAGCGGGTTGAGTATCGAGCGCGAACTCCAACAGCAGCTCTTCCAATCGCAAGACGCAAAAGAAGGGCTGGCCGCGTACGTAGAGAAGCGCATGGCGACGTTCAAAGCCGTGTAATGCACACCGACATTTTCATCGACAACGCGTTCTCGACCGCGGCGGGCGGCGGGCGGTTCGACGTCGTCAACCCGGCGACGGAAGAGATCCTCGCCAGTGTGGCGGAAGGCGATGCCGCCGACGTCGATGCTGCCGTCGCGTCGTCCCGCCGGTGTTTCGAATCCGAGGAGTGGCAAACACTCTCCGGCCGCAAGCGCGGGGCAATCCTGTACCGGGCCGCGAGTTTGATGGAATCGAGCTTGGACGATATCGCCCGGCTCGAGACGCTCCAGAACGGCAAACCGCTGTTCGAGTCGAAGATCGACGTCGCCATGACCGTCGACACGCTGCGCTATTATGCGGGGTGGGCGGACAAGTTGACGGGTGAGACGATCCCGGTCGAAGGGCCGTACTTGACCTACACCCTGCGCGAGCCGGTTGGCGTGGTCGGTGCCATCGTTCCGTGGAACTTCCCGCTCAACCTGGCGAGTTGGAAGGTGGCCCCAGCCATCGCTGCGGGGTGCACAGTGGTGCTCAAGCCGGCGGAGGAGACGCCGCTCACGGCACTCGTGCTGGCCGAACTCCTCCGCGAGGCGGGTCTCCCGGCGGGGGCGCTCAATGTGGTGCCCGGATTCGGGCCGACGGCCGGCGCGGCACTGGTGCGCCACCCCGGCGTCGACAAGATCGCGTTCACCGGCTCCACCGAGGTGGGGCGCACCATCATGCGCGACGCCGCACACTCCCTGAAGCGGGTGACCCTGGAGCTGGGCGGCAAGAGCCCAAACCTCATCTTCGCCGACGCCGACATGAAGGCCGCCATCCGGGGCGCCCAAACCGGCATCTTCTACGGCAAGGGCGAGGTCTGCGCGGCCGGGAGTCGCCTGCTCGTCGAACGTGCCGTCAAGGACCAGGTGGTCGAGGAGCTCGCCGCGCGGGCCAAGAAACTGGTGCCCGGGGACCCGTTCGCCAAGGAGACCCGGCTGGGAGCGGTCGTGTCCCACGGGCAACAGGCCCGGGTGCTCGACTACATCCGGCAAGGCACCGCAGAGGGCGCAACGCTGGTGGCGGGCGGAAATCCCGCGCGAGTCAACGACAAGGGATACTTCGTCGAGGCCACGGTGTTCGATGCCGTTACCCCGGACATGACCATCGCGCGGGACGAGATCTTCGGTCCGGTGCTGGCCGTGATGGCGTTCGATGACCTGGAGGAAGCCGTCGCGCTCGCCAACCAATCGATGTATGGGCTCGCGGCCGGCATCTGGACCCGTGACGTGTCCAAGGCCCACCGCGTTGCCGCTCGGCTTCGAGCCGGAACGGTCTGGGTCAATACCTACAATGCCTACGATCCCGCTGCCTCGTTCGGCGGGTACAAGCAGTCGGGCTTCGGCCGTGATCTCGGCCGCGAGGCCCTCGCCAACTACACCGAGTTGAAGACGGTCTGGGTCGGGTTATGACCGGCCGTTGCGGATAGGAGCCACGGTATGGAGGCCTTCATCACGGCGGCGGTACGGACGCCCGTGGGGCGGGCCGGCGGCGCGCTCGCCTCGATCCGTGCGGACGACTTGGCAAGTCACGTCGTGCGCGCGGTGGTTGACCGCTCCGCCCTGCCCGTCGACCGGATCGACGACGTCATCCTGGGCTGCACCAACCAGGCCGGCGAAGACAACCGAAACGTGGCACGGATGGCGGCCCTCCTGGCCGGACTGCCCGTTGAGGTACCGGGGCAGACCATCAACCGCCTGTGCGCTTCCGGCTTGCAGGCCGTGGCCAGTGCCGCCCAGGCAATTCGGTCGAATGAGGGCGATGTCTTCATTGCCGGCGGCGTCGAGAGCATGACGCGGGCGCCCTACGTGATGCTCAAGAGCGACCAACCATGGGGCCGTGCCACGCCATCGGTGGCCGACTCGACCATTGGGTGGCGTTTCGTAAACCCCAGGATGAATCCGGACTGGACGATCTCCTTAGGGCAGACCGCGGAGCGTGTGGCCGCGATGCACAGTGTGACCCGGGAAGAGCAGGACGCGTTCGCGCTCGAAAGCCAACGCCGCGCGCAGGCGGCCATGGCCGCGGGGCACTTCGACCAGGAACTGGTCGCGGTGGAAGTGCCCGGCAAGAAAGGCACGACAAAGAGGGTCCTGGTGGATGAGCACCCCCGACCCGACGTTACCGCGGAGCAGCTGGCGAAGCTCCGGCCGGCGTTTCAGGAGGGCGGCACCGTCACGGCCGGGAATTCGAGTGGCATCAACGATGGAGCGGCGGCGCTCGTGGTGATGAGCGA
>DATHRW010000084.1:0-2645 GCA_035464955.1 Gemmatimonadales bacterium
GGAAGTCGCGCGCCTGCATGGCCTCCGCCATCTGCGTCGAGACGCGCACATCGGAGAAGAGAAAGGTGGACTCCAGTTCTGCCACCGCCCGATGGGTGTAGAGCGACTTGAAGCACCAGCGGCAGTACTTCGGGTTGCCGGGCCACGGCCCCTTTCCGACCAGGCGCAATGCCGTTCCCGCCGCGCCACCCAACGGTGCCGTGCACAGCTTGCAACGTGGGTGACCGGGAAGCGAGCTCCAGAAGCGCCGGAACCGCCGCACGCGCGCGTTGTAGGTGAGCGTCTCCCGCGCTCCCTCTTCCGCCGGACCCATGGAGGGTGGCTGCATCGGTCCATTCTCGACCCGCTCGTCGAGCGCTGCGCACCGCAACTGTGACCAGTGCCATATGTCACATCGGCTGGGCAGATCGGCCGGGCCGGAGCGTGGCCGGTGGCCTGCCTGAGATGGTCCCAAACGGGCGCATCTGATCGAGAATCTGATCTTGGACGGGCCCGGTGGGGTGGCGATGGTCCCGGTCCCGATGTGACTGTCGGCCCCCCGATCACACGAGTCCGATGGCGGCAGCATCGGTCCTTGTGTCACATGCGCCGGCGGTGCCCGGCAGCCACAGTGGTGCCAGGAATCAATCAAGAATCCACCTGAAAGGGGATTACGAAGTGACTACTCGGCTCAAGGGGCTCGGAATCGTCCTGGCAGTCGTCGGCCTCGTGTTCGTGGCTGGCGGCGCATTCGCGTACCTGAAGGTGCAGGACGGGACCACCTCGCTCAACGCGTTCAGCGCAGCGCAGAACGTGACCCTCAGCTACAACGAAGACGGACAGCTGATCGACCGGGGCGAGACCGCCGGCGCAGAGTCCATCATGTCGCTGCTCGAGAATGACTGGGGCTATCCGGTCGTTGCGGCGGAGCTCGATCCCAACGACCCGGTCGTCAACACGGCCAGCGAGTACATGTACCAGATGGCGACCATCGCCTATCACACCCTGCACGGCTCCACCACGGTCACGCTGACCGAGCCGGTCGAGTACAAGGGCGAGACCTTCGCCGCCGGCACCTATGAGTTCCAGAATGATGGTCGCTATTGGACCGGTTTCGACCGGATGCACCCGATCGAGGGTCCCGCTCGCGCCGCGATCTGGACCGGAACCGCCCACGCCCTGATCGGTGAGCTGGGAGTCGGCACCATGACCGCTCAGGCTCTGCAGATGGGCCTGGGCCTGGCCGGACTGTTCGCTGGCATCGGTGCCACGTTCATCTTCTTCGGCCTTGGCCTGGTCTGGGTGACCCGCGCAGAGCTGGTCCCCGCGCCTGAGTTCCGACGCTCCACGGTGGGTGTCGAAGCCTAGGGACTGACCCCAACGCGGGCGAAGCGCCCGCGCTCGGGACACGCAGGAGCCTGTCCCGTCCGGCGAGTGATCCGAATGGACACTTCCCGGCGGGCAGGCTCTTTCGCATGCCCTGTCCCGAGCTACTCCTTGACGGGCAGCGAGGTCCCCTCGGCGGCCTCGGACAGCTTCCCTCGGACTCGCGGCTCGTCGGTGACGTGCGCCTCACGCTCCCCCATTCGTCCGGCCGGCATCACGACCAGCACGACCACCGCCGCAAGAAGAGCGCTGACCACACCCAGGATGAAGGTTGCTCCGGTGGCGATCGAGAAGGCCTGGTGGATGCCCGACACGATGGCGGGGATGATCGGCTCGATCTGCGCCCGGAAAGCCTCCGGGACCTGCGCCAGGATCGATGCGCCCAGGTCCCCCACCCCGCCTATCTGGTTCAGCGCGGCGGTCCCGCCCGAGGCGAAGCCATCCGCGAACTGCTGCGGTACGCCGGCGCTCACCAGCTGACTCGGCACCTCCTCCAGGAACACGGACCCGAAGATGGAGCCCACGATGGCCAGGCCTATGGTCCCGCCCACCTGCTGGAAGAGGGTCACGCTGCTGGTCGCCGCACCAAGCTCCCGCACCGGCACCGCGTTCTGGACCACGATCGTGAAGATGGCGAACGACGGCCCGATTCCCAGCCCGGTGATCGCCATCCAGAGCCAGATGACCGGCCCGGGCGTATCTGCCCGGATGTTGCTGAGCAGGAAGAGCCCCAGCGCGGTGGTGACCAGCGCCACCAGGATGATCGACTTGTAGCGTCCGGTGCGCGCCACGAGCTGGCCGGCGCCGACCGCCGAGATGATCAGGCCGAAGAGGAGCGGCAGGATCTGGTAGCCGGACTCGGTGGCCGAGGCGCCGTCCACCACCTGGTACCAGCGCGGCAGGAAGACGATGGCTGCGAAGAACCCCATTGCCGCCAGGAAGAAGGCGGTCACGCTGGCGGTGAAAGCACGGATGCGGAACAGCTCGAGCGGCAGGATCGGCTCCCTTGCCCGCGCCTCCACCCAGACAAAGACAGCAACGAAGAAGAGGCCGAGCGCGATCAGGCCGCCAACCTCCGGATCGGTCCATTCGCCGGCCCCCTTGTTGGTGAAGCCGATCAGGATGGGCACCAGCGCCGCCACGAAGACCGCGGCGCCCATGTAATCGATGTGGCGGTCGGCATCGGGCTCGTGGTGGGTTGGCAGCGTGCGCCAGATGACGAACAGGACCACCGCACCGATGGGCACGTTGACGTAGAAGATCCAGTGCCAGCCGACGTT
>DATHRW010000085.1:0-2134 GCA_035464955.1 Gemmatimonadales bacterium
CGTGGGTGTGCTCGTCTATTGGCGGGCCCATCAGAAGCGGCTGGCTGATATCGCGGAGGCGCGGCGAGAATTGAAGGCCGAGGTGGAGGCACTCCGCGACCTAGTCAAAGACAAGTGATGCCGTGAGCCCGTCACCCGTACCCGTCTACACCCATCCTGATTGTCTCCGGCACGATCCCGCACCCGACCAGCCCGAGACTCCGACCCGCCTGGAGACCATCCTACGGCGCCTCGAATCCGACCCCGCGGCCGACGTACGTCATGCGGCACCGGCCGGCATCGAGCCGCTGCTCGCCGTGCATCCCGCGGACTACCTCGAGCGGCTTCGCACGCTGAGCGCGGAGGGCGGGGCCATGCTTACGTGGGACACCTTCGTCGATTCGGCCAGCTGGGACGCCGTCCTGGGCGCGACCGGCTGTGTCATGGCTGCCGTGGATCATGCCCAGAAAGGGCTCGGCCATGCCTTCTGCGGCATCCGGCCGCCGGGGCATCATGCATTGGCCACGACCGCGATGGGGTTCTGCCTGGTGAACAACGTGGTGGTCGGTGCGCGCCGAGCCCAGGCCGCCGGCTGCGAGCGCCCGTTGATCATTGATTGGGACGTGCACCACGGCAACGGCACCCAGGCGTTGGTGGAGCGGGACGAGACCATCCGCTACATCTCGCTCCATCAACATCCGCTCTACCCCGGCACCGGGATGGCCGACGAACGCGGTGTCGGCAACATCTTCAACCTGCCGCGCCCGCCCGGCTTGTCGGCCGACCAGTATGTGGACGACCTGTGGGACGCAATCGTCCGCGCCACCGACGGCTGGGACCCGGACATGTTGTTCATCAGCGCCGGATTCGACGCCATGGAAGGCGATCCGCTGGGCGGATTCACCCTGATACCGCAGAACTACGCCGACCTGACCACCCGCTTCCGCGAACGACTCCCCAACGTTCCCATCGTGAGCCTGCTCGAGGGGGGCTACAACCCTACAGTGATGGCGGAGGGGGTGGCGGCGCATGTGGGGGCGCTCGGCTAGATAGGGGCGTTGCGTAGTTTCGGCTCGGCCGCCCCATTTGTATGCAGGGGAACCCGCTATCGGCTATCGGTCTAAGCGAAACCTGCTCTCCGCTGCATGGCTTGCAGCTATCGGCTACTGGCTATCGGCTGTATCTTCTCGACTAGCTGTTAGCTGTTAGCTGTTAGCTGTTAGCTGTTAGCTGTTAGCTGTTAGCCGATAGCGGGGATGTGGGGACGTGGGGCGGTAGCCGATAGCACTCACCCTGGTGTGATCTTCCAATGCGACTAGAAGCCGAAATCCTGAATCTCCGAACCAAGCATCCTTTCGTCATCGCCCGTGGGGGGAAGAGCGACTACCCCAATGTTTGGATCCGCCTGATCGACGACGACGGCGTCGAGGGCTGGGGTGAAGCAACGCCCAGCGCCTACTACGGCGAGACCGCGCAAACGGTCCTTGCCGCTCTCGAGAAGTACGCGACCGCCCTGCCAAAGGACGTGATGAACCTCGAAGAGGCCGAGCGGGCTATCGAGGCCGTGCAGCGGCACAACCCCTCCGCGCGGGCCGGCATTTCAGGGGCCCTGCACGACCTGGTGGGTAAGCGGCTCGGCATTCCGGTGTATCAATTGTGGGGACTCGATCCCGCGAAAGCCCCGCAATCGACCTTCACCATTGGGATCGATACGACCGACATGATGCGGCAGAAGGTTCTCGAGGCCGAGCAGTATCCCATCCTCAAGATCAAACTTGGGGCGGGGAAGTCGCGCGACATCGAGATTCTCGAGACCATCCGGAGCGCGACCGACAAGGAACTCCGGATCGACGCCAACGCCGCCTGGACGGTCAAGAACGCGATCCAGATGCTGCCGGTGTTGCAGGAGTTTGGCGTGACCGTATTGGAGCAACCCCTGGCGCCGCACGATCTCGAGGGCTTCTCGCTGCTGCGCCATCACTCGACCATCCCGATTTTTGCCGACGAGAGCTGCCTGGTGGCGAGTGACGTGCCCAAGTTGGTTGGGCGGGTTGACGGCGTGAACATCAAGCTGGCCAAGTGCGGCAGCCTGCGTGAGGCCATCCGCATCATCCACGTGGCGCGGGCCAACGCGATGATGGTGATGGTCGGCTGC
>DATHRW010000086.1:0-3272 GCA_035464955.1 Gemmatimonadales bacterium
AGGAGTGCAGCCCCAAGCGACACGGTGCGCCCCCTCCCCGGGAAGCCTTTCACAGTTTCGTACGCCTCGTGGAGCACATTCTCGATCCGGAGCGTCGCGGAAAGGCCGGGACGGCCCGGGCGGCGGGAAAGAATCTCCACCAAGCCGCTCGCATCGAGCGTCGTGTACGCGGGAAGCTCGATACGCACCGAGGCGAAATTCTCGAATGCAAGATCGTCTCGCGCACCGACATGATTCAAGCGGAACGAAACCCTGGCCCCCCAGCCGAGCCTGGCTGAGCCGGCCACTTGAACGGCGTGGGCAGGCCGGCGGACCAGGGGCCGGCCGAGCTCGAATGCCGTCCCAGGGGCTGGATTGGCCCCGGGATCGGTCGTCTCCGAGTGCAGATAGGTGTACTGACCGGAGATCGAAAGGCCCGCTCGTGGAGCCACGGAGATACCGGCCTCCACCCCCCGGGCGAGTGCCTGCGGCAGATTTTGGTAAGTTGGCAAGCCGGGCTCCGCAAAGACGTATTGCACCAAGTCGCGAAACCGTTGGTCGAAGTAATCAGCCCAGACCGCCACCCGACCGTCCCACGCACGTTGCTCCGCTCCAATTTCCCAACTGATCGACCGCTCAGGCTTCAGAGCCGCGTTGCCGACCTCGTAGGGGGCATCGGCAAAGTGCTCGGCGAAGGTCGGCGCCTTGAAGCCGGTCCCGATCGAGGCGCGGAGCCGCGTTTCCGGACCCACTCGATACATCGCGCCGGCTCGATAGGTGAAGAACGTGCCGAATGCATCGTTCTCATCCAAGCGCATGCCGAGGTGGAGACTAGCCGGAAAGCTGAAATCGAGCAGGCCCTGCACATAGAGGCCTAGATTCCGGCGGGTCGCATCGACCGGCTTAGATTGCTCCCGCTCGATCCCAGCCCCGAAGTTGGAAGCGGCGTCGCCGCTTTGCCGCTCCCGATCGAAATCGAGCGTCGTGCCCGCCGTAATCAGGAGCGGCCGGGTGGCGAGGAGATTGACTCGCGCGTCGATACTCTGCCGAACCATCTTGGACGCACGGGTCGAGGCGAACGCATACCCGACGGTGTCGGCCGGATGATCCGGCCGGTCATCGAACCCACCGTCGACGGCGTAACGGGTCAGGGTGACCAGTCCCTCGACGTCAGACCCCAGCTGCCGCGTAACTTCCAGGCCGAGCGCCCAGGATTGGTCGAAGGAGAATTGGTTGCTGTCCGACGGCACCCCGGCCCCGTCGGTGGGAAAATGGACGGTGTTATCGTCGAACCGTGCGGTAAGGATGGCGTGGGTGTGGCCATCCAACGCGGCTCGAAACACCCCGCTGCCAACGGTGTTGGCGTAATCGCTGTTGAACGCGGCGGTGCCGTTGGTCGTGAAGCGCGACCCTGCCAGCGCATAACTCACCCGCCCATCACTATTCCCGCCTGCGATCCTGCCACCAAGGGCCGTGCTGCCGAAGGTCCCCGCCGTCGCGTTGACCGCGGCATCGATGCCCGGACGGCCCCGTTTGGTAAAAATCTGCACGACTCCAGTCACTGCATCCGACCCGTACAAGACACTGGTCGGTCCGCGGACAACCTCGATTCGATCCACGTTGTCCGTAGTCAGATTTGCGAGATTGAACGCGCCGCCCGGCATATTGAGCGCCACCCCGTCCACCAAAATCTTGACGTAGTCGCTCTCCCCTCCTCGGAGGAAGAGCGAGGTGACTCCCCCGTACGACCCCACAGGGACGACCGCAGCACCCGGTACGTCCCGGAGCGCATCACTCACGAACCGGATTCCGCGGTTCGCCAAGTCGTCGCCGGAAATGACCGTGACGCCGGCCGTGAGCGAGCCGGGCGAGAGCGGTACCCGAGTTGCCGTCGCCACGAGATCCTCGAGCTCGACGGTATCGCGCACCACCTCCTGCGCCTGCAGCGCGTGTGCTGCACAGGCTGCGAAGATGATCACACGGGGAATCAGAGAAACCGCACCGCGGACCACCGCACTCATGCTCGCTCTCCAGGGCGAAGGGGAATGACTTGCGGCGATCCGTCGACCCATGCCGTGACGGCGATCGGCCATTCGAATACCGCCTCGACGGTCTGGGCTGTGAGGACAGATTCGGGCGCGCCTTCGGCCACGACCCGACCGTGGTCTAACAGCAAAAGCCGATCGGCGAAACGCGCCGCCAAGTTGAGTTGATGGGTCACGAGAATGCCGGCGAGACCACCATCGACCAGCACGCGCACGAGCTCGAGCACTTCCATCTCGTGACGGACATCGAGTGCCGAGGTCGGCTCGTCGAGCACCAACGCAGCGGGCTCTTGTGCCAGCGCACGTGCCACCCGGACGCGCTGCCACTCGCCACCGGACAAGGTGTCCACGTGCCGAGTCCTGAGGTCGGTGACATCACAGCGCGCCATGGCCTGTTCGACGGCGGCCCGGTCATCTGCGCCCGGAGGCGCGAGCGGTCCCAACCTGGCGTAGCGGCCCAGCATGACGGCCTCCTCCACGCGAAGCGGGAACACGCTTTCCTCTCGTTGGGTCACGACCCCGATGACGCGCGCCAGCTCTGAACGGCGCCACTGGTCGATTGGCCTGCCCTGCACCAGCCCCTGACCGCTGGTCGGGTCCACCAAGCCGAGCAATCCGCGGAGCAGCGTCGTCTTGCCGCTGCCGTTCGGCCCCACGATCGCGAGCAGCTCTCCTGGCCCAACGGCACACGATACTCCGTCGAGCGCCGGGCGCAGCGCGCCCGGGTACTGGACGGTGATGCCCTTCGCCTCGAGGATCATGTCAGCGTCCGGCGGAGGAGCACGGCAAAGAGCGGAACGCCGACCAGTGCGGTGACGACACCCACGGGAAGCTCGAGCGGGCGCACGGCCGTGCGCGCAACCGTATCGGTCAGCACGAGGAACGACCCGCCCACGAGAAAGACGACGGGCAGAAGTGGCCGATGGAGTGGCCCGAGAACCTGCCGGACCGCATGCGGCACCACCAATCCCACGAACCCGATGATGCCGCACACGGCAACGCTCGCGGCGGTGAGCAATGCGGTGGTGCCGTAGATGATGCGCTTGGTGCGCTCCACGTCGGCGCCGAGATGTTGGGCGGGCTCCTCGCCGAGCGCGAGGAGGTCGAGCGAACGGGCGCTCGCGAGCAGCACCACCGTCGGCACGATGGCGTAGACACCGAAGATACCGAGCGTGCGCCAGGATGCACCTCCCAACCCGCCCAGGAGCCAGAGGAAGGCGTTCCGCAGTTCGGTTGCGTCCGAGAGGG
>DATHRW010000087.1:0-6450 GCA_035464955.1 Gemmatimonadales bacterium
CACCTTCGAAACGAGACCGTACGCCACTTTTGGAGCGATCAATACAACGCCGGTGATTGCGGGGGACGTAGTCGTGTTCGGGGGCAGGAATCCCGAGCTACAGGTCGTGGACAAGAAGACCGGTGCCAAGCGATGGAGCTATACGGAAACAGATGGCGGCTGGATCTCAGGGGATCCGCTCGTGGTCGGCGATACCCTGTTTATTGGCGGCTCCGACAACCACGAGATGTTCGCGTTCAACGTTCAGACGGGCGAACGCTACTGGACGTACAAGTTCCTCTACAACAACTTTTCCCGGCCATTGGCCTACCACGATGTCTTGCTCTTCACGATCGGCGATGCCTATACCGTCTTTGGCCGTAGCACCGGGCGTGGCTATCTCTATGCACTCGATCGAAGCACGGGGACGGTCAAGAACATCGCGGTGATTGGAGGAAATGCACACACGAGTCCGGTTCTCCAGAACGGCTTACTGCTGGTGGGCAGTGAGGACCATCATCTATATGCGATCGATGTCGATGCTTTCCTCAGCGGGCCGTTCCGAATGGAAGATATCGGATACAACGCGGGCGACATTGCTGAAGTAACTCCCACGCCTTTTGACACGCTCACGCTCATACGATACAGGGTCTCCTACCGGTCGGACATCGAGGTTCGGATCACGGACCTGAATGATTCGACCATCACCGTTCTGCATTCCGGCAATACCGCGCCCGGGGAGTATACAGTACACTGGGATGGCAGGGACCACTCCGGGCACGAAGTGGAGGATGGCCATTACGCAGCTAAGCTCTCCTCGAAGGATTATTACAGGACTGCGTTCGTGGAGAAGAGGACAGCCAAGTAGACGAGGCAAGGACCTGGCCGCTTCGACGTTTGCCCAGGGCTCCCGCTCGGATCGCAGGGCCAAGGTCTAGGGCTCAACCCCCGTCCTCAACCTGACCGAACCCACGATTCTCCGACAAAAGCTTTCGGATTTTCCGACAATTTCTCATCTCCATGGCATGACGTAGAGGACGCTCTGGTCGGCAGGCCGTTACAGTTTCTTGTGTCAGATCTCACGGTGCGGCTCGGCCTGCAGGAGAGTCGGGAGCAGATGGGCGCCCGGGTGGCGTCTCATGAAGAGGATCGCCGACCCGCCGTGCTTGGCTCACTGTGCAAATCTTCACGCGAAGTTCATGCTGCCTTGAGGGTCAGTGGGCCATACCTGCACCAGACAATGCTGCCGCAGTTGACATATCCTTGCTCGATTATCGACGACGTGAGCCAGCAACCGCTGCGACACCCGTGCCCGACGACCGGGAGCGCCCGCGATGAGACATAGGCATCCGACGCGTAGAGACTTCGTGAAGACCAGCGCCGGCGTGGTGGTTGGCACCGCCGCCGGAACCCTGATGCCGGTCTGGCCCGGCAGCCGATCCCGCGCAACGAGACCGGTCGTCAGCGTGGTCAGAATCAGGAATGACAGGGTCGACATGGCAGTCGAAGCGGCCATCGACCTGCTCGGCGGCATCGAGACGGTGGCCAAGGGCAAAGACCGGATCATGCTGAAGCCCAACCTGGTAGCCGAAGGGCCGCACTTCACCACCAAACCGGGGGTGGTGCGGACCCTCGCCGAGCTCATGCAGCGCTCGGGCAAGGAGGTGCTGATCGGCGAGGGGTCGGCCGCGGGCACCGGCTTCAACGTCCGGGGCCCAGTCACGTATCGGACCCGGGACCGCGAGATCCTGGACGGGATGCAGCAATACGTGTTCGATACCCTGGGCTACACCGACTTGGCCCGCTCCCTCAAAGTCCCGCTCATCAACCTCCACTTGGGCGACATGGCAGAGGTCCGCCTGCCGAAGGGCTTCGTGTTTGACACAATCACGCTCCACCGCTCGCTGACCGACATCGACCTCTTGTGTTCGGTTCCGATGATGAAGACCCACGTGCTCGCGACCGTGACGCTGGGCATGAAGAACCTGATCGGCCTCTATCCCGGCACGGTCTATTACTCGGTCAGGTCGTGGCTCCACGACCGCGCGGCCATGGCCCAGTCCCCGGGCGTGGCCTTCGAGACCATCGACATGGTCCGCGCCAACAAGCTCGGGCTCACCGTCATCGATGGGTCGATGGCCATGGAAGGCAACGGCCCGACCGAGGGGAGCTTGGTCCCAATGAACCTGATCGTCGCGGGCACCAATCCCCTCGCGACCGACATGGTCGCGGCGGACATCATGGGGTTCGGGGTGAACGACGTCCCGACACTCGCCTGGGCCTACCGGGCGGGCCTGGGCCCGGCGAGTGTGCGAGAAGTGGAAGTGAGGGGTGAGAAGCCGGATACGGTGCGCCGACCATTCAGGAAACCGAACGTGGTCAGCTGGGAGAGCATCAACCAGGCGTGGGGGGTGCAGGAACTCTAGTAGAGCCTCACATTAGGGTGTAAAGCGCACAAAGTTGGTCTGAGCGTCTCATGAAGAGCATTGCCGACCCCACTGCGCTCGAGCAACTCATCGAGCGTCTGAACGCCCTCGAATCCGATACGCCGCGCAAGTGTGGCACGCTCACCGCGGGCGAGATGCTCTGCCACCTGGGCGATGCAACGTCCTCAGTCTTGAAGCGAGGCGCGACCGAGGGTACCGACCCATCGCCCACGGCTGCCCAGGACTCGAAAGGGCGTGTGCGGGCGCGCTTGGTCGTGGACGCCGATGACGAGGCCAAACTCGAATTCCTAAACGACGCCGGATAGGTCACTGCACGGTTTCCTGGCTCGTGAAGAGGATGGTGCCGCAGAGAGACGAGGGGTAGCCAATGACTCGGGGAAGCATACGACGCCCCCCGCGCTGGACATTCGTGATCCTGGCCGTCGGGGGCCTGATCGCGTCCGGCATCTACGGAGGGATGATGCGCCTCGAAGGCGTGACAACGGGGCACGTTGTGCGAGCGACGGTGTACGGCGTATTCGGCTTGCTCATGCTCTGGGGTGCGTTGGGTAGCAGACACTAGAACCAGCCCGTCTCTCACCCAACTCGGAATCTGAATCGCGGCCGCGTCGCGGCTGCTCAGCAGAATCGTGCACAACCCCTTATGTTTCATTCACACCACACGATCATCGTGTGCTCGATCCTCTTTTCCCCCGACCACGAGATCCCATTGCCCAAGCGTAACTACGGCTTCGAGAAGCGTCAGAAGGAACTGGCCAAGCGCAAAAAGCGCGAAGAGCGCCTGAAGCGCCGCCGCGAACGCAATGCGTCGAGCGATACCGCGACAGGAGATCAGGCCGACGACGCCACCCCTCCCGATTCGCCCGCGATTCAGCCATAGCCTCGGACGGCGGACCTCACCCATCGGCCGAGAGGCAAGGGGATTATCTTTCGAGTAGCTCGACCACACTTGGTCCTTGCACCTGGAGTCACCTCTGAGTTCCTTCAAACCGCAGCAACGCCATCTCGCGATTGGAGACCGCACCTTTCATTTCGTCGCCTATGAGGGCACACCGCCCAATCCCCGCAAGGGTGAGCCGGGCGGTGAGCCCATGTGGTACTTGATGGTGGAAGGTCGCCGGTGCCCGGCACTCCCATACGATCCGGCCCAGACGCTGTCGGACGTCGACCGCGCCTTGGAACGCTGGGCCTATGCCAACGCGGTCGGTCCAGCCCGGCCGAAGCGGACCACACGAGCCGCTCGCTCGCGGCCGGGCACGCAATGGTGGGGTCCTAACTAACCGGTAGGACAGGGCCGTCGGGCGCCCCGCATTCGATCAGGCTCACGCAAGGCCGATCCAACGAACCGGGGAGGTCCCGTGAAACCCGCCACGACGGTCACCGTCCTCTTCCTCTTCGTCGTCGCTCTGCTGCATCTGCTTCGACTCATACTCGGCGTGTCGGTCACGGTGGACGGCACAGCCGTCCCCATGTGGGCCAGCGTCGTCGCCAGCATCGGACCGGCCGCGCTCGCGGTGTGGCTCTGGATGGAACGTACCCCGCCGCGGCACGAGTGATCATCTCGGCACCAGCTCCGTGGAATCCACGGCTTGGGCCGCGGCGGGAACGGTAGTGCTGTCCCCAGACGAATCGATCACCTCCGGACCCGGCGGCTCGACCGGCGGCTCCAGCACGCGCAGGGGCTCGCCGACTCGCCGACGAAGAAAGTCGGCCCGCTCCATCCGGCGTTCGATATCGGCCACGTAGCGCCGATACGACCTGCTCGCCACCCCCGGATGCCAGCTGGAGGGCCGCGGCAGGCTGGCCGCGAGCTGCGCAGCCTCGGACTCGGTGAGCGCCGCGGCAGGCTTGCCGAAGTAGTGTCGAGCGGCGGCTTCCGCCCCATAGATTCCGCGCCCGAACTCCACCACGTTCAGATAGAGCTCGAGAATCCGGTCCTTGCCGAGCGAGCGCTCGAGCTGACGAGTGAGGATGGCCTCCTTGAGCTTCCGGAGCGGGTTCCGCGATGGCGAAAGCCAGAGGTTCTTGGCAAGCTGCTGCGTGATGGTCGAGGCGCCTCGTGGCGCCTCCCACTCGGCGATGGCCTTCCGGAGCGCGGCCCGGGCCTCGCTGACCGAGAACCCCTGATGGGTGAAGAACTCGAGGTCTTCCGCCGCAACGACGGCCCGCTTCAGGTTCGGACTGATCGCACGGGCCGGCACCCACTGCCAGGCCACCCGGTCGCTCTCCCCTGCCGCCCGCCGGCGCTCGCGGTATCGCTCGATGAATGCGGTCGTCGTCGGGTTTGCTTCGCGGAGCCGTGCCACATCGGGCCAGGCGACCGCCTGATAGACCAACCAGCCGAAGGCGGCCAGCACGAGCACCGCGGCAATTGTGCCTCGCGGCGTTCGAAGCATCCGCCCGAGGGACCTCGGGATGTTCCGCAGGAACGAAGACGCCGACCCGATGCGCATGCGTGGAGAATCGGCGGGTGTGACCGAGGCCGCAAGGTTCGGCAGGGGGGTGCGTTGCGATCCATCGTCGGGACGAGTATTGGTGATACCTTGACTCGAGCCATAGGAAACCGGGAAGGTCCAATGCGATCATGGCGTCGGATGATGGTTATCGGCTGCGGGCTTCTGACAACCAGCCTGCCCGCTGCGGCTCAGGTTGCTGGGCGGCGAGGCGTGGACTTGGCGGACCTCACTTGGCAAGAAGCTGAGGTGGTCTTGACGCCGGATGCGGTCGTGGTGATCGCGCTGGGTGCCGCGGCCAAAGAGCATGGGCCTCACCTTCGCCTGGACAACGACTATCACATGGCGGAGTACCTGAAGCGGCGCATCCTCGAGGCCAGCGACGTGGTCGTGGCGCCGACCATCACCTACCACTTCTATCCAGCCTTCCTCGAGTACCCGGGCTCGACCCACCTCCGGTTTGAGACCGCGCGAGATCTCGTCGTCGACATCGTCACCAGCCTGGCAGGCTACGGCCCCCAACGGTTCTATGTGTTGAACACCGGCGTCTCGACCGCGCGGCCGCTGGCCGCGGCGGCCGAAATCTTGGCGGAGCGGGGCATCGTGCTGCGCTACACAGACATTCTTGCCGTCGCCGGTGACGCGGAATCGAGCGTGCGGGAACAAGAAGCAGGGACCCATGCCGACGAGATCGAGACGTCGATGATGCTCTACATCGCGCCGGACCGGGTCGACATGCGGAAGGCCCGAAAGGAGATCGGTGCCAGGCAGGGCCGTGGCGGCCTGACGAGGGTGCGTGGCGGATCCGGGATCTACTCGGCGAGCGGCATCTGGGGCGACGCAACCCTCGCCACGGTCGAGAAGGGACGCGTGGTGGTCGAGGCGACGGTGGCGGGCATCCTCCGGGACATCGAGGCGCTCCGAGAATCGGCGGTACCATGATAGCGGTGCGGCATGTGCCGGGAGAGTACGGACCGACGTGGTGGAGTCAGCAGCGGAAACTCCGGGCCCGGGCCCGAGCCTCCGGACGGACGCAACCAAGCGAATCTGGAGCAACGAGGCCAGTGCCAATGCGTCGGCCGGCATGCACCCGCTCGGCCGCTTCGGCGAGCCCGAGGAAGTGGCCGCCGCCATCGCCTGGCTCATGGAGCCGGAGCAAGGGTGGATCACGGGGCAGGTGCTCGGTGTCGACGGCGGGCTCGCAGACCTCAAGCTGCGGTAGGGGCAGTCGCTACCCCCTGCGTGCACTGGTCGGTGAGCATGTTTGAATTGGGTAGGCACAACGAGGTGACGAGATGCGTGGTCTGCTAGCCGCGGTGCTGCTGGTTGCGGGATGTGCACCTCGTCCCGGGCCGGACGGCCTCGTTCCTACGGGCGTGGACACGGTCGCTATCGTTGCAGTTGCGCGTGAGCTCTCGTCCGACGCCATGCGCGGGCGTGGGCCGTGGACCGCCGAGAATGAGATGGCCGCCCGACTGCTCGCCTCCCAACTCGACCGACTCGGTGCGCGGCCGCTCTTTGGGACAAGCCTCCTCGTTCCGTTCGTGGCTCAGGCCCGTCCTCAGGACACC
>DATHRW010000088.1:0-8095 GCA_035464955.1 Gemmatimonadales bacterium
CCTCGTGCGTGGTTGCCGTTCGCTCCACCAAATCGCTCAGGTACCGCCCGAAGGCCATGTAATCAAAGGGTACCACCGACGCATTCGCCAACCGGCCCAGCATGATCGCGAGCACGCGACCGGCCGCCGCATGGCTGGTGAAGTCGGTGTCGCCGAATCGCTCCATCCAGCGATAGCTGTCGTACGCCGCATGGTAGACGCCATAGGGTCCGCCGAACCCGAAACCGAGCGACGGAATCCCCAAGTGGTTGTAGAAACCCGCGAAGTCACTGCCGCCGCCGAGGTCGCCGATTCTCACTTCGGCCGTGTCGTCTAGTTCTTGGGCTGTTCGCCACCCCCGATAGACCGACACCGTGTCGCCGGGCTGCCGGACCGCTGCCGCCACATCGCGAATGAAGGGGTGCAACGAGGCCGTGCCGGCCGCGCCGAAGTTCCGCCCGATCGCGGCCACATCTTGGTTGATGTAGGCGACGGCATGCTCCCGCAACCGCTCCGCCATGAGCTCCACCCACTCCACGGACCCGACCAGCGCCCATTCTTCCGCATCCCAAGTCGCGAACATCAGGGTACGCTTCGGAGGATGGCCCCGGGCGGCGGCATCACCCCAGGCGCGCGCCGCCTCGAGGATGCTCACGATACCGCTCACGTTGTCCGCCGCGCCGGGTCCCCAGGCGTCACGATGGCCACCCGTGATGACCAGCTCGTCGGGCCACTCCGCTCCTCGGATGATGCCGAACGTGTTCACGATGGTCTTGTAAGCCCGCTCCCCTTCTTCAGGCCAGACCGCCACTCGCGCGACCACGTTGTCGGCCCCGACGTGATACCGGAATGGCAGCCCACCCTGCCAGGCCTGCGGCACCGACGGGCCATCGAGCGGGTGAAGCAGGTGGGCGGCATTGCCGTAGCTCAACGGCACAACGGGGATCCGCGGCAACTCCATCGAATCCCGCGGCAGCCGGTGCGCGTCGTCGGTCGAGGGCCATCCCGGTGTCGACGGATCACCGCGATCGTTGAAGAGACTGCCGCGTTGCACCGCCGACTCCGGACGCATGGGCCCGTCGGGATAGACGTCGCCGCGGAAGTAGCCGTCGTCCTGAGGATCCGAGTAGAGCAAGAGCGCCGCCGCGCCGTTGCGCTCCGCCTCCCTGGCCTTGATGCCGCGAAAGCTCCGGCCGTACCGTGCGAGCGCCACCCGGCCTTCGACCTGCACGCCCATCGAATCCAGCGCCGCGTAGTCCTCGGGGAGGCCGTAGTTGACGTAGACGACCGCGGCCGTGACGTCTCCGGAACCGCTATAGCCGTTCATCGCCGGCCAGATGCCGTCGAGCGTCGCCGAGTCGGACGGCTCGGCGGTTTCCTCGAGGACGAGGCGAACACGTTCGGGAGCCACGAGCTCGACGACCGTCGAGTCGTGGAACGGCAGGAAGACCCGGAACTCGACCCGGCTCGTGTCGAGTCCCCAGTGGGCCATATGGTCCAGGACGTAGTCGGCGGTGCGGCGCTGAGCCGGCGTGCCGGCCACGTGTGCGCTCGAGGCCAGCGCCCGCGAATGTGATCGCGCGCTCGCCGAATCGGGAACGCGCGAGAGCTCCGCTTCGAGCGCACGCTGCTCGACGCTCGCGGACGGTGAGAAGCCCGCGAGTCGTCCCTGCGCTCCCAGCGGCTGGGCGAGGAGCAGCAGCACGGCAAGGCCGATTCCGCTCACCCGGGCCCACGCGAGCACACCAGTGCCCCGGCTAGGGACGCGAGAGCTGCCAGAACCCGGAGAGCATGTCGACGGCATAGACCGACCCTTGATAGAGCTGCACTCCCCACGTGAAGGTGTTGGCGGTTCCTCCGGGTTGGATCCTCGCGATCTCCCGGATGGTCAGGTCGCCACTCAAGTCGCCCGAGACATCAATGGCCACGATTCCCGCATTGTAGTAGGCAGCATACAGCACTTCCGCCTGCTCGTCCATCCAGAAGTTGTGCGTCCCCGCTCCGGCGACGCTGAAGGTGGCAACTTCACGCGGCGCGCTGAGGGCCGACACATCGACGACGTGGATATCGCCGGAGGCGGCGCCCCCAACCACGCCGGGGCCTTCCTCACCGACAAACAGGTAGCGCCGCTCACCGGTGTTCGGGTTATGAAACCACCAGCCGTTGTGGGAATTCCCGTTGGCCGTAGCGATGCGGCTGATCTCGAGCGGGGTGCTCGTCGTGCCGCCGCGCAGTCCGTTCCCAACGTCGTACAAGATGACACCGGTATCCCAGGCCGAGACGACGGCGATGCCGTCGCGGACGAAGGTGTCGTGAATGCCGTAGGCCGGTGGGATCGGCGTGGTGGACACGAGCGTAATGGGATTGGGTCCGGTCGCGTCGATCTGGTAGATCAGGAGCGCGGGGCTACCGGGGTTCTTGGCCGCAAAGGCATACGTGTTCCCGCCGATGTAGCCGAAGGTCGCCGTGTGGAGCCCTGTCGATACCAGCGCTCTGTCTACCAAGGTCGGGCTACGCGGATCGGTCAGCCGATAGATGTACAGGCCGGCATTCGGCCCACCCTCCGTACTGAACATGAGCACGCTGCCGTCGGCGCTCACTTCTACGTCGCTGACGGTGCTGATGCCGGCCGTCACCACACTGTCGATCAACGACGGCGCGCCCGACGGATCGAGTTGCCAGATCTTGACCGCATTGCCCGGGGTGCCGTTGCGGTTGCCCCACGTTCCGCTGTAGCCGTAACCACCGTGGATCCAGAGGTCGGACCCGAATCGCTCAGCCACGTTGGATCCACCGCTGGTGATGGCGAAGGCGGAGCGGGCGGTCGCGTGAAATCGGACGGGGGAAACGGCGGTGCCCTGAACCGCTGCGTCCACCAATTGACCTCCTCCCTGGGGGCCAAGAGTGTGGATGACCGACGCCGCGCCCGCGGCATCCGTCACCGAAGACGCCGCGGCGACACTTCCCCCTCCCTTGACCACCGTCCAGGCCACGGTGGCTCCCTCGACCACGTTGCCGTACTGATCATCGACCCGAATGCGATACGCGACCGGCAGTGCCGCACCGGTCGGCCCGGCCTGGTCATTGCCGGCCAGCACAGCCAGGGTCGCCGGGGGACCAGCGCGCGCGGTAACCGTGAAGGTGGCCGTGGTCGATGTTCCTGCGATCGTTGCACGGACGCGCTGCGTGCCGGCGGTCGTGCCCATCGTGTACGACACGGCAGCCAGGCCCGAAGCGTCGCTCGAGGATGCGACCGAGGACAGCGTTCCCCCGCCGGCTACGACGGACCAACTGACCGACACTCCGCTCACGGGCTGCCCGCTGGTGTCTTCCACCCGCACCGTAAGTGGCTCGGTCAAGCCTGCCGCCACAGTTCCGACTTGGCCATCGCCAGCTGCAACGACCAAGCCGTTCACGGACGGTGGACTCGGAGGCGGCGGTGGAGGCGGGCCGGTGGTGCTTTCGTTCGACCCGCACCCGGACACGACAAGAACGATGATCGACGCCATGCCCGTGTGCCACCAGTCAAAGGTTCTGGCCCTTCGCATCTCAGCCCCTTGTATCCGCTCAGTTAGTGATCGTGGGTGCCCGAGTGCCGCGGCATGGCCACGACGCCGTAACGGCCCATTCGGTGTTCCATCCCGCCGGCCGACGCCCAGGCGAGTCTCGCTCCGACGCTCAGCGAGGTGAGCGACCGCCGGCCATAGAAGGCCTCCGGATCGAACAGCCCGGCCCCAATTCGACTCACGCGGCCCAACGAGAGTTCGGCGAACGGCTCCAACCGAACACCGGCCCACTGCGAGATGTCGGCGCCGTAGCCGACGGTATGGATCGTCCAGCGGGTGACACCGAGCAGATTGTCATCGTGGTGGGGCCGCACGGTGCGAAACAGGTCGAGCTGGCGCTCCTCTTCGGGGCGCTCAGTGCGCTCGAACTGGGAGTACATCCGGTGCCGCCCAATCCGGTACTGGCCTTCCGCAAGGAAGGTGGAGAACACGAACGCGCCATCCAGCTCAGAAGTCCTGGCCCATTCCATGAGGGCGTCGGCAGGGCGCCCGGCGATCGGTCGCGCCCACCGCGCCGAGGCACTCCATTTGAATTGGTCCGGCCCTGCTCCTTCGCGTTGCTCCGGCGACGCGACGACCGCGTGGGAACCTTGGAGTTCAACTCCCGTGGCGGGGAATACCATCACCCTGAGCGCCCGTGAGTCGCCGAAGCGATTCCCGATCCTGGGCCACTGACCCGGCTCTTCCGGTTCGTCGCCATTGAACAGGCTGCCCTCCACCGCGACCGGACCCACCTTGGCACCCACCGTAGCCACCGCTCGCTCCAGCACTTGGCTCCAGTGATGACTGACGGGAAAGCGCAGCGCCGCGCGGCTCATGGGGTCGTCGGTGCGTCGCGGGAGCTTGAGACACGAGCGGTACGGCCGCCGCGGAGAGCGCGGCGGTGAGGGCCACCGGTCGAATGCGTCTATCCTGTGTTGGTTAGTTCTAGGACGGGAGTCAGCGGGCCCTCGTGCACACCCTCGCCCATTGTCTCCTAGTCACGGGCGACCAGGGTCGCCTTGAGGTAGTCGCGGTTGAGCCGTGCGATCATCTCGAGCGGGATCTCCTTGGGGCACGCGGCGGTGCACTCACCGTAGTTCGTGCAGCCGCCAAAATGCTCGAGGTCCATTTGCGAGACCATCGCCAGCGCTCGCCGCATCCGCTCCGGTTGCCCCTGCGGCAGGAACCCGAGATGGCTCACCTTGGCCGCGGTGAACAACATGGCGGATGCGTTGGGGCAGGCCGCCACACACGCACCGCACCCGATACAGGCGGCAGCGTCCATGGCCCGGTCGGCGGCGGCCTTGGAGATCGGGATGGCGTTGGCGTCGGGGGCGCTCCCGGTCGACACGCCGATGAATCCGCCTGCCTGGATCACGCGGTCGAAGGCGGAACGGTCGACCACCAGATCACGGACAATGGGAAACGCACGGGCGCGAAACGGCTCAACCCAGATGTGGTCGCCGTCCTGGAAGGTCCGCATATGCAGCTGGCACGATGCCGTGCCGCGACGCGGGCCGTGCGGCACGCCGTTGATCATCAGGCTGCACGATCCACAAATCCCTTCGCGGCAATCGTGGTCGAACGCGATGGGCTCCTCGCCCCGCTCGATCAGCCGCTCGTTCACCACGTCCAGCATCTCCAGGAACGACATGTCCGGGCTTGCGTCGGGGACGTCGTACGTGACCAGCCGGCCTGCCTCGTTGGGACCGGTCTGTCGCCAGACGTGGAGCGTGAGTTTCATGGCTACTTGTAGCTCCGCTGGGCGAGTGCGACGTGCTCGAACGTGAGCGGCTCCTTGTGCAGCACGGGATCTGACTCCTCGCCGCGGTATTCCCACACCGAGGCGTGGGCGTATTGGGCGTCGTCGCGCAGGGCCTCGCCGTCCGCTGTCTGGTGTTCCTCGCGGAAGTGCCCGCCGCACGACTCGCCTCGGTCGAGCGCGTCACGGCACATGAGCTCGGCGAACTCGAGGAAATCGGCCACGCGGCCTGCCTTTTCCAGCGATTGGTTCAGGTGGTCCGGTCCGCCCGACACGGTCACGTTGCGCCAGAATTCCTCGCGTAGCGCAGGGATCCGTTCGAGGGCCTGGGTGAGCCCGTCGGCCGTGCGTGCCATGCCGCAGTGATTCCACATGAGGCGGCCGAGCTCTTGATGAAAGGAATCCACGGTCCGCGTGCCGCGGATGTCGAGGAGCCGTGCCGTGCGAGTGTGGGTGTCCTGCTCCGCCGAGCGGAAGGCGGGGTGCGACGTGTCCACCGGCCCGGGCTTCGACGTGGCCAAGTAGTGTCCGATGGTGTAGGGCAACACGAAATACCCGTCGGCCAAACCTTGCATCAGCGCGCTCGCGCCGAGCCGGTTGGCCCCATGATCGGAGAAATTGGCTTCGCCGATGACGTGGAGTCCTGGAATGGTGCTCATCAGGTTGTAGTCGACCCAGAGGCCACCCATGGTGTAGTGCGGCGCCGGATAGATCCGCATCGGCACCTGGTACGGGTTCTCGTCGGTAATGCGCTCGTAGATCTCGAACAGGTTGCCATAGCGTTCCCGGATGGTGTCTTCACCGAGCCGCTGAATGGAGTCGGCAAAATCCAGGTAGACACCCTGCCCCGTCTCACCCACCCCGCGGCCCTCGTCGCACACCTCTTTGGCGCTCCGGCTCGCGATGTCGCGCGGTGCAAGGTTCCCGAAGCTGGGATACTTCCGCTCCAGGAAATAGTCCCGCTCCGCTTCCGGTATGTCGCGCGCGCGGCGGGTTTCGCCTTTGGCCTTGGGCACCCAGACGCGGCCGTCGTTGCGGAGCGACTCGCTCATCAGGGTCAGCTTGGACTGGTAGTCGCCGGCCACAGGAATGCAGGTGGGATGGATCTGCGTGAAGCAGGGGTTGGCCATGGCCGCTCCCCGCTTGTAGGCCCGCCAGATGGCGGTGACGTTACAGGCCTTCGCGTTGGTCGAGAGGTAGAAGACGTTGCTGTAGCCACCGGTTCCGAGCACCACCGCGTCGGCCGCGAACGACTCCACCTTCCCACTCACCAGATCGCGCGTGACGATCCCGCGGGCGTGCCCGTCGACCACGACCAGGTCGAGCATCTCCGAGCGCGTGAACATCTTGACCGACCCCGCGGCAATCTGGCGGGCCAGCGCCTGGTAGGCCCCGAGCAGCAGTTGCTGCCCGGTTTGGCCGCGTGCATAGAACGTGCGGGACACCTGCGCGCCACCGAACGACCGGTTGTCGAGCAGGCCGCCGTACTCGCGGGCGAAGGGCACGCCCTGCGCGACGCACTGGTCGATGATGTTGAGGCTGATCTCGGCCAGGCGATACACGTTGGCCTCGCGAGACCGAAAATCTCCGCCCTTGACGGTGTCGTAGAACAGCCGGTAGACGCTGTCCCCATCGTTCTGGTAGTTCTTGGCCGCGTTGATGCCGCCCTGGGCTGCAATGCTGTGAGCCCGCCGTGGGGAGTCGTGGAAGGTGAAGCACAGGACGTTGTAGCCCAACTCGCCGAGCGTCGCCGCGGCGGACGCACCAGCCAACCCGGACCCGACCACAATGATGGTATACCGGCGCTTATTGGCGGGGCTCACCAACTTCATGTCGAAGCGGTGGGTCTCCCACGCGTCAGCGATCGGCCCGGACGGGATATTGGCGTTGAGCTCCATTGCGAATGCCGTCCCTCCGTCTAGCCGATGATCCCGAAATAGATCGCGAGCGGTACGGTAATAAACCCGAGCGGTATCAAGATCGCGATCGCGGTTGCCACCCAGCGGCGGGGTTTCTCAAGGTGCGGATGATTCGCCCCCACCGTTTGAAACATGCTCCAGGCGCCGTGATAGAGGTGGAGCGCCAGCGCCACCATGGCGGCACCATACAACGCCACCTTCCCTCCACTCTGGAACGCCACAGTGACGTTGCGATACACATCGGTGTGGCTAAAGTCGGGATGCACTTGCCCCGTGGTGAAGTGCAGAATGTGATAGACCAACCACAGGATCAGGAACACCCCACCCCAGCGCATGGTCCTCGAGGCGGGGCTGGACGTCTGATGGGCCACCTTGGCATACCGCGCCGGGCGGCTGGTCCAGTTGCGCGCGGTGAGTTTGAGCATGCTGTCCACGTGCACCACCAACGCGACAAACAGCACGATCCGGAAGGCCCAGAGGATCTCATCGGACGACTTGAGCAGGGCGGCGTACCGGTTGATTGCCTCAGGACCCTTCAATGTCAGGAGGTTGCCGGCCATGTGCTCGATCACGAACAGGACCCAGATCAGGCCCGTGACCGCCATCAGGATCTTCTTGCCGATGGTGGAGCGGTAAAACCGGAGCGCCCAGCCCATGCGCCGCGCGCCTCAGCCCGCGGCAGCCATCGTGGACCGGACCGCCTCGGCCGACTTTTCGAGCGCCGCCTGCTCGTCGGCAGTCAGCTCGATTTCGACGATGCGCTCGAGCCCGCCCCGCCCCAACAGGCACGGCACGCCACAGAAGACGCCTTTGATCCCGTATTCGCCGTCGAGCCAGGCGGCGCAAGGCAGCAGCCGTTTCTTGTCGAGGACGATCGCCTCGACCCT
>DATHRW010000089.1:0-5695 GCA_035464955.1 Gemmatimonadales bacterium
CTCAGCCTCCCCGTCAACTCGCTCGAGGGTCACTATCTGGCCGGCGGCAGCGTCGACCGCGTGGTGCGGGCTCTCATCTCGGCGGACAAGGCGGGAATCCCGCTGAATCTCAAGCAGGCGACGGCCATCGATCTTGCCGGGCGTGATGTGTTCGAGGCAGTGCAGGTGAGTGTGAATCCCAAGGTGATCACCACGCCCAAGGTCGCCGCGATGGCCAAGGACGGGATTCAGCTGCTGGCCATGGCGCGGGTCACGGTTCGGGCCAACATCAACCGCTTGGTGGGTGGGGCGGGGGAAGAAACGATTCTGGCTCGCGTCGGCGAGGGCATCGTCAGTACCATCGGATCCTCACCCAGCCACAAGTCCGTGCTTGAGAATCCTGACAGCATCTCCACCACCGTCCTCGCGAAGGGGCTCGATGCCGGCACGGCGTTCGAGATCTTGTCGATTGACGTGGCCGACGTGGATGTGGGGAAGAACATCGGGGCGGAGCTTCAGACTGACCAGGCCGAAGCCGACAAACGCATTGCGCAGGCCAAGGCAGAAGAACGGCGCGCGCTCGCGGTGGCCATGGAGCAGGAGTTTATTGCCGAGGCCCAGCGGCAGCGGGCCAAGGTCATCGAGGCGGAAGCGCAGGTGCCGCTTGCGGTGGCAGAGGCCTTCCGGAGCGGGCAGCTCGGGATCATGGACTACCAGCGGTATCTCAACATCCAGGCGGACACGGGCATGCGGCGGTCGATCGCGGGCGAAAGCGATAGCTCCGGGGCCGGGAAGAAGGACGCCTAAGGGATGGAAGACTTCGGCGGGCTGATCTGGATCGCGATCATCTGGTTCTTCGCGAGCTTCATCTCGTCACAGAAGAGGAAGAAGCAGCGCGCCGAGCAGGCGCGCCGCCAAGCGAGGGCGCGGACCATACCGCCTCCGCCCGCTCCCAAGCCGACCGGCGTCGCGAGGCGCGGTCATCCTGCCGGGCCGGTATCGGGTCGCCCCGATGCGACCCAGCGCGAGGGCACGTCGCTCGAGCGGATGCTCCGCCAGCTCGGGGCGGACATGGAACAGCTCGAACGCGGGCAGCGGGGTCCCATGGGGCGGGATGCTCGGGTGGAACTCCCTGCCGCCGAGGAGGTCGAGGATCTGGAGGTCCTCGACCTGCCGGTGGACCGTGGGGAGCGCACACCGGTCGTGCGGGAGATCCGGGCCGTAGTGGATCACGATGAGGAAGCGGAAGCCCTGATCAAGAGCCGACTGGCCGTCTTCGACGAGCATAACCGTCCGCGTTCCATGGCGGACCATCGCGCGTTCGACGCCAGGATACGGCCCGCGCCGGCCGCGGTCCTGAAGAAGACTCCCCGCTTCACTGCTCGCCAGATACGCCAAGCCGTCATTTGGCGGGAGATCATCGGTCCGCCACATGCCCTGCGTGACACGCCTGATTGGTGATTGAGGTGCGTTGGGCGCCAGCCCATAGGCCTCGGTCATGAACTGATGGTCAGGAAGTTCCGGACTCCTTCCGCCTTGCCGTCCGCCCTCCTTACTGCCTCTTCCCACCATTGTAGTCCCGCAGGAACTGTCTGAGTTCGCTCAGGCTTCCACAGGGTGTGATGCCGAGCCGCTCAAAGTCTCGAGCGACCGGGGCCGTTCCGCTCCCACCGACGACAATCGCAGCGCGTCCGCCGAGTTCCTTCTTCAAAGCTGCCGCATCCTCGAGCAGGCGTCGCGACTCCATAGGGAAGACTGAGCTCAAGGCGAGGACATCGGCTTCCAACGATTTGGCCGCGCGCGCGATGTCGAGCGGCGGGAGATCCGCTCCGAGATAGGTCACCTGCCATCCCTCAGCGGCCGCCGTTCCCGCGGCAAGCATCGCGCCGAACTCATGCCGGTCGCCCGACATCGTGGCGACCACACACCGGCGGGCGCTTCGCGAAGGCCGGTAGGCTTCCCGCGTCCAGGTGAGCACCTGGCGGATGACAGCCGAGGCGGCATGTTCATGAGCCGGCGTGATGGTCCCGGCATGCCAACTCTCGCCGATGAACCGAAGCAGCGGTGTTACCACCTCCTCGATTAGCCCGGTGGCGCCCAGGGTCATGGCCGCCTGCCGCAGCGTCAGGTGCAGGCGGTTGGTGTCGAGCTTCTCGATCGCCTCTCGAGCCCGGTCGACAAAGCCCGCCGCCGCGCGACCATTGCGCCCGGCGTTGAGTGAGGGCGCAACTGCCTGGCGGGCCCGGTCATCGGCCTCGATCAGGTCCCGCAATTCGTCGTTGGACGCTCCGGCCACCCGGCTGATCGAGCGACCGCCGAGGCTGGCGCGGTGCAACAAGTCCAACCGTTCGATGTCGGCGTCCGAGTAGAGCCGCTGCCCGCCTTCACTGCGGCCGGGCTCCACCACCGCGTACCGCCGTTCCCACACCCGGAGCAGATCAGGGCTCAGGCCGGTCCGAAGGGCGACGACCCGAATTGGATGCCGTGGCTCGGAGAAATCATGATCTTTTGCCATGGGATTAATCTAGGCAGCCGTCCAATCATTGTCAATATTTGAACTTGGTCAGACACTTGACATGCGGTACCCGAATAGACTACTTTTCCTGGGCATGAGTTGGACAGGGGCTTTGGGCGGTCCCGGACCTCGAAGGAGAAGAGGTCGGCACCGCCAGAGGGACGGGGGACAGTCATCTATTCGAACACTCTCAGAAGGAGCAACACAATGCGGTCACAGATTCTCGCTGGGTTGGCGGTTGCCTCGTTGGCGATTGCGGGCAGCGCTCAGGCTCAGCAGAAGTACTCCGAGGCCAAGCAGGCGGACATCGTGGATGTCGCCGTTGCGGCCGGTTCCTTTAACACGCTGGCCACGGCCCTCGAGGCGGCCGGGTTGGTGGAGACGCTCAAGGGCAGTGGCCCGTTCACCGTCTTTGCGCCAACCGATGAGGCTTTCGCCAAGATTCCGAAGGAAACCTTGAACGCGTTGCTGGCCGACAAAGAGAAGCTCACGGCCGTTCTGACGTACCATGTCGTCCCCGGCAAGGTCATGGCCAAGCAGGTCATGGGGCTCAAGAACGCCACGACGGTCAACGGCAAGGACGTCACCTTCATGATCCATGACGGGAAGGTGATGGTGGACAACGCAACGGTAGTGAAGGCGGATATTGAGGCGTCGAATGGCGTGATCCACGTCATCGATTCCGTGATCCTGCCGAAGAACTAGGCCGACAACGGACCACGGTCCGTCAGACGCCTGCCCCCGCGCTTCCAAGCGCGGGGGCAGGCGTCCTCCTTTTGACCGCTCCCAACTCTCTACTCCCTGCTCCGTCCCTCCGTCTCAGGCTCCCACGAATACAGCATCCGGTAGACATCGCGATTGCGGAGCACCGCGCGGACGTACCCCCTGGTCTCGCGGAAGGGAATGCGTTCGGTAAAAATCTCGAGATCCTCGGATCCCGGCCTCATCTCCCAGCGATCCACTCGCGACGTACCGGCATTGTAGGCCGCGAGAACATGCATGAGATTGGCTGATCGGTTCAGGAGATCTTCCAGATGCTTCACGCCGAGTTGCAGGCTCACATCGGGCTGGTACAACAGCACCGGATCCCAGAACGGGAAGCCCTGGGTCCGGGCCACCCGCCGACCCACGTCCGGCATGATCTGCATCAGCCCGCGGGCGCCGGCTCGGGACGTGGCGGCGGGGTCGAAGTTGGACTCCTGGCGGATGAGCCCGGCTACCAGGGCCGGCTCGACACCGTGGGAGCGGGCCAATTCGAGAATGCCATCCCGCTGGAGAATGGGATAGAGCAGCCTGAGGGTGCGAGCATCCATCTGCGCGCCGAGATCGACGGCGCGCCACGCCAACCGGATGGCCCGGGACACGCTCCCGATCCGGCTCAGACTCTCGGCCACTGCCAGCGTCATGTCCGCCGATTTGGCGGCTGACTCGGCGAGGGCCGCCTCCTCCATCTCGGCCTCCGTGGTGAGCCCGATCCGGCGGAGCAATGCTATCCGGGCCGCGGCGCTGTCGGCTGCCGGGTAGCTCTGTGTCGAATCCGGCGCCGGCGGAATCGAGAGCGTAATGCCGAGGCGGCGCGCGCTCAGGAATCCGTAATAGCTCCAAGGCTCCCGCTCGATGACGCGGCGCCAGCGTGCCTCGGCGGCTACGCTGTCGCCGGCGAGTTGCCACGCCCGGCCGGCCCAGTAGAGCCCAGCCAGGGCCTCGGAACTTGCCGCGTGCCTGTTGGACACCGTATCGAACTCGAAAGCGGCGGCGCGCGCCTGGCCGCCGACCAGGGCGATCAGTGCCGCTTGAAAACGCGCCGACGGGGCGTACGGACTCTCGGGCAACGCGGCAGCCGCCGCCCGGTACGTTGCGCGGGCCGCCTCGTCCCGTCCCTCATCGATGGCCAGATCTGACAGGAGGATCCGGGCGCGCACCGCGGCGAGCTCTCCGGGATAGGCGCGCAATATGTCGCGGAGGGCATCCCGGCTGCCGCTCAGTCCACCGCGGAGCAGAGACCGGGCCCTCAGATATGCCGCGTCGGCGGCGAGGCTCTTCGGCGCCTTGACCCTCTGGAACTGGGCTGCGGCCTCCGGATATTTCCCGAGCGACGCCAATGCGGAGCCGAAGGCGTAGCGGTCGCGCGCGGTACCACGGCCGGCCGCGAAGGCACGGCGATACCCGGTCGCGGCCCGCGCAGTCATCCCGACAATGGACGCTGCCCTCGCCAGCACGAGCTCGTCCTCGGCACCCAAGGCCTTGAACCTGCGATCGAGCAACGCGATGGCGGGGCCAACAGCGTTGCGGGGGCGCTGGGTGGTGAGAATGTCGAGCAGCTCACGGCGAACGGCCTGTTCCCCGGCCGCCGCCCGAGCGAGATCCAGCTCGAGCTCGAGGGCGGCCGGCAGCTCGTTGGCCGTGCGATAGATACGGATGGCCGCGCTGGTGTCGCCGGTCGAAAGCCGGGCGTCGGCCTCGGTGGCCGAGATGCGGGAGCGGACGGCCGGCAGGGTCAGCCGGTCATACACCGCGAACCGGTCGGCACTGTCGGCCGTTACCCCGGCCGCGCGGAGCAATAACCATTGCGCGATCAGCGGCAGCTCTTCGGCCGCCTCGCGATAGGCCTGGGCGGCGCTGTCAGGCGGTCCGACCCGCTCGTAGGCCCGCGCCAGCACGACCAACCGCTCGGCCCAATCGGGAGCGTCGATCGTGGCCGCGGCTCGGCGGGCGTGGCCGATAGCCGCGGAGTCGTCGGTCCGCTCGAGCGCCGCCCGCGCCAAGAGCGCCCGGGCGCGGCCCTGGAAGAGGGTGTCCACCCACGTGTGATCGGCCAGGATTTGTTCGATGTGGTCCCAGCCCCTCCAGCCATTCGCCGCCTCGGCGGCAGCCAGGACGGCCTCCGGTGTTCGCCTGGCCGTATCGGCGACGATCGGCTCGAGACGCAGCGTGGCCCGCCATGGCAGGCCCTTGGCGATGTCGGCCCGGGCCGAGTCGACCGCTCTGTCGGAGGCTCGGGACAGGGTGGAGGACGTGAGCGGGATCGCGTCCGACTGCCCGCATGCCACTCCCGCGAAGACCGATGCCAGGAGTCCCAGGAGGAGAGACTGGGGTGGGGGAAGGGGGATCGGCGGTGGCATCGGGAGGGGTCGTCTCCACTGGGCGGCAGGATGCTGCGGCCCGTGCTCTACGGCACGCGCCGAAACTCGGTTATGGAGT
>DATHRW010000090.1:0-9772 GCA_035464955.1 Gemmatimonadales bacterium
AGCGCCACGCCTCGTCATGTGCTTCTGATTCACCTCCCGCTCGATCCCGAGATAAGCCGACGGGAAAAACCGGGTTCGTAGGTACTTAGTAAGGCCGTCGGTGTTGCCCCGGTAGGGATAATTCCGGCGCACGACGATCTGGGAACTCACCCCACGGATCTTCTGCTGGATGGCTTTACAGAACGATACCTCGAGCCGGCGTGCGGGATCGTACAGGAGGCCGACGTCCGCCGTCCGGGTAACGCCGCGTAGGCGAGGGGCGAAGCTGTGCACGCTCAGGTGGACCACCCGCCGACCGTGGCCGGCCAGTCGCGCAATGCGGCCCTCGAGTTCGGTCCGGAACGGGACATAGTACCGCTCGAGCACCAGGGCGCGCTCGTCGGGCCCGAGACAGCGGGAGTACTCGGAGAACAAGCGCGGGTGGTGCGGCGAGCGGTTGAGCTCGACCAACAGTCGGGTCGTCCGGGAGGCCACCAGCGGGGCACGGAGCCGCCGGGCAAGTTCCGACGCGAGATCGAGCGCGCCCGGATCATATCCGCGATGGCTGGACAGGACCCGCTCCGCGGACGCGAACAGGGCGGCATAGCGCCGTGGAACGGTGTTGCCGCCGTGCTCGCACGACACCACCACGGCGCTAGGCATGTGGCCTGAGCTGCCTCCCCTCGGACAGACACGCCGCCAACTCCCGGTAGAGCAATACCATCCTGTCGCGAGACGGTCTGGTGCCCAGCCGGGCCAGCATGCGACGGGCGAGGCATCCGTCGCGCCCGATGACCTCGAGCGACCCATGTAACTCGGGCGGAATGGTGTCGTTGGCGCAGTATCGCTCCGCCAGCACGCGCCAGAGATCCCCCACCGTCCGGCTCGGCACCCCGTCACATCCGAGCAGCGTCAGGTAGTCGCCGTCCCGCACCGGTGCAGCGTCGGCCTCGTGAATGGTCGCCTCCAGCAGTGCCCGCAACGCCGCACCCGGATAATCCCGCTGATCGGTCCGTCGGCTGGTCTCCTCTGTGGCGAGCGACTCGACCACCGCCGACACGAGGGCCGCGATGGCCACGTCCGCCTGGGGGCACTCCTGCATGTCGATCACGCGGACTTCGACCGTGCCGCGGTCGAATCGAGCGATGGCACCGCGGGCGTTCACCCACTCATCCCGCAGGATTCCTTCCGGATCGAGCGGCGCCAAATCGCGGTAGATGGGCTCGAGAATGTGTTCACGGTATTCCGCTTCCGACTCCACCGGCTCGGGAATGACGGCGCCGGCAATGGACGGGACGCGGGCGGCATTCGATTGATAGACCGCGAGCCGGGTGTCGAGCGAGCCGCTGACCACGCCGTCCGCGATGGGCGTGCTCGCGGCTAGGGCGGGCATGATGGGCAGGACCAGACGGATGGCTGAGTGCAGCCTGGCAAACTCCGCATCATCGGAGAACGGGAGGTTGACGTGGACGCTTTGGAGATTGGCCCATCCGTGACGGGCGCAATCGAACAGGCGATCGAATGTGGCGTACACCTCGTGGAACTCGTGAGGCCACATCCGGAATTCCTCCCGGGGATCCATCCAAGGATGGGTGCCCGTCGGGAGGAGCCGGGAACGCCACGGCTCGAGCCGTGCATTGATGTAGGCGACTTCGCGTTGGAATTGATCTGCGAGTCCGGCGAGCGTGTCGACCGGTCCATTTGTCTTGAGCTCAATCAGGTGGAGCGCCAGCTCGTTGGACCAGCCCATGGTGCCGCGCTCGACATCGCACACAATGGCACCGGCCTCCGCTTCGAGCAGCCGGTCGGCAATGGGACGCACGGCGAGAGACTCGGCATCGACAATCATGTACTCGAGCTCGATCCCGATTGCCTCGAACAGGCCGAGACGGTCGGTCATAGCCGAGCCGGAGCCACGCCTCGTTCGTCGAGTTTGGTCCGGAAGTACTGCATGATGGCCAAGTACAGCTGGTCTCCCAGGATCGTATCCTCGTACCCGGCGTCGATGGAGGGGTTGTCGTTGATCTCGATGATCCGGAACTTCCCGTCGATCTCCTTCACGTCCACCCCGTAGAGTCCATCGCCGACCAACGAGGCGGCCTTGACGCCCAACTCCACGGCGCGGGCCGGCGCGTCCTCCAACGCCACCGCTTCCACCTTGCCGTACCGTCGGCGGCCAGGGCGCCCACTGATGATCTGCCAATGGCCCCGTGCCATGTGGTACTTGCAGACATAGAGCACCTCGCGATTCAGCACGCCGATCCGCCAGTCGAACCCGGTCGGCAGCCATTCCTGCACGATGGCCAGGTCGGACTGCTCGAACACCTGCTTTAGGCACTCTACGAATTGGTCGTGCCCCTGCTCGATCTTGATGACCCCCTGCGAGAACGAGCTGTCCGGCAGCTTCACGACACAGGGAAATCCGATGGCGGCGGCGACCTCCTCGACATTGTCCTCATGAACCACCATGGTCTTCGGACACGGCAGGTCATAGCGGTCGAACAGCTCCGCCTGGTACACCTTGTTGGAGCACCGGATGATCGATTCGGGGTCGTCCACGACAATCAGCCCTTCGGTCGCGGCGCGTTGGGCAAATCGAAACGTGTGATGATCGACCGACGTCACTTCGCGAATGAACAGGGCGTCGAACTCCGCAATCCGACCGTAGTCCTCGGGACCGATGACGGTTGCGGCGATGCCGACGTCCTGCCCCGCTGCGATGAATTTCTTGATCGACCGTTCCCAGGACGGGGCGTTTTCGTCGAGTGGGTTCCAGAGAATCGCCAGATCGTAGCGGGCCACTTGTGGCTTCGCTCGCCGCGCGTGCTTCGGCTTGGCGAAATACCGCGCCGCCTCGGCTATCACGAAGTCCTGATGCGCTTCTGGGATGTCGCTGGTCGCGATGGCCCGGAGTCCCTGCAATTTCCAGCGCTTGTCCTCCCAGACGAAGCTGGCGCGGAGAAACGGCGCCGGGAACTGATTGAACAGCGCACGACTCAGCCGATCGTAGCGCTTCGCCAAGTTGCGCCCGAAGTAGATGCTCAACTCGAACGATTCGGACTTGAGCGGCGCCAGGTTTCGTTGGATCAGATCATCCAGGTCCTCCCCCACGATGCGCAGGATGGGCGAGAGCTGGAGCGCCTGGATGGTGGCCACCGAGGGCATGGGCTTGTGCCCCCGAGCGGCGGCCAGCAGCGAGACGTAGTAGCCGAGCCCTTGATAGCCGTACCGGCGGCAGAGGTTGTACACCGTGGTCCGGCGTAGTTCGGCGTAGCGCGGCTCGGTTAGATAGGCGCGAGCCGAGACAACGTCCACGTCGGGAATCGTGAAGTGCCATCGCTTGGTGTTTTCGATGACGACGAGTGGCTTCATAGTTGGCTGGTGCGAGGCTCGATGACGAGTAGATTGGCGTCGTAGGTCAGTGCGCCGAGCAGAACCGCACCGAGTAGTCGTTGGATGCCGACGGGGTAATAGTGGGTACCGAACCGTGGGTTGTCCTGCAAGGGGTCTGCAACCAATGCCTCATCGGAATCCAGATCGTACCCGTAGAGCACCACGAAGTGCCCGGCGGGGTGTCCCCGAATATCGTCGTAGTGGAGCTTGATCTCGCCTCGCTCGCGGGCGCAGCCGAACAGGTAGGTGGCGCTGAGCCCCGTCAGCACCGGATGACCCCGGTTCAGGTACTGTCGGATCAGATCGGGGTTCAGTTCCTCGAATCGGATTCGCCCACCCAACTCGAGGAACCGGAGGTAGGCCTTGGTCGCAAACCGGAGCTTGGTCGCGCGCTTGGCCTTGGCCTGCGCTTTCAGCCGGTCAGTCAGATCGACCCCACCGTCGACAAACCAACTCGGGTCGAACACGGTGAGGTTGTAGGTGTATATGGTGGCCTGGTAACCGCGCTCGAGGGCGTGGTGCGCCAAGAGCACCGAGAGGGTCCCCCCGCCCTTCAGCGGCTTGACCTCGTCGATCACCTGACGCAGCGGCAGGTGATCGCCGTAATACCGATAGACCGCGTGCAGGCAGGTCGGACCACAGGTGATGTCGTCCGGCTGCGGCAGGATTTCGAGCGTAAGCTTAAAACTGCTGGGGTCCATTATTGGCTATTGGCTATTGGCTATTGGCTATTGGCTATTGGCTATTGGCTATTGGCTATTGGCTATTGGCTATTGGCTATTGGCTAGCCAGAAGCTAACGCCCCTGACAAGTGGTAGATAGCCGACGACCCACGCGTCATCACCCCTTCCCATCCGGCTACGCACCTACTTCCCTACCTTGCCCCCCTTACCGTCTTCCCGACTTACCGTCTCCCGACCACTTCTTCCTCCTCACCACTCCTCACTCCTACGTCCCGCCTTCCCGCCTATCGTGTGCAAATCTCCCCCCTAGACGCATCTCCCGCGCGACCAGTCACTCAGGGGGACCGAATGTACCGTCACATCGCGCTATTCGCCGCCCTCACGGTGGGGGCCGCCGCGGCCCTGCCGGCCCAGGGATGGGTGGAACTCGAGACCCCCCGGAGGCCCGGCATCGTCATGGGGCCGGTCGTTCGGGTGAGTTCCAACGTCCAGACCACCATCGACGGGCGCGTCGCCCGGGTCGAGGTGGAAGAGCAGTTTCGAAACACCGGTCCCCGCATTGCGGAGGGCAGCTACCTGTATCCCCTGCCCAAGAACGCCGTGTTCAGCGACTTCTCGCTCTGGATGGGCGATCAGGAAATCAAAGGCGAGATCATGAACGCTGGCGAGGCACGTAAGATCTACGAGGACATCGTGCGCCGCCTGAAGGACCCCGCCCTGCTCTCGCTCGAAGGCCATGGGCTGATTCGCGCACGGGTCTTCCCGATCCAGGCCGGTGAAACGCGCCGGGTGAAGCTCCGCTACACGCAGGTTCTCGACCGGGCCGGCGATGCCCTCAGGTTGCGTTACAGCATCGGGCCGCGCCGCCACGGACTCGAGCACGGTCACGGTGGAACCGAATCATCGTTCCGCGATGACTTCAGCTATGAGGTGAGCGTGCCGAGTGCGGACGATATCGGAACGCCCTATTCGCCGACCCACCCAATCGAGACCGAACGACGGAATGGCCGGTTGATCGTTACGTTGAGTCCCGACGCTACCGGCGACGTTGACCTCTTCATTCCACTCCGTCGCGGTCTGGTCGGCACCAGCATCCTGACCCACGCCCCTGGTGGAGAAGACGGGTTCTTCATGCTGTTGCTCGCCCCACCGCACAACGAAGCAGGCCAAGCGGTGCCGCGCGATCTCTCGCTGGTAGTGGACATCTCGGGATCGATGTCGGGGGACAAGCTGGAACAGGCCAAGCAGGCGATGACTCAGGCGCTGGGGACGCTCGGCCCGGCAGACCGGTTCCGGCTCGTGGCGTTCTCCTCGAGTATCCGGCATTTCCGTGACGGATTCACCCCAGCCACGGCGGCCAACCTCGCCCAGGCACGCCGATTTGTGGCAAACCTGACCGCAACCGGCGGCACCAATATCGCCGGCGCACTCGACGCGGTACTCGGTAGCGCGGTTGCCGAGGACCGGTTGCCCATCATCGTGTTCATGACCGATGGATTACCCTCGGTTGGCGAGCGGGAACCCGATCGTATCGCTGAAGCGGCGTCGAATCGGATCGGACGCGCGCGCATCTTCACCGTTGGCGTTGGCCACGACGTCAACACCTATTTGCTCGACCGGCTCGCGGTCGAAGGGCGCGGGAGCGCCGAATACGTCGCACCCGATGCCGATGTGGAGGTCGCGGTCGGATCGCTGCTCTCCAAGATCCAATTCCCGGCGTTGGTGAACCTGCGGATCGTGAGCTCGCCGGTCGAGTTCCGCCAGGACTACCCGGCCGAGCTTCCCGACTTGTTCTACGGCGAGGAGCTGGTGGTGTTCGGCCGGTATCACGGGCAGGCCACCGGCACCGTGGTGATCGAAGGCGAGCGGAACGGCCGTCGAGAGCGGTTCACCGCCAGGGCAGCCTTTCCGCGAAGCGAGCATGATAACGACTACATCCCGCGGCTCTGGGCCGCGCGGAGAATTGGCGACCTGACCCGGACCATCCGGATCGAAGGGTCGACTCCCGAACTGATCAACGAAGTGCGGGACCTGGGCCTTCGGTACGGCATCATCACGGAGTACACGTCCTACCTGGTGCTCGAACCGGGCATGCAACCCGGAGTAGCCCGGGACGACGTGCGTTCGAACGCGCCCATGGCTCCAGCCCTCGAAGGTGGCGCACGCCAGGCCCGGGCCCAAACCGGGAAGGACGCGTTCAAGCGAGCGGAGGCCAGCTCCGATATGGCGAGTGCCAAGACACTGGCCGCAGCGGACGCGGTCGCAGAAAACCGCATGCGCGCCATAGGCGGCCTGTCAGATGAGCGGGAGGGCGATGCGGTGAACGCCCGTGAGGCGCAGGTTCGCCGAGTAGCCGGCCGCCTGTTCGTGCGGCACGATGCGACGTGGACCGACGCCCGGCACAGCGACAGCCTGGGAATCATTGAGGTGGCACCGTTCAGCGATGCCTACTTTGCCCTGGCACGAGCGTTGCCGGAGATTCGACCCTACCTTTCAATCGACGGCAGCGTGGTGATCGCCGGCCAGCGGGCCAGCATTAAGGTCACCGACTCAGGTGCCACATCGATGTCAGAGCATCGCATCATCCAGGTGGTTCGCATGTTTCGAGGGACATGAGTCTCGACATCGGTCAGCTGTACCAAGAGTACCACGGGTCCCTCGTCCGGATGCTGTACCGCCGGACGGGGGATCCGGACCGGGCGGAAGACCTGGCACAGGAGGTCTTCGCCCGGGCGGTGCAGGCTCCGCCCAGGAATCCGCGACCGTGGCTGTTTGCAGTCGCGCTCAACCTGGTGCGGGAGGACGGGCGCAAGGCGGTGCGACAAGGCCGTCGACTCGAACTCTACCGAGCGGAGACAGCCCGTTCTGCACCGGCGCCGGACACGGAGGTGGAACGGGACGAGCAGATCGCCGAAGTCCGTGCCGCGCTCGATGTGCTGACCGAGCGCGATCGCGAGGCGCTCCTGCTCAAGGCGGAAGGCTTCAATTACGAAGAGATCGCCGCGACGCTTGGGCTGGCAAAGGGAGCCGTGGGAACGACACTCGCGCGGGCCCGCCGCCGATTGGTCGAGGCGTATCACGCTGAAGGACGGAAAGACAATGCCGCACCCTGACGAAGGAATGTTCCACGCGTTGCTCGACGGGGAGTTGACTCCCGACGAGGTGCGCATCGTGGAAGCCCACGTGGCGTCGTGCGCTGCGTGCGCCGCGCGGCTCGAGGACGTGCGTGCCGTTTTCGACGAATCCACGGCCCTGGTGGAACGGCTGGAACTGCCCGAACGAAAAGCCTCGGGCTCCTCCGTGCCGCCACTCGACTTGGTTCGCGCCACGCGAGCCCGGACCATCCCCAGTCAACGGCTCCGCACGTTGGCATGGGCGGCCACGGTGGTCATCGCCGCCGGCGCAGGCTACCTGGCGGGCGATTGGCGTCACCGCGTACCCGGTCAAACACCGGCCACTGCGATGAATGAGCGGGGCCAAGTTCCGGCCGTTTCCACGGAGCGGGTGTCGGGTGATCGAGCCGCCGAGCCGCCGGGCGACGAAGTTGGGCAGCGCGTGGCCCGGTCAGACCTCCCGAGCGTTGGCGCGGCGCGGCCTCTCGAACGAGAGCAGGCGCCGGTCAATGCCGGGGTGGGCGGCGCGGCCGAAGCCCAAGCGGCGCGAGGCAACGTGAGTGGCAAGCCCGAACTCGAGTCGCCCACAGCGCGGCGTGACCGTCTCGCCCAGGTCGCGAGGACCGAAGAGCGCGATGTGGGGCGCGCCGCCGATGCGCCGGCGGTCCAAGCACCCGGAGCTGATGCCGCGCCATCGCGGGCCGCTGTCTCGGGGCTGGTCGAGGACGCCAGGCGCGAGGGCGCCTTTGCGAAGGCGGCCGAGGCGGCGCCGGCCGAAGGATTCCGGGCCCAGGTGACTCCGCCCCGATCGGTAACGTTGGAGGATGCGGTCGATGCGTTGAACGGCGCCATCCGTCTCGTTGACGGTGCCTCGCTCACCCGCGTCGAGACGAGCGATCCGCCGGCCGTGCCCTGGGCCGAGGTCGAGGGTCCGCTCGTCAGGGTGGTCTATCGACTCGAGGGCGCGGAGGTCGTCCTCAGTCAGGTTCGGATAAGTCCGGGACGCGAGGCAGTCGCGGAACGCGCCGCCGCCAAGCGTGCGCTGGACGCGATTGAGGATGTCGGCACGGTTCCACACCTTGCCCCGGGCGATACCCTCGTGGTGGCAGAACCGGGCGGCGGGTACCGGGTCTGGTGGCTGGACGGTTCCCGCCGAATCCTGTCGCTGTCGGGGCCACTCGGCCAAGATGCCCTGAAACTGATCGTCGCTCGAGTCCGCTAGGCCTGTCTCTGTCCTCGCCCGGCACCGGTCCGGCATGGTATGTTTGTAGGGCCTCTCGATTCAGGACCAGACGCGCGGACGATGGACCACATCACCGAGGAAACCCTCAAGAGCCTCCTGGAGAACCGGATGAGCCGGGTCGCCCAGGCACAGGTGCGTCACCACATCAGCACCTGCTTTCGCTGCGAGGAAAAGGTGCGGGAGTGGCGGGCATCCATCGACGCCCTGAGTGACCCTTCGGAGAAGGCCAGGACGCCCTACCCCATGACCGAGGCCGCCGAGCCGACCATCCTGGTTCCAGCACAGCATGTCCTGCTATCGAAGCATTCGCGATGGGCCGTCCGAACGGTGTTGGCGGTCGTGGCAGTGATCGCTGTGGCCTTGGTGGTCGAGACCATCCGGCAAGACCGCCAACAAGAGAGTAGCGAAGGAGCCCAGGCAGGATCGCTCATCCAACGAAGCCAGGCTGCTCTTCAAGCCGGCATGGACAGCACGCTCGCCGTCCGGGGCTCTGCCCTCCCGGTACCACCGACCGACAGCGGCACATCGCAGGAGCCCATCGCCGCGGCACCCGCGCCGGCCAAGCCGACCGATGTGGCTCGGCCGGACAGTTCGAATCCAAGTCCTTTGGCACCCGTGGCGGCTCCGGAGCCCACGGTACCGAGCGTCACCGGCCCTGGGTTCAGTCGGTTAACGGTGAGCGAGGCCATTGAGCGCACCGGAGGGCCGGTGCTCTTGATTCGGGGCCTGCTGCCGGACCACCTCGAGGTTGCCCCGGCAGGTGCGGTCCCGGGCGCCCTGCCCGGAAGCGAGGTGTTGCGGGTGGTCTACCGGGAGCCGGGCGGCCGAATCCTGCTGTTGGACCAGCAGAAGATTCCCGAGGCCTACCGCTCCGGGCTTGCACCCGACACCCTCATCGATTCCGGACCGGACGGGTCGTCGCTCGCCATCTGGGTCAGCGGCGAGACCCGCGTCACCCTCTCGGGCCGGATAGACCCCGAAACCCTCATGGTCTTCGTGCGCCGGGTCGACTAGCCGGGAGAAGAGGACCCGGTCCGATCGCCTGTTATTGGGGCCGTGAGCTAGATCACGGCCCCTTTTTCGTGGCCGTCGCATGATGCATCCATGGAAGAACCGCCCGCCGACGCTCAGGCCCACGTCGACCACCTGGAACTGGCTGCGGCCGTCGCGGGAAGGCTGGATCAGGTGAGCACACGGCGTCTGGTGCGGCATCTCCAGCAATGTGAAGCCTGTGCCACCGAGGCATACGCATGGGGTATCCACCTCGATGACGAGGGCAACCTGAAGAAGAGCCAGCCGTCCGCGATAGCGGGGCCTCATCGGATCCTGTTCCCGGTGGGGCATGCCGGCTACGACATGCC
>DATHRW010000091.1:0-11075 GCA_035464955.1 Gemmatimonadales bacterium
CCGATATGCTCGACCTCGATCTCGACCTCGAGGCCGATCTCGGCATCGACACGGTGAAGCAGGCGGAGATGTTTGCCGCGATCCGGGAGGTGTACGACATCGAGCGCGACGAGACCCTCGCGCTCCGCGACTATCCAACCCTGGCGCACGCGATCGAGTTCGTGTTCGAGAAGCGGCCGGACCTGCGGAGCGGGACGCCGCCTGATGCACGGTCCGTCGTTTCTCCGGACTCGGCGGTCGGGTCACCAAGCGCAAGAGCGGCGGATGCCGGCCCGGTTCGCGCCGGCTCTGATGCGGCGGCGCAGGCGGTGCCGCGCCGCGTGCCGGTTGCGCTTCTGCGACCGCCGACCTCGAGGTTCGCTCGAACCGGCGTTCAGCTCGGAGCAGGCGACCGAGTGCTCGTGGCCTTGGATTCGGGCGGCGTGGGGAAGGCTCTGGTCCGGCAACTGACCAAGCGCGGGGTGACGACTCTCCTCCTTGATGATTGTACCGATCCGGAGGATCTGCAGCGCCGAGTCGGCGAGTGGACTGCCGACGGCCCTCTCAATGGGGTTTATTGGCTGCCGGCGCTCGACCCGGCGGGTGATGCCGACCTGCTCGATCCCGAGGCGAGGTTGGTTGCCATCAACTACCGGATCAAGTCGCTGTTCCGACTCATGCGGGCGCTATATGATCAGCCACTGTTCCTCATCGCGGCCACACGGCTCGGCGGCCGGCACGGCTACGATCGAGCCGGCGCCACCGACACGATTGGTGGCGCGGTCGTCGGCTTTACCAAGGCGTTTGCCCGGGAGAAGCCTGGGCAGCTGGCGAAGGCCGTGGATTTTGCTCCATCGCGGAAGACGACGGCCGTGGCCGACCAGCTGATTGACGAGACTCTGTACGACAAGGGTGCCGTCGAAATCGGCTACGCGGACGGCCATCGGTGGACAGTGGGGCTCGAGTCCCAGGCCATTGAATTCGGCGGCCAACTGAGTGCCGGCCGAGTATTCGTTGTCACAGGCGCGGCCGGAAGCATCGTGTCCGCCATCGTGGCCGACTTGGCGGCGGCATCGAAGGGAATCTTCTGGTTACTCGACCTTACTCCGGAACCAAATCCCGACGATGCCGACCTCCAGCGGCTCGAGTCGGACCGCGACGGGCTCAAGCGGGATCTGTTCGACCGCCTCAAGCGATCGGCAGAGCGCGTGACCCCCGCCATGGTGGAGCAGGAGATCACGCGGATCGAACGATCCCGGGCGGCGCTCGCCGCGATTCGCGCGGTCGAAGCACGTGGAGGACACGCTCGGTATCGCGCGGTGGACCTGAGGGATGTCGATCAGGTGGCGCAGGTGATGTCCGAGGTCATCCAGGAGAGTGGACGGGTCGACGTGCTGCTGCATGCGGCGGGGCTCGAGGTCAGCCGCCCCCTTCCCAAGAAGGAGCCTCGTGAGTTCGACCTCGTCTTCGACGTCAAGGTCGACGGGTGGTTCAACCTGCTTCGAGGCTTGGGCGATGCCCCGCTGGGTGCCGCGGTGGTATTCAGCTCGATCGCCGGCCGCTTCGGCAACGCCGGGCAGACCGACTACAGCGCGGCCAACGACATGCTCTGCAAGGCCATGTCGGCACTACGCCGCACCAGACCGGATACCCGCGGAATTGCCATTGATTGGACGGCATGGGCGGACATCGGGATGGCCACGCGCGGGTCCATACCGGCCATCATGAAGCAGGCGGGGATCGACATGCTGGCGCCCGAGGCTGGAATCCCCGTGGTGCGTCGGGAATTGACCGCCGGTACCCACGGAGAGGTGTTGATCGCGGACGGCCTCGGCATCATGCTGGACGAGACCCAGGCCAGAGATGTAATGCTGGGCGGATCCGAGTCGTCGGCGGCGGGGCTCATGGTCGGAACGGTCGAATCGTTTGGTCCCTGCGGCGGGCTCGTCGTTCAGACCCGGCTCGACCCCGAGGTCCAGCCGTTTCTCAGGGACCACCAGATCGGCGGCACGGCCGTGCTGCCGGGTGTGATGGGGCTCGAAGCGATGTCCGAGGCCGCGCTCGTCGGATTCCCCGACCGGTTCGTCGGCGCCCTCGAGCGCGTCGAGTTTCTGCAGCCGTTCAAGTTCTATCGCGGCGAGGCGCGCACCGTCACGGTCAAGGTTCAGTACACCCCCGACGGTGAGGATATCCTGGCCAACTGCCGGCTCGAGGGGTCGCGGCAGCTGCACGGCCGGGCGGAGCCCGAGGTCACGACGCACTTCACCGGCACCGTCCGGCTGACAGCGAAGCCGCCCGACGAGGCACGATCACGCAGCGTGCCGCCCGTGTCGGAGGCCGTGGTCGGAAGCGACGCGATTTATCATGTCTACTTCCACGGCCCCTCCTATCGCGTGGTGGGCGACGCCTGGCGTGCCAAGGACGTCCTGGCCGGTCGGCTCGCGCCCGGCCTGCCCGCCGGGCAGGAGCCGGCCGGCGGGTCTACCATTGTCGCGCCGCGGCTCGTGGAGCTCGCATTTCAGACTGCTGGTCTTGCCGAGATCGCGCAGTCGGAGCGCATGGGCCTGCCGAGCCGGATCGAACGCCTCGAGCTCCGGCGCGCGGCCAACGGCGAACCGGACGGTTCAACCGCACTGGTCGAGGAAGCCGGCGACGGAGCATTCGACGTCGACGTGACCGACAAGACCGGTCGTGTCTTGCTGTCGTTGCGCGGATACCGGACCAACCCGCTGGGCCGGGTTGAGAACGCCCCGTTCCGGGCGCTCAAGGCGTGATGGAAGCGACGATTCGTCCAACGGTCGGGTCCGGCACGGTGGTCACGCTGGCAACTGAACGAGCCGAGAAGGTTCCCGCCGGCGACCGGTGGCTTTCCCCTCTCGAGCGGTCGGTCGAGGCGAAACTCCGCTGGCCCAAGCGCCGGTCGGACTGGCGACTTGGCCGATGGGTCGCGAAGCGGGCGGTCATCGCATGCTTGCCGGACGAGCACCTCGCGCCGCCCGACATCGAAATTCTCGCGCAGAAGACCGGTGCTCCCGCTGCCCGCGTCCTCTCGGGCCCGGTGACGCGAGCGGTGAGCGTCTCCATAAGCCATAGCGATGGGGTTGGCCTGGCCGCCGCCGCCGGGGGTGCCATTGCGCTCGGATGTGATGTGGAGCGGATTGAGCTACGCACCGAACGGTTTGTCGCGGATTACTTCACCGCGGCGGAGCGGGAGCGGGTCGCTCGGACCGTGGCGGTCGATCGTCCGACGGTCGTCACGCTGATCTGGAGTGCCAAGGAAGCTGCGCTCAAGGTGCTGGGGGAAGGCATGCGTCTCGATACCAGGGCCGTCAGCGTCGAAGTACCCATGGGGCCGCACGCGGCCTGGGACCGGCGTGCCGCGTTCCGCGTCCGGCTGCCGGATGCTCGGTGGATTCCGGGGTGGTGTTGGGTCGGCGACGGGTTCGTTTGGACGATCCTGGGTGACCGACCGGCGACCATCGCACTTGCCTGATTCTCCAGAACACAACCAGTTCCCCACCAATTCGGCCACACGGCCCGCCTGCTTGGGACCGGGAAGGTTTCCTCTCTTGCGACTCGTGATCCGGGAAGGGCTCCCTGCCGGCCACGAGGGCGACCACCCGTGCGCATCGCTAACCTCTTTCCCGTCAACACATTCAGAATTTTGGGCGGGGTGGTACGGAGAATGCTCCTACCAGTCGATGTGCCCGAGGCGGAGGTGGGCCTCGGCTGGTTGTCCAACGTTAGGACCAAGGAGCTGGACCATCATGAGCAGAATGACTTCAGTTGTTGCCGTGTCCCTGTTGGCCCCACTGGCACTCATGGTCGGCAGCACCACCCTCGTGGCCCAGGAGGCCATGGCCGAGCATTGCAGCGCTTCCTTCTCTCAGGAGACGATCCCGGTTCAGGCCGAGCCGGTGATGTTGACGGTGACCATGTCGCAAGAGATCGGGGACCTCAAGGGTGGTATGGCGAGTGAGGAGAGCGGCATCGTGGTGAAGGAGGTCAAGACCGCGGACGAGGGCATGATCCTGTCGCTCGACACCAGCAAGGCCGTGGCTGGCGAGTGGAAGCTCGGCTTCACGGGCTCAGAAGGCGCGTGCGACGGCAAGGTCAAGGTCAAAGCCGCCGCGGAAAAGACCAAGGATGGTGAGAAGGTAAAGGAAGTCGAGAAGGCAAAGGAAGAGTAGCACCCGAGTCGGGCGAGGGTTGAGCATAGAGTACGTCCAGGCGTAGGTGAGACTCGTGGTGCGGCGGCTGGGTCCTTGTGGCCCAGCCGCGTTGTTTTCTTTACGGCTAGTTGGAGGGGCGACCCAAGTCGATGTTCTTGAGCCGCCGCAGTTCGTCCTCCAGGCGGCGGAGGACCGCGTCCTTGGCCTCGACCTCCGCCTGCAGACGCTTCACTTCGGCTTGGAGGTCCGTGAGGCGGCGCCGGTTGACGCCAAGGGTGTCCTGAAGTGCGGTCTGCGTGGCCTCGAGTCCCTGAACCGCGGCCCGCAACGTATCGAGTTGCTGGCGTTCGACCTTCGCCCGGTCGCTGAGATCGACCATGTCTCCCAGCAGACCGGCCAGGATCCTGGCCGCGGGGAGGTGCGGGCTCTGGGGAAACCGCGTCACCATTTGGGCGAGAAGTGCCCGTGCGCGTTCGGGGTTGGATACGGCAGTCCCTGGCGCGGCATAGCTCAGAGCCAGTCGGTACAACGCGCGATCACTCCCTGCTACGGATGGGTCTTCTTCGTACGCGCGCGCCGTCAGCTCGTATTGTCCCGCTTCGAAATGCCGGTCGAGTGCACTCGCGGTACAACCAGCCGCCGCCAAGGTCACAGCCGCCGTGAGGAGATGCGCGTGTCTCATGCGACTTCCGCGCGCGGCACCCGCGTTGCTGGGCCGGCCGGGTGCGAAAACAAATCCGTCGCGGCGTCGGAGGTGAAGGCCTCGGGCAGGAGAAACTCGAAGATGCTTCCCGTCGGTGTATGGTCGCGAACCCAGATGGCGCCACCATGCGCCTCGATGATGCGCCGACTGAGTGCGAGGCCCAGGCCGACGCCGCTGCCCGCCGCCTTCCGGCCATGCAGACCCTGATAGAACTGGGTAAAGATCGCGTTCTTCTCCCGGTCCGGCACTCCCGGGCCGTGATCGGTCACCGCTACCAGGACGTACCCCGATCCATCGGTTGCGCTGCGAATCCGGTCCCCGAGCCTGGGGTCGATCGTGGCCGGCATGTCCGCATGATAGGCCACCGACACCCGGATCGGTTGGTCCTCGGGGGAGAACTTTAGGGCGTTCTCGATCAGGTTCTGCACGACCTGAATGACGTGCGGCCCGTCGCACGCCACCACAACGGGCGTGCTGGGGAGGTCGGCCGTGATGCGTCGGCCTGAGCGCCCCGCGCCGTTGAACTCCGCGAGAATGGTCGTGATGAGGTCGCCCAGGTCTTGCCACACGAATTCGTAATGGAGACTGCCGGATTCGATTTGAGACTGTTTCAGCAGTTTCGAAATCATGTCGGAGAGACGGCTCGCACTGGAGAGATTGAGTTCCACCAGATGCCGTTGCTTTTGGTTCAGCGCGCCAGGGAGTTCCTCGAGCAGCAGGCGGTTGACCTCCTGCATGCTGGCCAAGGGCGTCTTGAGGTCGTGCGACACGTGCGAGACAAAGTCCTTCTTTGCCTGGTCGAGTTCGCCCAGTCGCGCGATCATGACGTTGAAGTCGGCGCTTACTTGCGCAAACTCATCATCCCGCGACGGGTGGAGCCGGTACGCGAAGTCGCCTTGTGCGACTGCATGGGTGCCTCGTTTGAGATGCCGTAAGGACTCGGAGATGGACCGGACGATGCGGACCGCGATCAGGAGGCTCAGCAACAACGCGATCGCCAGCCCGAAGAGCGCGATCAGGAGGGTGCGCCGCGCCGCCGCGGAGGTGCGCTCGAGTTCGGCGACCATGGCGGCTTGGGCCGCCTCGTTGACCTGCCCAGTTTGTTGCCGGAGTTCCGGAAAGCCGTCGCTCGAGCGCTCGAGCGCGTCGGGCTCTCTCGCGCCGGTTCCGCCATACGCGGCCCAGATGTCGAGGAGGCGGCTCAGCTCCTGACGCTCGGCCGGCAAGAGCGAAAGCACCCGGAGCTGGCTCAGCGTGGTCCCAAACGCACGGAGGGCATCGGCGGCCTGCTCGGCATACCCGGCCTCTCCGGTGACCAGGAATTTCCGGACATTCTCGTTGTAATCATCGAGGTGCTGTAGCTGCTGTGTTGCGGCCAGCGTCAAGCGCGAGCTGGTGAGGAGTTCCTGATTCGTGCGCACCGCCTGTGAAATGACGTAGGCCTGATACACCAGCACGCAGGCCAGGAGGCCGATGAGAATCCCGTAGCCGCTCGTGAGTCGGGTCGCGACTTTCATGGAGCTGCCTCAGCCCAACCCATACGACTTGAGTTTGTTGCGGATGGTCTTGACGTCCAGCTTGAGTCTCCGGGCAGCTTCCGCCTTGTTGTGCCCAACCCGCTTCAGTGTGTCCAGGATGAGTCGCTTCTCCACCTCGGCCAGGCTCATGCCGGCCAGCGCCTCCGTCGCTGCTGCGCCGGGCTCCGGCCCGGCGCCGTTCACGTCAATGAAGTAGGGCGGCAGGTCGGTCACCTCGATCCAGCCGTCCGCCAGGACGATGGCCCGTTCGATGACGTTCTTGAGCTCGCGAACGTTGCCGGGCCAGCCATACGACATGAGCCGCTCGCGTGCCTCATCGCGCAACCCCTCGATGGCGCGGCCATGCTTCTCGTTGAAATGGCGGATGAAATGCTGGGCGAGGAGCGGGATGTCCTCCCGCCGCGCCCGGAGTGGGGGGACGACGAGGGTGAACACGCTCAACCGGTAGAAGAGGTCTTCACGAAGCTGGCCGTCCTTTACGGCCGCTGCGGGATCGCGGTTGGTGGCGGCGAGCACCCGCACGTCGAAATGATGTTCCTGGGAGCCCCCGAGCCGCCGCACCTTTCCGTCCTCCAGAATCCGCAGCAGCTTCGGCTGGAGCGCGCTCGGCATCTCGGCTATTTCGTCCAGAAAGAGCGTGCCCTGGTGAGCCAGCTCGAAGCATCCCTGCCGGGTGGCGATCGCGCCGGTGAATGCGCCCTTCTCGTGGCCGAAGATCTCGCTTTCGATCAGGCTCTCGGCCATGGCCGCGGCGTTGATGGCAATGAACGGCTGTCCACGGCGCGCGCTCAGCGCATGAATGATCCTGACCACGAGTTCCTTGCCGGTACCGCTCTCCCCGGTTACGAGTGCCGAGGCGTCGGTTGAAGCGACCCGTTCAATCAGGTCGCGAACGTCCTGAATGGCGCCGCTCTTCCCGATAATGGCGCCGGTGGGTGCTGGTCGAGCCAGTTCCTGCTCGAGGTCGCGAACCTCGGCCCGGAGCGCGATGTCGCGACCGGCGGCCTGCAATACCGCCCTCAGCTTGCCGTAATCCAACGGTTTGGTGAGGAAGTCCTTGGCCCCTCGCTTCATCGCGTCGACGGCAAGCTCAACCGTGCCGTAGGCCGTCATCAATATGACCGGTCGGGTCGGGTCTCCTGCGGTCAGATTGGCGAGCAGATCGAGGCCCGTCATGTCGGGAAGGACCACGTCAGAGATGACCAGGTCGGGGGCGCGCGTTCGGATCAGCTGTGCTGCCGCCTCACCATCGGCGGCAACACACACGTGGTACCCCCAGTCGACCAGCCGCATGGCCACGACTTCGCGCATGGCGGGTTCATCATCGACGACCAGGACGAGCAGACGTTCTTCGGGCATTGCACCGGGCACGGGGATTCGAGGAAGCTTAAAGTATCCCCCTTTTCGAGCCCTGGTACAACTGGAGGCCCCGGGGCCCCTCAAAATGACGAGCCCGCCGCCCGGGATTGGGCGGCGGGCTCGTGTGCAGACAACGCGAACCGGGGGTTAGGCCCGCTTCGCGAGGAGGTCGCGGATTTCGGTGAGGACCTTCTCCTCAGCCGAGGGGGCCGGCGGGGCCGCCGGTGCCGCCTCCTCCTGTTTCTTGAGCTTGTTCATGCTCCTCACCACCATGAACAGCACGAAGGCCACGATCAGAAATGCGATCAGGGCATTGATGAACAGGCCGTAGCCTAAAACGGCTGCCCCCGCCTCGCGTGCGGCCGCGACAGAGGTGAACGTCTCGCCCGTCGGGTTCCTCAACACCGCGAACAGGTTGCTGAAGTCGGGTGCGTTGAACACGGAGGCCACGATCGGCATCAGGATGTCGTCCACCACGGACTTCACCACCGTGCCGAACGCCGCCCCGATAATGATGCCGACGGCCATGTCGACCATGTTGCCCTTGAGCGCGAACTCCTTGAATTCCTTCAACATCGCTCCTCCCATCAGACGCGTGAAGCCTCTCGGAACTGCCCAGCCCGGCAGGGCTCGGAAATCCGCAGCGGTTAATAACTGCCACCCGCCGAGCGGGCAAGCAGGCGGCCAGGGCGGCCTATTCCTGGGCCTTCCGAGCGGGTGGCGGGGACGGTTCTTCGTGCCGGCCGCTGTCGCGGCCTCCCACTAACCGGCCGGCTCATCCGTGGCCGAGCCCATGGGGGGTCGTTCTGCCCATGAGATGTCCAACTATTACTTTGACAAACTATTGACAATAGATGATCGCTGTTGTACAATGACTGGACAAGGAGCCGGTCGGATGGTCGGCCTGAGTCTATAAACCGCTGTCACACAACTGATTACCGAACCTTAGGAGGGTAGTATCATGTCAGTCTTCTCCACCAAGCGGGCCGCTGCAGCCGCCGTGCTCGCGCTGAGCCTCGGCCTCGCCGCCTGTGACGACGATCCGGTTGCGCCGGTCCCGGCCCAGTTGAACATCGTTGAGACCGCTGTGGCCGCCGGCTCCTTCAACACCCTGGTTGCAGCCGTCCAGGCCGCCGGGCTCGAGTCGGCGTTGACCGCCCCTGGCCCTTTCACGGTCGTCGCGCCCACCGACGCTGCGTTTAATGCGCTCCCGGCCGGTGCGCTCGATGCCCTGCTGCAGGACCCGCAGGCGCTGAGCGAGGTCCTCCTGTATCACGTGGTTTCCGGTAAGGTCCTCGCGGCCGATGTGGTCAACCTCACCTCCGCGACCACCCTGCAGGGGCAGTCGGTCACCATCGACGCGTCTAACGGTGTCCTGGTCAACGACGCGCAAGTGACCCAGACCGACGTGGAGGCCTCGAATGGCGTCATCCACGTGATCGACAAGGTGTTGCTGCCGTAAGCCCGTCGGGGCTTCAGGTGGCGCACACGGAGCCGGCGAGGTCGCCGGCTCCGCGTGCGTTTGACAGCAATCCGGCCGGGACTCAATTTTGACAATGGGGCCCGGCTGGCCCGGCCGGCGAAGCACGAGGTGTCAACCATGCGGCCCCGGAATCGTCCCCTCTTCCAGATCCCGCTCTCGGGCCGTCCACCGGTCTCGCCTCGTCCAGAGGACGAAGAGCCGATCCGTTGCTGCCCGCCGGCACGAAGGAGTAACGACACCATGCACCGTTTCCCCCGTCCTTTCGGGCTCATCGTCTTGTTGGGCGCCATCGCCGCCTGCGGCGATTCGTTGGGGCCCGCCGGGATCGGTCTGCTCGGCAGTCCTCAGGTTGCGGCCGGGGACAACCACTCCTGCTTCCTCGACACGGCCGGGATCGTCCGCTGTTGGGGCTGGGGTGCCCTGGGGCAGCTTGGCGCTGGAGACACGCTCAACAGCAGCTCGCCCGTGCAGGTCGAGGGAGGCATTGGCTACCGATGGCTCGCGGTTGGGAGCAATCACTCCTGCGGAATCCGGGAGGATGGGAGGGCAACGTGTTGGGGGGCGGCCCACGCGGGAGAGCTGGGCAACGGCATCAGCCAAGGCAGGGTCACCACGCCCGACGAGGTTCTCGGTGGCTCTCGGTTCACCACGCTCAGCGTGGGCGACGGCCACACCTGCGGAATCGCACTGACCGGCAAGGCGCTCTGCTGGGGTGAGGGTGCGAAGGGCCAGCTCGGAAACGCAGATATCCAAGACCATGCGGCCCCCGTCGGGGTTGCCACGGCTGTACAATTCAAGTCGATTGCCGCGGGACAGCTATTCACCTGCGGTGTCTCGACGCAGAATTCGGCGCATTGCTGGGGTGATAACACGTGGGGCCAGCTCGGCAACGGCGTCTTGGGCGGAACGAGCGCGACCCCGGTGGCGGTCGTCGGCGGGCACCAGTTCACGGCTATTTATGTTGGCAAGTCGTTCGTCTGCGCCTTGTCGACCGACCGGGATGCCTTTTGCTGGGGCGCCGCTTCGGGTGGACGCCTTGGCAACGGTGGAGGGGCCGACACGGCGATCGCGGTCCCTGCGCCGGTCATCGGGGGCCACAAGTTCGAGGCCCTCGCCCTGGGGAGGGATCACGCGTGCGGCATTGCGACCGATGCGAGCGCTTATTGTTGGGGCTTGAATACCTACGGGAAGCTGGGCGACGACATCGGTCCCTCGAGCCAAGAACCGATCCTGGTCAGCGGAGGCCTCACATTCGCCGGCATTACGGTGGGGTTGGATCATACCTGTGGGGTGACGACCACCGGCAGCGGATACTGTTGGGGTCAGAACCTCATCGGTCAGCTCGGCCGCTCCCGACCACTGCAGAGCAGCGCCCCGCTCAAGGTCATGGGCCTCTAGCGAGCAGTCCCAGGCAGCTAAGCGACGTTGGCCTCCTGGTTCTTGCACTCGCCGCCGGTGGCTGCGTCGCGAGCGCTCATCCCCTACCGTCAGGCTCGTTCCCCGCACGCAATCCATCTCCCACATGCATCACGCCGCACCGAACTCAGCGACTTCCGGTTCGGCTCGCCGTCGACGGGTCCATAGCCGCTGAACACGCTCCTCGCGCGACGACCGACGCCGAACGCCTGGTCTTTGCGCAGCTCTACGAGACCTTGGTCAACGTCGACTGCACCGGTCGGGTGTATCGCGGGCTCGCCGAGGCGTGGACGCGCGACACGATCGAGCAGAAGTGGCTGTTCGTGCTGCGGTCCGATGCCCGGTTCTGGGATGGGACCCGACTCACCGCCGAGGATGTCGTGGCGAGTCTGGCACGCGAGGGGGTGTGGTCGGCTAGCCTCGGC
>DATHRW010000092.1:0-1898 GCA_035464955.1 Gemmatimonadales bacterium
GGACGCGACCGCCTATCACCTGGCTGTAGCCGAGATGTACGCGCACATTCACGACACCCATGGTTTCGTCAACAGCGAGGTCTTGTCGGAGCCCTTCGGTGTAGCCTCGTCGCCGCTCTACCTCCGATGGATCGAGGACGCGCCGGTCGTGGCGGGATTCTACGACGAGGAGGCTGCGCGCGCCGCGGGCATCGAGATCGGCGACATCGTTCTGGGGATCGATGGCGAAGATGCCCTCGAGCGTGTCCATCGCTATGCGAAATACATAGCCGCCTCGACGCCGCAGGCGCTCATGATGCGTGCCGTTGACTTGATCCTGTCCGGCCCCACAGAGACGGCCGCCTCGTTGAAGGTAGAGGGCCGGGACGGCCAGACGAGGACCGTCGAAGTGCCCCGCCGCCCGGATTACCGTCAGGGCTTTACCTATCGGACGGGCGACGTCCTCCGGCTGCTGGATGGGAACATCGGCTATGCGGACCTCGACCGGCTAACGACTGCCCAGGTGACCGAGATGTTCGAGCGGTTCAAGGACACCGAAGCCATCATCTTCGACATGCGGGGTTATCCGAACAGCACGGCCTATAGTATCGCCTCGTATCTGGCCGACGAGCCTGGAAAGGGCGCGGCCTTGACCGACCGCCCGATGCTGTTGGGGCCGGGCGAGTGGGGGAGGCAGACCTTCACGTTCACCCAGCACATCCCCGCACCGGGGCCGGAGGTGACGCGCTACACGGGCAAGACCGTGATGCTCATCGACGAGCGCGCCATCAGTCAGGCCGAGCACAGCGGGCTGTTTTTCGAGGCGGCCAACGAAACAGTCTTCATCGGCAGCCACACCAACGGGGCCGACGGCGATGTTACGAATTTCTCCGTACCTGGTGGCATTTTACTTTACTTCACGGGCCAGTCGGTCCGTCACGTCGATGGACGGCCGCTACAGCGCCTCGGCCTGGTACCCGATGTCGACGTCAAGCCGACTGTTGAGGGAATCCGGGCCGGCAGGGACGAGGTGCTCGAAGCTGCGCTCGTGTATCTGGCGGGCGTGTTGGACTCGCAGCAGTAATCGTCGATGACTCATGAGTTGGCAGTATGTAGACCGAGATGCGGTATAACACGCTGTTGCACCTGACGGTCCGCTGCGCGGCCCGCAGGTGAACAGCTGACCGTTAGACGGCGAAGGAGATGCCTATGAACTGGAAGCTTTCTTACGCCATAGGCTTTCACCCTTGGGAGAATACCGACCAGGCGTTTCTTCAATCTTTGGCATCGCTCCTCGAACGCGAGGAGCAGAGCCGTGAGCCACCCTATGGGCGTGCCCTGGATGTCGGCACGGGCAGCGCCATCTGGGGCATCGAGCTGGCCAAACGGGGGTGGGAGGTCACCGGTGTGGACGTCGTTGGGAAGGCACTGGACCGGGGACGTGAGCGCGTCAGAACCGCCGGCGTGGAGATGAAGCTGGTGCAAGGGGACATTACCCGGCTTTCAGAGGCGGAAGTGGGTTCCGGCTTCCGGCTCATCCTGGACACCGGCACCTTCCATGACTTCGACACCGAGCAGCAGCAAGGGATGGCCCGCAGCGTGGACGCCCTGGCCACCGCAGACGCTACAGTAATCTTGCTGTGCTGGCCGCGGCGCATTCGACCGTTGATCCGGGGCGTGAGCCGCGAAGAAATCGAAGCCGCCTTTGCCGGTTGGCGAATCACCGACGTGGAACCGTCCTTTTTCAAGCTACCGCCACCCCTGGAATGGGTGCTGCGCCCGGACGAGCACTGGTACCGCCTGCGCCGTGCGTGAGCTTGACGCTGGTGCCGTCCTATGGCATGGGGCGATTGCCGGTCGTATCGTGATGGCACGGAGCTACCCTGTCTGACCGTTTCTGTCGTCAGCCCACCGTTCTG
>DATHRW010000093.1:0-3687 GCA_035464955.1 Gemmatimonadales bacterium
GACCTCACGGTCGACATCCGGCGAGACTCGTGCGTGCGCCAGGTGCCGTTCCAGGTCGTCCGGACCCGCGCACGTCGATGGATCATCCGCAATATCGATCTCACGGCGATCGGCAACCCTATCGCGCCGTGTCGGGAGTAGGGTGCATCGTTCGAAGGCCTGGCCGGGAACTTTCCGCGTCCACCGGTGTTCCTTACTCAGTTAGCTCGAGCAGGATGCCGGCGGTGGACTTCGGATGCACGAACGCGATCCGGCGACCGCCGGCCCCGCGCCTGGGGACCTCATCGATGAGCTGGTATCCCTGTGCCCGGCACGCCTCGAGCGCTTGACTGAGGTCACGTACGCGGTAGCAAATATGATGGATACCCGGGCCGCGTCGCGCCAGGAACTTTGCGATGGGCCCATCGGGAGTCTTGGGAGCGAGGAGCTCGACGTGGGAGTCGCCGAACGCAAGCGACGCGATCGTGGCGCCGTCCGCCTCCTCCTGTGGAAGGGGAGCAAGCCCGAGGATGTCGCGATAGAAGCTCAACGCAGCTTCGAGATCGGGTACGGCAATCCCAACGTGGGCGATGCGAGCGGAATCCGACACGGCTACCTCGTGGGAGTGTGAGTGGGTCTCGCGTCGTCCGTAGAAAATAACCAGCACGGTGGCATCTGGTGAGCCCCGTCGGATCGAGAAAATCGAAAAAGAGGAACACATGAGCACAGCATCGAGCGCGCCGGTCGCCGTCACGGATGATTCATTTGCCGGGGATGTCGAACAGGCATCGGGATTGGTCCTGGTTGATTTCTGGGCCACCTGGTGCGGGCCCTGCCAAATCATTGCTCCGATCCTGAACCAGTTGGCGGGAGAGTACGCGGGCAAGGTCAAAGTGACGAAACTCGACGTCGACGCTAATCAGCGCACGGCCATGCGGTTCAATGTCCGGTCCATCCCGAGCGTGTTGTTTTTCCGAGACGGGAATCACGTGGACACGGTGGTCGGAGCGGTCCCCAGGTCGGTGTTGGAAGGCAAGATCAAGGAGCATCTCTCCTAGCCCGCGTCCCATACGGGGCCGCTCTCGAGGGCGGCCCCCGGTCCAATGTCTATGCGCCCAAGCAGCGCGTGCCTGCTGCAATCGACTGTTAGACTGCATGACATCGTGTTCCCGGCGGCCGGTTACCTGCTCCGGCGCACCCGCCTTGCATTTGTCGACCTGAACAATCTCATCGCATTTGCGACGCGGAGCCGGGACGGGAAGGTCGATGCGTACTTCGCCGGCTACCTGCCGGAGGAAGTGGTGCTGCTCTTCTTTCGGGAGGGGAAACTGGTGAACGCCGCCACACTGGGACCAACAGTGCGGGGCATCATCCCGATCGATGAGTCGCTCCGGCGGCTCAAAGCCGAAGCGGAGCGGGGCGAGGGAGTCTACGCCACGGCGGAGGCCAGCCAACTCGCGATGATGTACGGCGCGTCGCTCGACTCGGCCACGCTCCGCTTCGTGAACCCGCCGGACCCTGCCGCGCTGTTCCCGTCCCTCATGGAAGAGCGGTTCTCCGGGACGCTCGAGTTCATCTCAAACGGACGGGTGAATTACTTGCAGTTCGACGACGGGGGGTTTGGTGGCGGGTTTCTCTGCGACCGCGCCGCGGATGTCTCCGTACCGTCGTACCTGGAGAGCCTATTCGCGCCGCTCACTGGTGGTGGCGCACCCGCAATTGCCGGAACCACCCTGCATCCCCCGCCGGCGGTTCCGATCCAGGCACTCCCCTCGCAGATTCGGATGTATCGCCAGGTAGTGGAACGTCTGGTCCACGCCGTCGGCGAGGAGGTGCAGGACGACGCTTCGACCCGGGCCCAACGCGCCTTCGATGATGTCGTCGCCCTCCACCCGGAAGCGACCTATCTCCGTCTCCAAGCATCGGACGATGCGGGGTCCCTCGCGATCGAGGCCGATGCACTGACCCGGGCACTCGCCGCCTGGTCCAACGAGCTCCTGAACGGTGTCGAGATCGTCTCGCCAGGGGCGGCGCCCGGCCTCCTCAGCAAAGCAACCCGCGATCATCGTCACGTGCTCCGCGCCGCCGGCTTCTTCGATACCATCCCGTGGACGCTGGATCTGTAGCCGCGTCCGGGACCCTCTACGTCGTCGCGACACCCCTCGGGCATCTCGGGGACCTCACCGCTCGGGCCCGTGAGGTGCTCTGCGTGGTCCCGATCGTGGCGGCCGAGGACACCCGGCACACGCGAAAGCTCCTGACTCACATTGGGGCCACGCCCCGGCTGCTGAGCTTCCATGCGCACTCCCCCCCGACGCGGGTCGGCCAAATCCTCGAGGCGCTCAGCGCCGGGTCGGACGTCGCGTTGGTGTCGGATGCCGGCACACCGGGAATCAGTGATCCCGGGGCATCGCTGGTCCGGACGGTGCGGACTGCCGGCCTGCCCGTCGTCCCCATTCCTGGAGCGTCTGCCGTTGCGGCCGCGCTCTCGGCTGCCGGCCTGCCGGCCGACCGGTTCCTGTTCTTGGGGTTTCTGCCGCGAAAGGGCGCCGAACGGCGCCGGGTGATCGAGCGCGCGACCTCCGAAGAGTGGACCACGGTCATCTTCGAGGCTCCTCCGCGGCTCTCGGCGCTCCTGACGGAGCTGGCCGGTGTGGCGGAGCCCGACCGTCGGGCCGTGGTCTGCCGAGAGCTGACCAAGGTGCACGAGGAGATACGGGAAGGGAGTCTCGCAGAGCTGGCAGATCACTATGCAGCGACACCGCCTCGTGGAGAGATCACCGTCCTCCTCGATGGCACGGGGAAGGAGCGGAAACCACCGCCGGATCTCGATGCCCTGCGGTCCGAGGCTCAGGCACTGCTCGGAGAGGGCTTGAGTCGGCGTTCGGTAGTGGGCCGCTTGACCGAATCCAGCGGCGTGCCGCGTAATGAGATCTATCGTCTGGTCATGGAGTTGCGATGATCACCGTTGTCCGGGGTGCGGTATTCGGACTTGTTGCCATGGCGAGCGGACCGTGGAGCGGGGCGATGTCAGGCCGGGTCCCCAGGTCGGAGATGACCATTGGGCGGCTGCACTATGAAGGAGGGGGAGACTGGTACGCCAACCCGTCGAGCCTTCCCAATTTGCTTCAGGCCATTCGATCCGGCACCCGCCTTCGCGTAGCCGAACGGGAGAAGGTCGTTACCCTCGACGACGATGACCTGTGGACCGTGCCGTACTTGTACATGACCGGCCATGGCAACGTGCGGCTGAGCGACGCCCAGTTGCAGACGCTCCGGCGGTACCTCGAGCAAGGTGGCTTTCTCCACGCCGACGATAACTACGGGATGGATGCCTCGGTTCGTCGCGAACTTCGCCGGCTGTACCCGAATCTCGAGCTGGTGGAGGTGCCGCTCGAGCATCCCGTCTATCACGTGGTCTATCAGTTTCCCGACGGCCTTCCCAAGGTGCACGAGCACGACGGCAAGCCGGCTCAAGGACTCGGCCTTTTTATCGACGGCCGCCTCGCGGTGTTCTACAGCTATCAGTCGGATCTCGGCGACGGCTGGGAAGATCCCGATGTCCACCGTGACCCGCCGGAAGTCCGGGAGGCCGCGCTCCGCATGGGCGTGAACCTGTTCGCGTACGCCGTGGCATCCGCGGAATGAAACAGTCCACGACGGCGGCAACCCTCCATCGGCTGATCCTCCCGATCCAAGCCCTCGAAG
>DATHRW010000094.1:0-5239 GCA_035464955.1 Gemmatimonadales bacterium
TAGGAATACAGGTTCCCTCCACCGGCAAACCCGACGGGGTCCTCCTGGGTGAACCGCTTGGCCTGGGGGTCGTAGTAGCGTGAGCGGTGGTAGTACCAGCCCGTCTCCGCGTCATACTCCCGCCCGGTCCACCGATACCGCAGGCCGAGGGCGGAGCCCGTGCTGTCGACTGCGGTGCCGTAGGGGTCGTAGCGGAGGGTGCCGATCCAGCTGCCGTTCCGCTGGACCAGGCCTCGCACGTTGCCCAGGTTGTCGCCTACCACGACGTATTGATTGTCATTCGGGAAGCGCACGCCCACCAGGTTGTCCGTGCCCGGGCCCCAGATGTAGCGCATCCCGATGGTCCCGGCCTCATTGGTTTCATACGCTACGTGGTCGCCGGAATACACGAACCGGGTGTAGCCAACGGTCGCTCCGTTCGGGCCAGGATCATAGACCTTCTTCACAATGCGACGGCCCAGGACGTCGTATCCGTAGCGGGCGATGAGCGTGCCGTTGTAGCGGACCGACATCAGCCGGTTCAAGGCATCGTAGCCGTAGGTCCAGGTCTTTGCGGCCTTGGTGCGGCTGGTGAGGTTCCCGGCGTTGTCATAGCTATAGGTCCAGCCGTGCCCCGAGGTGAGCCGGTCAGTGTTCAGGCCGTACACCTCATTGCCGCTCGCGGTCATCAAGTTGCCCGTCCGGTCGAAGCCGTAGGTGGCGCTGTCCGCCACGGCCTGGCTGCCGTTCTTGGTGAGCCGCCACTGGAGCAGCCGCTCCCAGCCGTCGTACTTGGTGTCCACCACCAGGCTGTCGAGCCCCCCGCCGGCCCCGTGCTTCTCGGTCCAGGTGGGGCCCAACGCAGGGCCCACTCCCGGCTCGTTGCCGTCGCCGGGCCGGTCGTACTTCCCAGACGTCCAGCCGGACACCGTGTGGGTGAGATAGTCGAGCTCACCGTTGCCCCCATACTCCGGCGTGCGGGTTTGCGTCGGGTAGCCGGAGGCGACCATGTCCAGCGACGAGAGCCGCCCCCGGTTGTCACGCGCCACCTTGACCGAATCCGCAAAGGGGCTGACCAGCTTGTTGGGATAGCCCCGGTTTGCGTCGTAGAACGTCCGCCATACGCCCACCGGATCAGTCATCGTGCTGTCGCGTTCGTAGTGATCGTACGTGTAGGTCCGCGCTCGCACCGTGCTCCCGGTGTAGGCGGTGTCGGCCTTCAACCGGCCCCGCTGGTCGTAGGCCCAGCGGAGCTCCCCGTTCACGCCGCCGATCGAATCCACCGGGCTGTCGTACCACATCCGGGTCACCTGATCCTGCGGCCCGCCGAAGGTCTTTCGGAGGGTGCCAACGCCGGGGATCACGGTATGCGTGGCCCGGTTCCGCGAATCGTAGGTAGTGGTGATGGTGTGTCCCCGGCGCGTGATCGTCTTCACCAGGTTCCCCGCCACGTCATACACCAGCGAATCCTTGGGTGTGACGGCTGACACGTAGGACGGCTGCCGGGTCACCACGCGACCCAGCCGATCGTACACGGTGTAGACCCACAGCCCATTGGCCTTGACGGTGTCAGTGACGGCCCGTTCGTTCAGCCGCCACTCCACCTGGCCGGCGGCATTGTACCGGTAGCCCACCCGCATCATGCGGAGCGAGTCAGCCTCCACCGAGGGCCAGCCGCCGCCCGGCGGCGTATTACAGGGGTCCGAGCACTCCGTGCTGTGGTGCGTGACGACCGAATCCGGCTGGTTGGCCGGGGTCACGTATGAACGCGTCCGCCGCCACTGCCACTTGGGCCCCGACGTAGTATCACGGACCGGCGTCTTCTGCATGGCCCACTCCACCCGGCCATAGCTGTCGTAGGTCGTCTCGCTCAGCTTGTGGCCTGTGGTCCAGGTGGCGTTGACCTGTTTCCACGTCGTCTCGTAGATGAACTTGGTGGGGTTGGACCCACTCGGGGGCACGATGGAGTCCAGGCGGCCGTCGGACAGATACACGTACCGCATGGTATTCCCCGCCGCATCCCGCTGGGCGATGACGTTGCCGTTCGCGTCGTAGGTCGTGCTGTCCACCTTCCCGCGCGCATCGACGCGCTTGATCACCCGGTGGCTCGCGTCATACACTAGACTGTCGAGCCGCAGCGTGTCGCTCGCACTCCGGACGAGGTACGTCTTGACCAACCGTTTCAGGCCGTCGTAGACGGAATACACCCGGCTCGAGTCGCCGTTCTTCCCCTCCGACCAGAGCACGAAGCCATCCGGGTCGTACTGCGTCTTCGCGAGCAGGCCGATCGCGTCCCAGGTCTTCCGCGCCTGGCCCCAGCGGTTGAGCAGCGAGCGGGTCCAGTTGCCCCGTGGGTCTTTCAGTTCCACGTACACACTGTCGAGCGACCGGAGGCTCCCGTAACCTTGCGCTTCATACGCCGTATAGGTGATCAGCGGCTTGACCCACGACCCGGTCTCGTCCTGCACCAAGGGCAGCTCGACTCGGTCGGGCCGGTACGGGAAGGTGGCGCTGGTCAGCACGCGGGTGGTATCGGTGTTGACCCCGATGCGCTGATACGGCAGGTAGGTCTTGGTTCCCGCATCGACCACCAGCCAGTAGTACCAGTGCCGGTGGCTCGGCGCGCTGAGCGAATCGAAGCCCACTTGGTTGCCCGACGGGTTGATCCAGATCCGGGTCTGCCGCCCTCCGGGGTCCGTCGCCCGATAGAGCTTCGCGTTGCCGTCATACGCCAGCGTGATCGCCTTCCCCACGGGATCCGTGAGGGCGGTGAGCTGGTCGCTGGTGCCTGAGTAGGTGAGCGCGCTGCTGTTGCCATTGCGATCGACCGCGGACGTGAGCCGTCCATAGCTGTCAAACACCAGCTTCGCGGTACTGCCCCGCGCTTGGATCTCCCACCCACCAGTCACGCGCTTGAGCGTCGTGAACACCCCGGGCGGGGCCAGGTACAGACTGTCGCCGTTGCCGCGGAAGATGGTAGCCGTGCCGGTGGGCCCGATCAGCATCCGGTCGCTCCCCGCCTGGACCAGTTTGAGCGCGGCCGTGGGCCACCAGCCGGCGCCGTACCACGTGGTGCGACGATCCACCAGCACCACCTCGGCCGAATCGACGCTGGTCTTGGTCGTGCCGCCCGAGGTCACCTGCGCCTCGACCCTTAGCCACTTCCGGGTCGGCGTGGCAAAGCTGCTCGACTTGAAGTCGCCCTGCAGCACCGCCCGGCACCGGCGGATCGCCCCGGTGGCACAGGTGGGACTGGTGAGCTTCAGGGAATCGAGCCGCAGGACCCCATCGAACAGGGTGAGTTTGATCTGCAACGGCGTGCCGGCCGGCCAGGTGAGCTCGAGGTCGACCGGCACCAGGGCCCGGGGATAGGACTGCCGGCTCGAGTACACCAGCCCGAAGCTCCGGGCTTGCCCCATCGAGGAATACGGCACACTGCTCAGCCCCATCTCTACCTCGGCCCCGCTCAGGCTGATGCCGGGCCCGAACGGCGCGGAGAACCCGCTGCCCAGCGCCTCGAATGGCATCCCGGTGAAGCCGAGGATGGGCTGGTTATCGTTGGGCAAGACGGCCCACCGGGTGACGGTGCTGCATGCCCCGGCCGTGGTGCACACGGTGAGCTCGATCTGGGCGGAATCCCCCACGGCGAGCCAGCGGGTCGAGTCGACCTCCCACTCGATCAGGCCCCGGTTGTGCCGCGCGAGCGCGGTCACATTCTCGCCGTCCCACGTGAGCACCGTGTCCGTCGTGTCGACCGGCGTCGAGCCGGGGAGATAGGTCGCCCGGATGATGGGCTGCCGGTTCCGCACCACGGCCCGGCTCCCGGACGTGAGCACCGGGGCCTGGAGCGTGATCGTGGGCGGCAGGGTCGCCGTGATGAGGTAGGAACCGACGTCGCTGGCTTCCCCCGTGGCCGTGAGGGTGAGGGTGCCGCCCGTGCCACCCACGTTGAAGATGCCCGTTGCCGTTCCGTCATCATACGCATCGAGGGCGAGGGTCGACGGCACGACGGACACACAGGTGAGCCCACCCGTTCGGGAACACGTGAGCGTGTACTCATCATCGTAGGATCCGATGTTGGCAATCGAGAATACCAGCGAGTCCGGGCCGGAGTAGCCGGGCAGGGTTCGTGGGGAGTTGTCGGGCACCACGATGACGTTGTAAGACCCACCGCCGCCCCCCTTGGCCCGCGTCACAGGGCCGGCCGGTGGCTGCGCCACCTTGACGAGGTACTGCCCCGCGTCGCCACTCTGGTGCTCGCCTGCCGCGGTCAGTTCCAGGGAGCCGTCGTCCAGCCCCACCGAGTAGGTGACATCCACCGTCACCGCCTCATCCGGAGCCAGCGTCACCGACGCCGGCGAGAGGCCATCACACGTCACCTCGCCCGTCGCGCCACAGGTGAGCGTTACGGTGTTGGGCTTGGTGCCGGTGTTGGTGACCACGAAACCAATCGTATGCGGGCCCGAGGCGGTGTCGTGCGTCAGCACGGCCACCGAGGTGCCCACGGTCACGGCCCAATTGGACGAGCCACCGCCCTGGCCCTGGGCACGTGCCGAGGTTGGGAGGGCAAGGAAGAGACAGCAGATGGAGACGAAGGAAAGCAGACGGAGGCGAGCGGACACGGCGGCGCTCCTGAAGAAGTCCGCCCCTTCCTAAGGCATGGGGCGGGCCAATCGACGCCCAACTACCAAGCGCTTGGAGCAGATAGGGTTGTGTCATGCCGAGCAGGTCGGATCGCTCCAGATTCGCATTCGTTCGCGACAATCGTCACCAACGAATGCGAATGTAGGTTCAATCGGGCGGGCGGGGAGACAGTAGGTGCAGGCGCTGGTCAAGGCGGCTGATGCCGCTCTAAGAGCGGTGTGGGAGCGCGGAACGACGGACTCCTCGCTAAAGAGCCCCCGAGATCCACGGCTGAGCCAAGCCATACGCTCGCAGGCGGCGATATACCGAGCTCCGTCTCAGCGAACACGCTGTCCCGGTTGCCTGGAAGCCAGCGACCTGCCGACCCGCCAGCAGCCGCCCCCTTGCTCATTGCTGACCGGGCGAACTCTCCGGGGTCGAATTGGCGGCGCAGGTCGATCGGAGGCAGCGTCGAAGGAAGGGCATCGACCGGAATCGATGGCATGATGGTGGGAGCCGCGACGACTGAGGCAGTACTGGCTGGTCCTGGTGTGGCGGCGGCCGTCCTTATCGTCGGCGGCGAGAAATCCTCTATCTGAATGACGATACGCTCGGGGGTGGCTCGGCGAATCCCCTC
>DATHRW010000095.1:0-9549 GCA_035464955.1 Gemmatimonadales bacterium
TCGGGAGGCGACGGTCGATGGGACCGTACAACAGCCCAAGCCACCGGATGACACTGAGAAGGCTCGAGTCGGTGCTGGTCTTCACATCGGCCCAGAGCTGGCTTAGCCACTCGGACATGCTGCTGCGTAGTCGTTTGGGCATGGCGCTCAGGTCGTCACGTAGATGACACCACCGCGGACGTACACCGGATACGGTTTGAGCGGTGTCGTGGTGAGTCCGGCGACCACGTTGCCGCGCAGATCATAGACCACGTAGGTACACGGAGACACCACCCGGAGCGACTCCGCATCCCATTCCAGGATGCACCCGTCGGTGGGCGACGTTCCCTGGAGTCCGAAGTATTCCTGGTCGCCCCGGCGGACCACCAGGATGATCTGATCTCCCCAGTTCACCACCCGGCTGGCTCCGACGGGGAAGTCGGCCTCGCGGGCCACCTGGACGAACGGCTGGAGCTCCGGGAGTTGCAGGTGGCCGCTGGGCATCAGGTAGAGGAACACTGCAATGCCGGCCGCCATGGCCATGGAGAGAATCACCCCGGCGAGCAAGAGCCCGTTGAAAGTCAGTCTCGACCCTGGCCCATTCGCTTCCATGATGCTCCGCGCGTTCCTTCCAGGTAGAGGCCTGTGCTGCATTTCGATCGACGTTCGGTCGGCGCCGGAGCGCAACAATCGAGCCGACCGGGTGGAAAGTGCGAAGGGCAAACGCTCCCGGTAAAATCGATCTAATAGTAGGTGACCCCCTTTGGGTTCCGCAACGGAATCTGTTGTCGTGCCGCGTCTTGTCCCGCACCGGCGTGCGAGGCGGTGGGGGCACTCATGGAGGGCGGTGTTCGACCGCCGTCCTAGTCGATGCGCCTGTCGTAGCGCGGTGTTTCGCCGCCCCGGGTCCTGTCGGACAGGCCTTGTCGTGGACACGAAACGCGCCGGGACCGGCTCGGAGACCCGGAATACTTAACTCGGAATTAAGACTTCCTTCATAACAAATTCCTCAAGTTGACCCACCAGCGCCGGAGGCCGTAAGACTTTCCCCTACCCGTTCCGGTTGCTGCCTCGCGTCCGTCGGCACATCGCTCCAGCTGTGCTCCTACCGTCTTGGGCCGGAGGCATGGGTCATGTATCTCCCCACATCCCATCCATGGACCGAGGGTGAGACCCTCGGCGAGCAACTCGAAAGCCGCGGCGTATCGCGCCGAGACTTTCTCACCTACTGCGGCGACTTGTGCGTCGTCCTCGGAGTCGGACGACTGGCCGCGCCGACCATGGCGCACGCGCTCCAGGCGACAACACGGCCGACCGTCATCTGGCTCCAGCTGCAGGAATGCACCGGCTGTGTCGAAAGCGTGCTCCGAACGTCGGAGCCCACCATCGGCGATTTGGTACTGGATCTCGTGTCGCTCGACTACCAGCACACCCTCATGGCAGGCGCCGGCCACGCGGTGGAAGACGCGCTCAAGCAATCGATGGAAGCCAATGCCGGGAAGTACGTGCTGCTGGTCACCGGCTCGGTGCCGCTCAACGAAGGCGGCATCTATACCACGATCGGCGGGCGGACGGCGAAGGAGATCCTGGAGGAGGCCGCCGACGGAGCGGCGGCGGTCATCGCGGTCGGCGCCTGCGCGCATTGGGGCAACATCCAGGCGGCCAACCCGAACCCAACCGGTGCGGTTGGGGTATCGGCGCTGGTCACGGACAAGCCGGTCGTCAACATTGCCGGCTGTCCTCCCATCGGCGACGTGGTGACGGCAACCGTGGTGCACTATCTCACGTTCGGAAGCCTGCCCAAGACCGACACGTTCGGCCGTCCGCTGTTCGCCTACGGTGCCCGGATCCACGACCAGTGCCAGCGGCGGGCGCATTACGATGCCGGGCAATACGTCCAGGAGTTCGATGACGACGCAGCCCGCAAGGGGTGGTGCCTCTACAAGATGGGCTGCAAAGGGCCGGCCTCCTTCTCGCCGTGCCCGATCTTCCAGTGGAACACCAGGACCAATTGGCCCATTGGGGCGGGGCATCCGTGCATCGGGTGCACCGAGCCGGGGTTCTGGGATTCGATGACCCCGTTCTACGACCACCTGCCGGGTATCGCGGGCTTCGGGGTGGAGCGGAACATCGACCTCCTCGGTGCGGCACTGGCCGTGGGGGCCACCGCCGGCGTGGTCGCGCATGCGGCGGCGACCGGGGTCCAGCAGGTCCGCGCAGGCAGAAAGCAGCGAGAGCTTCCGGTCATCGACACGCCGTCGGGCGACGAGGGAGGGCAGAATGGCTAGAACCAAGGTCGTAGTCGACCCGATCAGCCGAATCGAAGGCCACCTGCGCATCGAGGTACAGGAGGAGAACGGACGGATCGCCGATGCGTGGGCGTCTTCGACACAATTCCGCGGCATCGAGATCATCATGCAAGGCCGCGATCCGCGTGACGCGTGGGCGTTCACCCAACGCATCTGCGGCGTGTGCACGGTGGTGCACGCGGTGGCGTCCTGCCGCGCCGTGGAAGACGCCCTGGATATCCGTATTCCGCCCAATGCGAACCTCATTCGCAACCTGATACACGGAATGCAGTTCATCCAGGACCACGTGATTCACTTCTACCACCTGCACGCCCTGGATTGGGTGGATGTGGTGAGTGCGTTGAGCGCCGATGCCGGTGCGACCGCGCGGATCGCGCGGCAAGTATCGCCATGGCCCAACAACTCGGCCACCTATTTCCAGGAAGTGCAGGACCGCCTGAAGAAGTTCGTGGCCGGCGGGCAGCTCGGCATCTTCACCAATGGGTATTGGGGTCACCCGGCCTACAAGCTGCCGCCTGAAGTGAATCTCCTGGCCGTGGCGCACTATCTGGAAGCCCTCGACTGGCAGCGGGACGTGATCCGCCTCCACACGGTGTTCGGCGGCAAGAACCCGCATCCGAATTTCCTGGTGGGCGGGATGGCCTCGGCCATCAACCTCGACGATACGGCCACCATCAACGCCGAGCGGCTGACCGACATCCGGGCCATGATCACCAAGGCCCAGCGCTTCGTCGAGCAAGTCTATTGGCCGGATCTGCTCGCCATCGCGGGATTCTATAAGGAGTGGGGCGCCATCGGCGGCGGGACCGGGAACTACCTGGCCTGTGGTGAGTTCCCGGATGGTGATATCCGCGACGCCGCCTCCCTCTACTTCCCGGCCGGCGTCATCCTGAACAAGGACCTGAGCACGGTCCTGCCCTACGACCAGCAACTGGTCAAAGAATACGTCACCAGCTCGTGGTATGAGTATTCCGGCGGCGACGGGGTGGGCCTCCATCCGTACGAAGGGGAGACCAAGGCCAAGTACACCGGCCCCCCGACCCCATGGACTTATCTGCAAGACCACGACAAGTACACCTGGATGAAGTCCCCCCGATACGACGAGCGACCGATGGAGGTCGGACCGTTGGCGCGGATGCTGGTGGCCTACGGGTCCGGTCACGAAGAAGCGCGCGCGTTGGTTGGGGAAGTGTTGAGCCGGCTGAACGTCGGCCCGGCCGCCCTCTTTTCCACCCTCGGCCGCACGGCTGCGCGCGGCATCGAGACCGTGTTGCTCGCCCGCCGGATGAACGTCTGGTACGACCGCCTGGTGGACCGGATCAAGAGCGGTGACACCGAGACCTTTGCCGGCGGCAAGTGGGACCCGAAGACCTGGCCAGCAACCACCCAGGGCTACGGCTGCTTGGACGCCCCGCGCGGTGCGTTGGGTCACTGGGTGCAGATCGAGAATGGCAAGATTTCGCGCTACCAATGCGTGGTTCCCAGCACCTGGAACTGCTCGCCGCGGGACGCGCAGGGGCAGATGGGGCCCTACGAGGCGGCGTTGGTGGACAACCATCCCCTGGTCCGGCCCGACCAGCCGATCGAGGTCCTCCGGACCATCCACTCGTTCGATCCGTGCATGGCGTGCGGGGTCCATGTACTGGATGCCCAGGGGAACCCCGTGACGGAGGTGCGGGTCCAGTGACCAACGCAACGACAACGACCGTGGCCCGGGGCGAGGCGCCCTGGGTCCGCCAAAACAAGGTCGGCCGTCGCTGGGTGTACCTCTGGCATTGGCCGATCCGGGCGATGCACTGGATTTCCACCGGATGCGTCACCGTCCTGATCGTCACCGGCCTGTTCATCGGCCGGCCGTATTTCCTGACCAGCACGGGGAACACGCCGGCATTCCTGATGGGCTGGATGCGCTTCTTCCATTTCCTGGCGGCCGCGATCTTCGTCGCTACCGCCATGGTCCGAGTCTATTGGCTGTTCATCGGGAACAAGTTCGAATCGTTCAGCTCGCTCATTCCGTGGCGGACCACGCAGTGGAAGAACATGGCGAAGGTGTTGAAGAAGTACCTGCTGATCGAACCTGAACGGGCTCCGCACTACCTGGGGCACAACCCGCTCCAGCAGGCCACCTACTCGCTGCTGTATCTGATCGCCATCGTGCAGATCGTGACCGGCTTCGCGATGTATGGACTGTCGAACCCGGGCGGGTTGATCTACACCCTGTTCGCCTGGCTGGTCCCGTTCTTCGGCGGGGCCCAAATCGTCCGGCTGCTCCATCACGTGCTGACTTGGTTCTTCGTGATCTTCCTGCCGGTGCACATCTACTTTACGGTCCGGGCGGACGCGTTGCACCGCGAAGGGCGGATCTCCTCGATGGTCAGCGGCGGACGTTTCGTGCGCGACGATCTCCCGTACGTGGACGAGCACAAACTCGAGCAGCCGTATGAGGAGTGACGTGGCCGCCGCGACGACCCTCATCGGGCTCGGCAGCCCCCTGATGGCCGACGACGGGCTCGGCCTCGTCGTGCTCGAGATCCTCAGGGAACGGTGGTCCTTCGATCCCCCCGTCGAGCTGGTGGACGGGGGGACCTGGGGCATGAACCTCTTGCCCCTCATTGAATCGGCCGGCCGTCTCCTCCTGGTGGACGCCATCAATACCGGCGCCGAGGCGGGAACCTGTATCGTACTCGAACGCCACCAGTTACCGATGTTCCTGTCGGCCAAACTCTCCCCGCACCAGATCGACCTCCGGGACGTCTTGTCCCTTGCCGAATTCCGCGGTACCCTCCCACGAGACACGGTGGCCATCGGGCTGCAGCCGGCGCTGGTCGAAATGGGCGTTGGTCTGAGCCCGCTCATCCGAACCAAGATGGACGTCCTCCTCGCCCGGGTCGTCGAGCGTCTCGAGGCGTGGGGGCACGCAGCCCGGGAACACGCCGCCTCGTTGCATGCATGAGATGAGCCTCGCCCACGAAGTGTGCCGCATCACCGAGGCACACGTCGGGGCGGATCACCTATCCCAAGTCGTCGAGGTCGGGGTCGAGGTGGGAGACCAGGCCGGCGTCGAGGTGGGCAACCTGGAATTCTGCCTCGAGGTCCTGCTGTCCAGTCCGCCATTCGGTCACGGCCGGCCGGCGATCACGCGCCTGGATGGCACCGACTTGCGGGTCAGCTACGTGGAGATCGACGATGGCAGTCCGGACGATTGAAGTCCGCGAGCGGGTCATGGCCAAGAACGACGAGCTGGCCGCATCGGTTCGCGAGCGGCTCCGCGCGGCGGGTGTCACGGCGTTCAACCTGGTGTCCTCTCCGGGCTCCGGGAAGACGACCCTGTTGGAGCGGACGCTGGATGCGGTGGGCGAAGAACTGCGTATTGCAGTCGTCACCGGCGATGTGCAGACGCAGAATGACGCGGATCGCCTGGCGCGACATACGACCGGTCTGGTGCAAGCCGTCGTCACGGGGGGCGCGTGCCATCTCGATGCCCGGCAGGTCGCGACGGCGCTCGATGCGCTCGACCTCGACCACACGCGGCTGCTCTTCATCGAGAACGTGGGGAACCTGGTGTGCCCCGCGAGTTGGTCGCTGGGCGAAGACGCCAAGATCGTGGTGTTCTCCGTGACCGAAGGCGAAGACAAGCCGCTCAAGTACCCCAAGATGTTTCGGGAGTCCCGCTACGCCGTTCTGAATAAGATCGACCTGCTGCCGCACGTCCCGTTCGACGTCGACCGAGCCTTGGCCTACGCCCGGGAGGTGAACCCGGAGCTCCAGTTCTTCCTGACGTCGGCGCTCACAGGTGAAGGACTCGATCCGTGGTTCGCGTTCCTTCGGAGCCGGACCCTCACGGGCAACCCGGCATGAGCAGCGCCGCCCCCGCTCCACCCGTCAAGCGCGTGCGATTGCATGTGACGGGTGTGGTGCAGGGTGTGGGCTTCCGTCCCTTCATCCACCGTCTGGCGCTCCTCCACGGCCTCGGCGGGTGGGTCCGGAACGCGTCGGGCGACGTGGAGATCGAAGTGGAAGGGCCGAGCACCGCGCTGGAGCAATTCCTCGAGAGCCTGGAAACCGACGCCCCACCACTCGCCAGGATCGAACGGGTGGAAGCGGAGCCGCAGCCGCCCGAAGGTGAGACGGAGTTCCAGATTCTCACGAGCCGGACCGAGGCCAACCGCCGCCAGCCGGTCTCTCCCGACGTCGCCATCTGTCCGGCGTGCGAAGCCGAGCTGTTCGATCCGACCAACCGGCGGTATCGCTATCCCTTTATCACGTGCACCGACTGCGGGCCGCGCTACACGGTGATCGGTACCATGCCGTACGATCGGGAGCGCACCAGCATGGGTGCCTTCACCCAGTGCAACGCGTGTCTCTCCGAGTACCACACGCCGGCCGACCGTCGCTACCATTCGGAGACCAACAGCTGCGCCGAATGTGGCCCCCAGGTCTGGTTCAGCGCCATCGAGACTCCACGCCACACGACCCACGGCCTCGACGCCATCCAGCACGCGGCCCATCTGCTTACGAGCGGGCGCATTGTGGCCATCCGGGGGCTCGGCGGGTTCCACCTGGCGGTCGATGCCACCGACGCCAAGGCGGTCGCGCGCCTCCGACAGCGCAAGCGACGCGAAGCCAAGCCATTGGCCGTGATGGTGCGAACCCTGGTGGATGCCCGCAAGTTGGCCGTCATCGAGCCGGAAGAGGCCAGGCTCCTGACATCGCCGGCGCGCCCGATCGTGCTGGTGGCTCCCATGAACGATACCCAGCTGACCGAGGAGGTGTTCCCTCGACTGGACCGTGTTGGGCTCATGCTCGCCTACACGCCGCTGCATCACCTCCTGCTCGACGCCGTCGCCCGCCCGCTGGTCATGACCAGTGGCAACATCAGTGATGAGCCCATCGCCATCGGGAATGCCGAAGCGTTGGTGCGGCTCCGCACGCTCGCCGACGGCTTCTTGCTGCACGACCGGGACATCATTTCCCGCTACGATGATTCGGTCGTCCGGCTGGTGGACCGACATCCGATATTCCTGCGGCGGGCTCGTGGCTATGCGCCGCTCCCGCTGGACCTCCCGGTCTCGAGTCCGGCCCCGCTCGTTGCGGTCGGTCCGCACCTCAAGAATACGCTCACCCTGGTGCACGGACAGCGGGCGTACGTGAGCCAGCATATCGGAGATCTGGAAAGCCTGGAGACGCTCGAGCACTTCCAGGCGACGCTCCATCGCCTGCGCCGCCTGTTCGACATCGACCCAGAGGTGGCCGTGCGCGACCATCACCCCGGGTATCTCTCGACCCGCGTGGCCGACGAATTGGGCTGTGCACGCGTCCTGGCCATTCAGCATCATCACGCCCATGTCGCGGCCGTGATGGCCGAGTATGGACGGATCGAGCCGGTGATCGGGGTGGCCTATGACGGTACGGGTTATGGTGACGACGGGAAGGTGTGGGGGGCGGAAATTTTCGAGGCCGACCTGCTCGGGTACCGTCGGCTGGCGCATCTCACGTATGCGCCGCTCCCCGGTGGTGAGCGGGCGGTCCGGGCTCCTTGGCGGACGGCGTTGGGGTATCGCTCGCTCGATCATGGGGCAGCGGCAGCGTTTGCCCTTGCCTTGCGCGGCGTGGACCCGGCGGAGCTCGAACTCGCCGGCCGACAAATCGATCGGGGCATCAACAGCCCGATGGCCTCTTCCATGGGCCGGCTGTTCGATGCGGCCTCCGCCGTATTGGGCTTGCGCCACCGTGTGCGATACGAAGGACAGGCAGCGATGGAACTCGAATCACTCGCAGGCAGGAGGATAGGAACCGAACTCCCGTACCGGCTCGAAGACGATGGAGCGGGTGGCTGGGTGTTGGATCCGCTCCCGCTGCTCGTCACCGTGGGTGAGCGCCGCCAGCGGGGCGCGGAAGTGGAGGACCTCGCCGCGGATTTCCATGCGACGGTTGCGGCAGCCACCGTTCAGCTCGTGCGTCGAGCCGGCGACGCGACTGGACGGCGCACTGTGGTGTTGAGCGGTGGAGTGTTCCAGAACGCCCTGCTTCTCAGGTTGGTGCGCACCGATCTCGCGGCCCGCGGGCTGGAAGTGCTCGTGCCGCGCCTCTTGAGCCCGAACGATGGCGCGATCAGCTTTGGCCAGGCGGCGGCGGCCGCCGCCATGCTGCGCCGCGAATCCGCCGCGTAGGAGGGAATCCCCAATGTGTCTCGGCATACCCGGTCGCATCATCGACATCCGCGATGACGGCGGACTTCCCATGGGCACGGTGGATTTTGCCGGGGTGCGCCGAGAGGTGTGTCTGGCCTACATCCGACATGAAGTGGAGCCCGGGGATTACGCCATCGTTCACGTGGGCTTCGCTATCAGCAAGGTCGATGAAGCGGAAGCACGCCGGACCTACGAGCTGCTCAAGGAAATGAGCCAGCTCGACGAACTCGAATGGATGGAAGAGGTGGCAGAGCAAGGGCTCGGGACGCTCGACGAGACGCCGTCATGAAGTTCCTCACCGAGTATCGCGATCCCGCCCTGGCCCGGAGACTCATCAGCCGGATCTTGAGTACCGCGACGCGGCGATGGGTGTTGATGGAAGTGTGCGGCGGTCAAACGCACACCATCGTGAAGCAGGGCATCGACGAGTTATTGGAGCCCGCGATCGAGATGATCCACGGGCCCGGCTGCCCGGTCTGCGTGACACCCCTCGAGCAGATCGACAAGGCGCTCCATCTCGCGTCCCGCCCCGACGTCATTTTCACCTCGTTCGGCGACATGTTACGGGTGCCTGGCAGCACCTGCGACCTCCAGCAGGTCCGCTCCCGCGGCGGGCAGGTGCGCGTGGTGTACTCGCCGCTCGATGCATTGGAACTGGCCCGAAGCAACCCCGATCGCCACGTGGTGTTCTTCGCCGTGGGATTCGAGACGACGGCCCCGGCCAACGCCATGGCGGTCTGGCGCGCCCGCGAGCTCAATATCTCGAATTTCAGCGTCCTGGTGTCGCACGTGACCGTACCGCCAGCCATGACGGCCATTCTCGAATCGCCGGACAACCGGGTCGAGGGATTCCTGGCCGCGGGCCATGTATGCACGGTGATGGGCTGGACCGAATACGAGCCAATCGCCGAGCGCTACCGGGTTCCGATCGTCGTCACCGGGTTCGAGCCGCTGGATCTGTTGGAGGGCATGTACCTGGCGATCCGGCAGCTGGAGGAGGGGCGCCACGAGGTCGAGAACCAGTATGTGCGGTCGGTGCGGCGTGCGGGCACGGTACCGGCGCGCGAACT
>DATHRW010000096.1:0-32754 GCA_035464955.1 Gemmatimonadales bacterium
TGACCGAATGGGAGCCGCCGTCGCTGAGCCGATGCTCACAGCCCTGGAGTTGGCCGAGTCCTTGACCACCCGTCGGTGGCTCTTGAACCAGCTGCGGCGGCTCGGTCCCGATCTCGGACCGCTGCTTGTGGAGCGGCTCACGGATACCCCGTGGTACGTCCAGCGCAACATGCTGGTTTTGATCGGGGCCATCGGGACTTGGCCTGAGGACTTCTCGCCGGCATCCCACGCCCGCCACGAGGACGCGCGGGTGAGACGGGCAGCGTTCAAGCTCATGTTTGAGCGGCCGGAGTTCAGGGACACCGCATTGCTCGATGCCCTCGGTGACCCCGATGACACGGTCCTTCGGATGGCCCTTGGCGTTGCGCTGGAAGGCTGTCCCGCGGCGGCGCTGCCGCGAATCATGATCCTGCTTCAGGACCCCCAGCGAGACCCCGATCTCCGGGCCCTCGGAATTCGGGCCCTCGGGGGCGTGCCGACTTCCACCAGCCGCGACTGGCTGGTGGAGCACGCCCTCGGGCGCAAGCGTTGGTTTCGACGGCGCCGGCTGGCCGTCAAGTGCCCCGAACTCCTTGCCACTCTGCAGGTCCTGGCTGCGCAGTGGGCAACGCACCCGGACGCGGCGACCGTCCTGCGGTTGGCGGGCCAGAGTGCCGACCCTGAGGTCCGGGCCGCGATTCAGATTGAGCCGAAGGACGCCGCGTGACGGACCCCACCAGGTTCCTGACATCGCTCGGGCAGGCGCTGGCGACCATGGCACTCTATCCGGCCGGCCACCCGGCTCGCGAGCGCGTCGTGGATGCTGCCTTCGAACAACTGCAGCGGCTGATGCAGGAGGACCCGACCCCTAGGATCCTCTTCATCGACGGAGAGGTGGTGTACAGCCGCCAGGTTCTGCGCCAGATGAGCGAGTGGGAATGGGGTATCCGGCTGGCCGACGCCGGCATTCAGCGGCTGGAGTTCCTCGGCCAAATCACCGGCGATGAATTCGAAGGGTTCCTCACCGACGTCTATCAGCGGCTGAGCCCGGACACGCCCGATACGTCCACGGCTCGCCAGATGACCGCGACCAACATCCGCTATGGGCCCGTCGGAGTGCGAGGGGCGGATACGAGCATGGCTGCAGAGGCTGTCGCCACCGCAACCATCGCCTACTCACTACAGGATGAAGTGTACGCCATTGAGTGGATGCACGAGGAAGTCAAGCACACCGGCAACTTGCCGTTACGCGAAGCGCATGCCGTGGTGCGCTCGCTCTCACTAGCCATGCACAGCCAAGGAGCGATCTTCCTTCCTCTGCTCGAGCTCAAACAGTTCGATCAGTATACCACCACGCATTGCAGCAATGTCGCGGTCCTGTCGATGGGCCTGGCCGAGCACCTTGGGTTGGCCTCCGAACACGTGCGGGGCGTGGGCGTGGCCGGACTCCTCCACGACCTGGGCAAGATCCGGATCCCCAAGGAAATCCTGGTCAAACCTGGCAAGTTCACGGAGGAAGAACGAAATATGATGCAGGCACACCCGGTGGAAGGTGCCCGGATCATCCTTTCACGGGAACGGAGTCTGGACCTGGCTGCCGTTGTCGCCTACGAGCACCACGTCATGCTCAACGGTGGCGGCTATCCAGCGCTCCGGTTTCAGCGGGACTGTCACTATGCCAGCAAGTTGGTGCACGTCTGCGACGTGTACGACGCCCTCCGCACCGACCGGCCCTATCGCGGAGCGCTGCCATCGGAGGAGGCCCTCAGTTACCTGGCGGAAAAGGCCGGGACCGAATTCGATCCCGACCTCGTTCGTGCCTTCACCGTGATGATTCGTGAGCGTTCTGAGCGTCGCCTCCGGCTCGATCGGCCCACCATAGAGCCGGAAACCCCGCCGCTATAGCGACGTCGCACGCCGGGACGTAACCGAGGAGACTTCGACTTCCTCGGCAGGAAGCTCGGGCGTAAAATCTTCCCCGGGGTTGATGAACCGGTCGTGCTCCAGTCCGTATTGCTTATCGTACAGCTGCTTATAGCGTCGGCCCAGGGCGAGAAGCTCGTCTTGTGCCCCTCGCTCGACGACCTGCCCCGCCTCGAGCACGAGGATCTGATCCGCGCTCGCGATGGTGGAGAGGCGGTGGGCAATCACAAAGGTGGTTCGTCCCTGCCGAAGCGCCTGAAGGCCGTCACGGATCAGGGCCTCACTCTCGCTATCCAAACTCGACGTCGCTTCGTCCAAGATGAGGATGCGCGGGTCCGCCAGGATTGCGCGCGCGATCGCTATCCGCTGGCGTTGACCGCCGGAGAGCTTGACCCCGCGCTCGCCCACGATGGTGTCATACCCGTCGGCGAACTGCTCAATGAACTCGTCGCAGTGTGCCACTCGGGCCGCCTGCTGCACCTGTTCCAAGGTCGCCGACGGACTGGAAAAGCGGATGTTCTCGGCGATCGTCCCGTCAAAGAGAAAGTTGTCTTGCAGCACGACACCAAGGTGTGACCGGTATTCACGCACTCGCAGGGTCGTGAGGTCGCGGCCGTCGATCAAGACCCTCCCGCTGGCAGGCCGATTGAACGCCATGACCAGGCTGATCAGCGTACTCTTTCCGGAGCCACTCGGCCCCACTAACGCCGTCGTCGAGCCGGCTGGAGCGTGAAACGACACATGGGTGAGGACCGGCAGGCCTCCGGCGTAGGCAAAACTTACGTTTTCGAAGACGACGTCGCCCACTACGCGTTTGACGGGTTGCCCTTTGGTCTCGTCCTCAATCACGGTCTGCCGGATCTCGCGAATCCGGTCGAGCCCCGCAAAGGCTTCGCTAATCTGGGTGCCGATCGAGGCAATCTGCACCAGCGGCGCCGCAACCATGCCGATGAAGAACACGTACATGACGAAATCGCCAAGCGACATCGAGCCCGAAAGCACCGCGCGTCCGCCGACGAGCAAGAGGAGCACGCCGACCGCACCGATTATGATGGTGGCAAATGACGAGACCGCCGAGACCGCGGTGATGGAGCGGGCAATGTTCCTGAGCAGGCGATGCACGCCTCGCGCGAACACCCACTCCTCGCGGCGCTCGGCCGTATAGGTCTTTACCAACCGGATCCCGCCCAGCGATTCCGCCAAGCGGCCGGTGACCTCCGCGTTGATCTTCCCCCGCTCGCGAAACAATGGCCTCAGCCTGGTGAAGGCGATGGCCATCCCGGCACCGAAGGTGCTGAGAATGAGCAGGGTGATGGTCGTGAGCTGCCAGTTGAGATAGAACAAGACGCCGAGCGCGATCGTTGCGGTGACGAGGCCGCCGGTCAACTGGACGAGGCCGGTGCCCACCAAATTTCGGATTCCTTCCGCGTCGGTCATAATGCGGGAGATCAACACACCGGTCTTGGTCGTGTCGAAATAGCTGACCGGCAACCGGAGCACGTGAGCGTGCACCCGTTTTCGCATATCGGCGATTGCCCGCTGCGCCGCGATGCTCATGACCTGCGACAATCCGAACGAGGTGGACGCCTGCACGACCGCTGCCACCGCCGCCGCCGCCGCGATGGGAACCAACAGATCGTGCCGCTGTCGTCCGATCACGTCGTCGATCAGGAATTTGGAGCTTCCCGGCAGGACCAAGCCTGCCAGGCGATTCAGCAACATCAAAACCAACCCGATCCCCATCTGCCGGCGATGAGTCCACACCAGCTCCCGAGCTTCGCGCCACACGATGGCCGGATTCAGGGGTCGTTTCTTGGCTTCCTCCATGCCTCGGTTCCTTACACGAAGGCGGTTGGTCGACTGCGCGAACCCGTGCAGCATAATATGCTTTGAGTCGTGCCGCTTCCCCCGCCCGCGGCTGGCCGCGGGCGGCACCAGCGTTCTATATTGGCCCGACAGGCGCCCCGCACGTATCGAGGCATGGCCAACTCGAGGCCCGTACCTCTTCGCGGCGGCGGGGGTGACGCCTCAGGCTGGTGCGCCACGTCTTCCCCTGAGCAGAACAGTGACGACCCAACCACCGAACCCACCGCATCGACCAGGCCTTCGAGAGATACCGCCCGATTTCACGGTCCTGAATTCGGCCGGGGAGCCGCGCCGACTCTACGATCTCGTCCAGTCGCGGTCGGTGGTTCTCTTGTTCTATCGGGGTTATTGGTGTCCATTCTGCAAACGGCAGTTGGCCGCTTATCGCGATCGCCATAACGCGTTCGGGCGTGCTGGGGCGGATGTCTATGCCCTGTCCGTGGACTCGCCGGAGCGTTCCGCGGAACACAAACACCACCTCCGTCTTCCGTTTGAACTGCTCTGCGATCCCGACCGCGCCGTGGTGCGGGCGTGGGATCTGTACAACCGCTGGGAGCATGGCGGGGTCGCGAGGCCCGCAGTCTTCGTCCTGGCCTCACCGGATGGACGCGTTCGTGCACGATCGATCGACCGCATGGCGAGCAGGGTCCCGCCGGAGAAGGTGCTTGCCGCGCTCAAGGCTCTGGACCGTCACCGCCTCGGTCGACGCCTGGTCGTGCCGCGACTCGGCGATTTGATGGCATCGATGCTGGGTCGATAGGCCAGAGAACCGACCAGACCACTAGTCCTACCGCACCAGGAATCCGTCGCCCAGCGGATCGCCGGGATCGATCAAGAATTCATGCCGTCCGGTGATCCATGCGCGACCGGTGACTTCGGGAATCACCGCACGGTGCCCCCCGACAGAGGTCGTCTCGATCACCCGCACCCCGAACCGCGTACCGACGACGCTCTCGATCTCGATCGCATCGCCGGTCTTGAGTTGGCCGCGCGCGTGCAGAATCGCCGCCCGGCCGCATACCCCCGTTCCGGTCGGGCTGCGGTCGAGCTCTCCGTTTGCGAAAATGCAGACGTGACGACTATGGGCCCCGCCCGCGCTCGAGCCCACGAAGATGGTTCCGTAAAGAAAGTTTAGATCGGCCGGACTGTCAGGATGCGCGATCGTGCAGGTTTCGCTCACCCGCCGCTTGATCTGCATCCCGAGTTCCGTCAGCTGCGCTGAACTGGCCGGCTCGAGGTCCAGCCCAAGCTGAGCCGCATCGACGTAGGCGTAGAACGCCCCGCCGAACGCGACGTCGCATCGCACCACCCCCAATCCGGGAATCGCGGTGTCGACATCGAACGCGAGAACGAACGACGGCACGTTGACGAAGGACACGCTTTCCACCCGGCTCCCGATGACCCTCGCAGTTGCCACCACCCGGCCGACGGGAGTGTCGAGCCGGAGCGTGGGAGTCGATGAACCGACGGACACCAGGCCGCATTCGATTCCCACCGTGACGGCCCCGATCACACCATGTCCGCACATCGTGCTGAACCCGTCGTTGTGCATGAAGAGGATGCCGAGGTCACCATCCGGGGTTGTCGGAGGGGTGAGGAGACAGCCGTACATGTCGGCATGCCCGCGCGGCTCCCACATGAGTGACCTGCGCAGGTGATCGAAGTGCTCCGCCGCGAAGCGGCGTTGCTCGAGGGCGGTTGTGCCGGATGGAACTGGGAAGCCGCTGACGATCAGCCGAAGCGGCTCACCCGCGGCGTGGGCATCGATCGTCGTGATACGACGCCAGTCAGGAGGAGGTTGCCAGGGCTCGGACATCGACACTCGACCGACGCCTGCAGGGAGTGAGGACCCGCTGAGGCCAAGCGGGCGGTTTGACCCGTATCGCTTTGGGACTTCTTGCCCGGCAGACCACACCCGGTTGCTGGTCGGGCAGGGAGTGGCCAGGGGCGGAATCGAACCGCCGACACGCGGATTTTCAGTCCGGCCAGGCATCCGCACCTCACGCAATCAAAACAGCCTTAACTGCCTGTAAAGGCTGGTGATCGCCCAGTCTCCAGACATGATCTAGAGTTTGGGAGATTCTCTGAGAGTTGGCAAGCTCCCTAGAGATCCGGGTAATTCTCGGGTACGACTTGATGCGACTCAGGGTTCAGCGAAAATCCCGACCGGGAGGCCGGGTGCGACGTCCGGTCACTGTCCGCGAGCTGCTGGACCACTGCGCGCCGGATGAGTTAGGGTTCTCCCTTCCGGGTGCTCTGCCAACCGCGGACAACACGGCATCGCGCGCTCCTTAGCGCCAGACCAGCTGGCGCTCGGCGGCTTCCCGAGTCAGTGAGTCGTAGACGTCCTTAAGCTTGGCGATGTCGTCTGTGTAGGCGTGCAGGTTTTCCTCTCCGGCGAATGCCGCCCGCCCGTGAGGCGCAAGTGCCTGCACCGCCGCGACCCACACTGGCCATGATGGGAGTGACCGAATCGCATCCCCGTAGAGTCGACGGAACCCGTCCACGAGATAAAAGCTCGTGCGGTCGTCATCGTAGGGTCCACCCCGTCGGGCACCGGCCAGGACCACGAATGGCACCAGCATGTCCGCCGCGATCGGTTCGACCGCCTTGACCCGGGGTGCAGGGCGATCCGCCATCGCCAGCCGGGCCGCCGACCATTCCACGAGGCCGGCGACACCGTATGCCGGATCGGCCGGAAACCAGGCTTGCGACGAATCGTCCCACACCTCAAGCCAGACGTGGTCATTGTGTTGGAGGCCGAACACGGAGAACGAGTTGCCGCGCTGTGCGACCATGTTGGCTGCGGTCTGCTGCCGCCGCGGTGTCGGCCCCGGCTGCACGTTGATTTCACGGACCCAGCGCGTGCGCACCCCCAGGCTGTCTAGGAAGAGGTGGAGCACGGACGCCAGCTCGGCGCAATTGCCGCCACGTCGCGCGATGACCTCTGCCGGCGTTCGGCGTTGGTAGTCGGTAGCCGACCAGTCGAAATGGTCGTTGATCCAGTACACCAGCCGGCGGGTGCGGACAAGCGCTGAACCCGAGCCGGCGACCGAGTCGCCCAGGGCTCGGATGTCTGGGACCGTGGTCCGGGCAGCGCTGCTCTGTTGTGCCGAGGCAAGCGACGGAAGGACTGCGAGGACGAGAAGCGGGATCAGCTGCCTCATCGAAAATGACCTCAGCCAGGGTAGCGAGAGGTGTCGGTGTCTGGCTAACGACGCCGCCGACGCGATGGGTTCAGGCCGGACACGGAGAACGCTGGGTTAGATAGACTCTGGGCTCAGATGGTTGGACCGGGGCATTGCCCGGACGGACACAGATGGTGGTCTTTGGAAAGCACAATCCATGGACCCACACGGATTCCGAGAGGTGCTCGACAGCCTAGGGCTCTCTCAACGCGAGGCTGAAAGGCGCCCCGAATTGGACGAGCGAACGGTGCGGGCCTTCGCGCTTCGTGAACGCGAGTCCCCAGGCCCGGTTCGCGGCGCGCTCAAGCCATCGCTCGAATTGAAGCGATACAAGAAATGACGAAGAGGGAACCATTCCCGTGATGGCCGAACGACGACCGCCACACGGTTGGTCACGGCCTGCCCCGGCAACGGTGGCATGCCTGTCGGTTGGAAGGCACGAACATACGGCGCGACAGTGCCTTGGGCCAGTGGCCAGGGGCGGAATCGAACCGCCGACACGCGGATTTTCAGTCCGCTGCTCTACCAACTGAGCTACCTGGCCCGCGGGGGCGGGAATATACGGACGAGCACCAGGAATGCCAAGGCAACCTGGGTACGCTTCTTGCCAGATACAAGGCCTGCGGCGGCCAGCCCGACCGGAGACGTGCCTACCCTAGACGGGGATCCTGGCTAAATGTCGAGAAGTCATACGTTGTTGTCTAGTTTTTGGACAGGCAGTTCGATGCATGGGGCTTCTGGGCTTCTCCGTCCCGGACTGTTTTCCTGGACTGCTGTCGCATTTGTGCTTCTCCTGGTGGCCGGGTGCGGCGACAAGTTCACCGACCCGAACCCACCACCTCCACCTCCGCCTCCTCCACCACCTCCGCCCGCCGTCGGGACGATGGCGGTGTCCACGGCGACTGTCGGCACCAATCTCGATCCCGACGGGTACTCCGTGCGGGTGAACGGAGGGCCGGCGCAGGCAATCGGCCTCAATGCCGTGCTGACCATGCCCGGCCTCGACGTCGGCCCGTATCAGATCCAACTGGAGGATGTCGCGCCGACCTGTGTCGTCCAGCAGGTCAATCCCCAGACCGCGATTGTATTGGAGAACCAGACCGTCATGGCCCCGTTCGACATCGCGTGCGCGGCGCCGGTGGTCAACGGCAAACTGGCCTTCAGCTCCGACCGGGCGGGGAACCGCGACATCTACGTCATGGACACCGACGGCTCGGGTCCGATCCGCCTCACGAACACACCGGGAGAGGAAGGGGAGCCGGCGTGGTCCTTTGATTCGCGTATGGTGGTCTTCTTCAGTGACCGGAACGGCAACGCCGACATTTACGCCGTTAACGCCAACAACTCCGGGGGCCTGGTTCAACTCACGAACCACCCGGCGAACGAGACCGACATGTCGTGGTCGCCCGACGGGAGCAAGATCGCCTTTCAGACCGACCGTGATGGCAATGAAGAGATCTACGTCATGAACGCGGACGGGTCCAACCCGGTCAACCTGACCAACCATCCGGGGTTCGATGCCGACCCGATCTGGTCCCCGGACGGAACCAAGATCGCGTTCTCGACCGATCGTACTGGGAACTTCGAGATCTTCGTGATGAACGCCGACGGGTCCAACCCGGTCAATCTCACCAACCACCCGGCCCTCGACCGTGATCCGTGGTGGTCCCCGGACGGAAACAAGCTCGCGTTCGTATCCTTACGACCGGGAAACCGGGATATCTTCGTGATGAACGCCGACGGTTCGAACCCGGTGAACCTCACCAACGCCGCGGGGGACGATTTCGAGCCCGCCTGGTCGCCCGACAGTGCCAAGATCGCGTTCGAGTCCAGGCGGGATGGGAACCCCGAAATCTACGTCATGAATGCGGACGGGTCCGGCCTCACCCGACTGACCAATAGTCCGGCGGGAGACTTCGAGCCCTCCTGGAGCAAGTGAGGACACGCGACTGAGGCGGGAGGACCGGTGGGCTGCCCTGAGTCCGGCCCGGGAACACTCCAAGGTGCTGCTGGCCTCCTGATTTTGCGGCGCGGCCGGTCCACGGCATATTTCGGCCATGGGCACGCCGCGCTTTCCCAATCTGACCGTTCTCGATCACCCCCTGATCCAGCATAAACTCACGCTCTTGCGCGGAGCGGGGAAGAGCACGCGGGACTTCAAGCAGCTCGTCAACGAGATCGCGATGCTCATGGCCTATGAGGTCACCAAGGATCTCCCCACGGAGGAAGTCGACGTCGAGACGCCCCTCGAGCGCACCACGGGACGACAAGTCGCCGGCAAGAAGCTGGCACTCGTTCCCATCCTGCGGGCCGGCCTCGGCATGGTCGACGGCATAACCCAGCTGATCCCGTCGGCGAGGGTGGGCCACATCGGGATCTATCGGGACCACGAGAGCCTTCAGCCGGTGAGCTACTACTTCAAGGTGCCACCGGGCGGCGAAGAACGGGACTTCATCGTGCTCGATCCGATGCTGGCCACCGGGGGGTCGGCCTCCGCCGCCATTACAAAGCTCAAAGAGGCGGGGGCGCGTCGGGTTCGGCTCCTGTCGCTCGTCGCCGCACCAGAGGGCGTCGCACGGATGCTCAACGATCATCCCGACGTCCCGGTCTTCGTGGCTGCCCTCGATCGGGGCCTCAACGACCGGGGCTACATCCTGCCCGGCTTGGGTGATGCCGGCGACCGGTTGTTCGGCACCCGATGAGCACGCTACGCCTCACCTTTCACGGCGCCGCCGGTGGGCAGGTGACCGGCTCGATGCACCTCTTGGAGGCCGCCGGTGCTCGGATCCTGCTCGACGCAGGCCTGTTCCAGGGCCGCCGTCGACAGACGTACGCACTCAACTCCACTATTCCACTCGACCCCCGCCAGTTGGACGCGATCGTCTTATCGCATGCGCACATCGATCATTCCGGGCGGCTGCCGCTCTTGGTAAGTCAAGGATTCCACGGTCCCATCCACGCGACCGCGGCCTCGCGCGATCTCTGCGGCATCATGCTCCCCGATTCGGCCCACATCCAGGAAAAAGACGCCGAATTCCTCGCCCGGCGTGGTAAGAAGGGACCGGAGAGCGAGCCGCTGTATTCGATGGCCGACGCGGTCGCCGTTCAGGAATTGTTGGTGGGTGTACCGTACCGGCGGCTCGTGCACCTGCGCAAGAATCTCAGCTTTGAATTCACCGAGGCGGGGCACATTCTGGGTTCCGCCACCGTGGCGATGCGCATCACGGAAGACCGACCCCATCGGCTGGTGTTCTCGGGCGACATCGGGCGCACCGGCCTGCCGATCATTCGTGACCCAGAGCCACCGCAGGGTCCGGTCGATACGCTGATCGTCGAATCGACCTATGCGCACCGCACTCACGAATCGGTACAAGGTGCGGAGGAGCGTCTCGGAAACATCGTCCGACGGGCCGCCGCCCGAGGTGGGAAGGTTCTCATCCCGGCGTTCGCGGTGGGGCGCACCCAGGAAATCCTCTACGCGCTCCACGCGCTCTACCGGGCCGGGAAGATTCCGGAAATCCCGTGCTTCGTCGATAGCCCGCTGGCCGTCGACGCCACCGACATCTTTCGGCTGCACCCGGAAGTCTTCGATCGGCGTGAAGCGCTCGTTGACCACACCACTCACCTCTTCCAATGGCCCATGGTGCGCTATGTGCGCGACGTCGCCGAATCGAAAGCCCTGAATACCCTCAAGGGACCGGCCGTCATCGTGGCTGCCTCCGGGATGGTGGAGGCTGGGCGCATTCTGCATCACCTGAAGAATCACGGCGGCGATCACCGCAACGTGATGCTCTTCGTGGGGTTCCAAGCCGAACACACGCTGGGACGACGTATCCTCGATGGGACCCGTACCATTCGGGTGTTCGGAGAGATGATGGAACTCCGCGCGGAGGTCGAAGCCATCGATGGTTACTCGGCGCATGCCGACCAGCACGAACTTCGGGCCTGGGTCCGCCGGCTCGGCGGCCCGATTCGCCGAGCCTTCGTCGTCCACGGCGAGGCGGAGGCCACGCAAGCGATGGCTGTCCTGCTGCGCGAAGAAGGAGTCGAGAAGGTTGTCATTCCCAAGCTGGGGCAATCGTTCGACCTCTGATCGCGACTCACCCTGCTTGATGGACTCGGCATCCAGCGAGTAGCTTCCCCCTGGTGACCATCATTCGACGTGTTGGCGTGGTCGGCGGTGCCGCTTTGCTTGCATCCGCCCTCACCTACGCGCTTGCCTTTGCCTTTGTGGCCGGGGCCAGCCGCCATGACTCCCGTGAGCCGGCGGATGCGATTGTCGTGCTCGGCGCCGCCCAATACGATGGCCGTCCGTCGCCGGTCTTTCAGGCTCGGCTCGACCACGCCTCGATCCTGTTTCACGAGGGGCTCGCCCCGCAGATCGTCTTGACCGGTGGCATCGGGACCGGCGACACTGCCAGTGAGGCCGCGGTCGGCCAGCGCTACCTCCTCACTCGAAACGTGCCCCCGGAAGCCCTCGTAGTGCGCCCGGAGGGACGATCGACCGAGGCGTCCATTCGGTCCGTCGCGGAGTGGATGCATGAGGGGGGTCGGCAGTCGGTGCTTCTGGTGAGCGATCCGTTCCACATGGGGCGGCTTCGGCTCGAGGCCCGACGCGCCGGGATCGAGGCCCGCACGTCGCCCACCCGAACGAGTCCTATTTCGCAGAGTTTTCGGCGCGAGGTCGGCTACTTCGCGTCCGAAGCGCTCAAAATTCCTGTGGCGTGGGTCCGCAGCTGGTAGGAGAACTTCTTTCATGACTCGAGTCCGATCCGTTCTTGCCGCATGCGCCGTCCTGGCCGGCGTGACATCCGTCCCGGGTACAGCCCAAGAGCCTCGGCTGACCGTGCCATACACCATGGACACTCTCGCCAACGGCCTTCGATTCATTGTGCATGAGGATCATTCGGTCCCGGTTGTGGCAATGAACGTGTGGTACCACGTGGGCTCGGGAGACGAGAAGCCAGGGCGCACCGGCTTCGCCCATCTGTTCGAGCACCTCATGTTCATGGGCTCACAACACGCCCCCTATCCCGCATTCGATCGACTCCTCGAGGCAGCCGGGACCAACAACAACGGTTCCACCACGGAGGACCGCACTAACTACTACGAGTGGGGCCCAAGCAACGCCGCGCCACTCATGGCGTGGCTCGAAGCGGATCGGATGGGCTACTTCCTGCCGACCATGGATCAGGACAAAGTCGATCTCCAACGGGACGTCGTCCAGAACGAGCGACGGCAGGGAGTCGACAACCAGCCCTACGGCAAGGCCTCGGAAACGATCGGCCGGATGCTCTACCCTCCCGCCCACCCCTACTCCTGGCCGGTCATCGGCTCCATGGCGGATCTCTCGGCTGCGACCCTCGAGGACACGCGCGAGTTCTTCCGTACCTACTACGCTCCGAACAACGCGGTGATCGTGGTGGCGGGTGACGTCACGCCTGCGGCGGTCGGGGACTCCATGCGGCGCTACTTCGGCGATATTCCTCGAGGACCCTCGATCACCCGTCCGACGCCGGCATCGTTCACCGTGACACACGACACCCTCGCCGTGCTCGAGGATCGCGTGCAGCTGCCGCGGGTCTACTACACCTGGCACACCACCAAGGTCTACGCACCGATGGATGCCGCGCTCGACGTGGTGGCCTATATCCTCGCCGGGGCGAAGAACAGCCGACTGACCCAGCGCCTCGTGTACGAAGACCAAGTCGCGTCGGACGTTGTGGCCTATCAAGACGGCAAACTGCTCGACGGCGATTTCACCATCCGGGCCACTGCACGGCCCGGATATGACCTGCCGACACTCCATCGGATCATTACGGAAATCGTCGGCAGGCTCGCAGCCGACGGCCCGGCACCACGAGAGCTGCGCCAGGCACAAAATGCCATCGAAGCGTCGTTTCTCAATCGGTTGGAGCGAGTCCTGGCCAAAGCCGACCAGCTCAACGGCTACTTCTATTTCACCGGGGAACCCGACTACTTCGCGCAGGATCTGGCTCGCTATCGCGCACTAACAAGCGAAGATGTTCGTCGAGCCGCGGCAACCTACTTGCTGGCCCCTAAGGTCGTGTTGAGCGTCGTGCCCGAGGGCAAACGGGAGCTCGCAATCGAGACGACGGAGGTGGCTCCATGAGGTACCGTGTCGTGGCACTCCTTGGCATCGCAACCATTGGAGTGTTTCATCCGTCCCACGCTCAGGTCGTCGATCGCACGACACCGCCGGAGTTGTCACCGCCGCCCGCCTTGCGCTTGCCTCCGATCGAAACGGCCTCGCTGCCTAACGGCTTGACCCTTTACGTGGTGGAGATGCGAGAGGTCCCCGTCGTCCAGTTCAGCCTCGCCGTTCCCGGCGGTGGGCGACAGGACGGCGCGCGGCCCGGGTTGGCATCGTTCACCGCAGACCTGCTCGACGAAGGTGCAGACACACTCGATGCGTTCGGGATCGCGGCCCTCACCGAGTACTACGGCGCCGACCTGAACACCTATGCGGATTGGGATGCAATGGTGGTGAACCTGAAGGTGCCCTACCGTAACCTCGATTCTGCGCTAGCCCTCATGGCAACGGTTGCCTTACGCCCCGCGTTTCGCAACATCGATGTCGCCAGGCAGCGCGATCTCCGGCTCGCCCGGATCTTGCAGCAACGCGATCGCCCGGAGAGCGTCGCCGGGCTGGCATTCAACGCGCTCGTCTTCCCCGAGGGACACCCATACCATGCAAGCCTGACCGGGGACAGTCTCTCGACGGTCGGTTTGGACTCGACGATCGTCCGCCAGGCTTACGATCAAGTCTTCTGCCCCAACTCGGCTACGCTCGTTGTGACGGGCAGCATCTCCGTGGCCGAGGCCGTGCAAGCAACTCGGGATCATTTCGGAACCTGGCAGCGATGCCCCCCCTCGGCCGTCGCCATCGCGGCCCCCGCACGGCACGACCTGACGTCCCCCGTAAATCTCTCGATAGACCGCACGCGGGTGTTCTTCGTCGACAAGCCGGGCGCCGCCCAGTCGGTGATCCGCATTGGTGGGCCCGGCATTTCCCGCCACAATGCGGACTACATCGTCATCGAGGTCATGAACACGATCCTGGGTGGCTCGTTCTCGTCGCGGCTCAACTCCAACTTGCGCGAAACGAAGGGCTACACCTACGGTGCGTGGTCGGGCTTCGCCTATCGACCCCTCCCCGGGCCCTTCACCGCAGGCGCATCCGTGCGAACCGACGTGACCGATAGTGCCCTCGTGGAGTTCTTTCGGGAGATTCGCACGATTCGTGACAGCGCCGTGAGCCAAACGGAGCTGGATCGCGCCAAGGCCTATCTCGCCTTGGGGTTGGCGGGAGAATTCGAGACCACGTCCCAGATGGCGGGCAAAGTGATGGAGTTGCTCACCTTCGGGCTTCCGCTATCGTATTACGACGACTACGTGCAGCGGGTCATGGCCGTAACGACTGCAGACGTGCAGCGCGTCGCTCGCACATACCTCGAACCGGACCGGACGGTCGTCGTGGTCGTCGGCGACTTGGCCAGCATTCGGGCCCCCGTGGACGCACTGGGCTTGGGGGCGTCGAGCATCCGAGACATCGCCGGACACCCCGCCGCGAACTAGCTCGGACTCACTCCTCGCCGCGCTCGCTATGGCCTTCCTCTCCAGCCGCCGCATCTACAGCGGGCGCGTGATCAACCTCGATCTCGACGAGGTCGAGCTTCCGAATGGTGCGCGCGCAAGCCTCGAGATGATCCGCCACAGCGGGGCCGCTGCGGTTGTGCCGTTCTTGGACCCGCCAACGGCACCGGACCCCCGGGTTGTTCTCATCCGCCAATACCGACACGCCGCCAACACCTATCTCTACGAGGTTCCGGCCGGCCGACTGGACGGCGGAGAATCGCCCGAGCGCTGTGCCCGGCGCGAGCTTCAAGAGGAAACCGGGTACGCGGCGGACGAGTTGGTGCCGCTGCTCACCATTTATACCACGCCCGGATTCACCGACGAGCAAATCCACCTGTTCTGGGCTCAGGGCCTCCGGGCCGGTTCACCCGCACGAGAGCCCGACGAATTGATCGAGCCCGCCGTGCTCCGCTGGTCGGCCCTCTGGCGGCGATTGGGCCGTGGAGAGATCGCGGACGCCAAGACGTTGACGGCGATACTCTTGTGTGATGCCTTCGTCCGAAAGCGGCCCCAGTAGGCGGCGTCCGACACCCGAGACCACGCTCCACCGCGCCGAGCCGGGTTTCTTGACCCGCGAGGGCAGGATAAGATTCCCGTATGGCGGCTCATGGTCTCACGACCTTCTACCGTGACCTGAAACAGGGTATCCCCGCTCCGGCCTACTATCTCTACGGCCCGGAGGACATCCTCAAGGACGAGGCGGTCGGCGCGATTCTGGACCTGGCGCTCGATCCCACCCTGCGGGAATTCAACTTCGATCAGCATAGCGCAAAGCAACTCGCGCCCGAGCAATTGGGCGACTTATGCGTGGCGCTTCCGCTCTTGGCCGAGCGGCGGGTTATCCTGGTTCGAGACGTCGAGGCCTGGAAGCGGCGCACCAAGACCCGGCAGGTGGCGCTCGACTATCTGTCGCGCCCCTCGCCAGAGACCGTGCTGATCTTGGTCCAAGGAGCCGCGGCAGAAAAACCGGATGCCGAGTTGAGTCGGCACACCTATGCGGTCGCGTTCGACCCGCTGCCGCCGGAACGGACCCGCCGGTGGGTCGAACATCGAGCCCGGAAGCTCGGGGTGTCCATTGCGCCCGAGGCGGTTCGACATCTTGTGGCCGCGGTCGGGACCGACCTTGGCTGCCTGCTCGCCGAGCTGTCCAAGGTGTCGGCAATTGCGGTGGACCGCACCGTGACGGTTCCGATGATCGAGGGTGTGGTGGGGGTACGGTCCGGAGAAACCGCGCTCGACTGGCGCAACGCGGTGCTCGACGGAGATACCGCGAGGGCCCTTACCCTGCTCCCCGACGTGCTGGCCCAGTCCAACGTGAACGGGGTCCGGCTCGTCACCTCCCTCGGAACCACCTTGATCGGGGTCGGGATTGCCCGAGAGCGATATGACCGGGGCGTGCGTGACCAGGCCTTGCGCCGTGGTGTGTTCGAGCGTCTCCGGGCCGTCCGGCCCTATGGACTGCCCGACTGGAAGGACGAGGCGCAACGGTGGAGTGCATGGGCGCCGGCGTGGTCACGATCCCGCCTGGAAACCGCACTCAGGCGCACCCTCGAAGCCGATCAGGCACTCAAGAGCACCCGGCTCTCGGGCGAGGGCGGGGTACTGACGGATCTGGTCCTCCAGGTGCACGCTGTGCTGCAAGAGGCGGCGCCATGAGATTCCTTCTAACCAGCATGATCGCATGGCTTCTGGCCCTTAGCGTGCCCATCAGGGTTTCGGCGCAAGATGATCCTCGGCTCACAGCCGCGCTCAGCTTGGCCCAGGAAGGTCTCCCCGATTCGGCGCGTGCCGTGGTCAACCGGCTCCTCGGGACCATACCTCCCACCGATACCTTGTACGCCGCGGCGCTCTATACCGCGGGGAGTGTGGCCGGGACCGCCCAAGACATGCAGCGCTTCTTCCAGCGGGTCGCCATCGAGTACGCCTGGTCCCCGTATGCCGACGACGCGCTCCTCCGCCTGGCCCAGCTCGACTATGCCGCCAACGACCTGAGCGGTGCGGTGCGGAATCTCGAGGCGATTCGCCAAGACTATCCGGGGAGCCCGCTCGTTCCGACGGCGGCCTTGTGGGCCGCGCGTGCTCAGTTCGGACTCGGTAATATCCGGGCCGGCTGCGACTGGCTGGCGGCCGGTCTTGCGTTGGTCGGGGAGGACGTCGAACTCAGGAATCGGTTGGAGTTTCACAATCGCCGGTGTGGCTCCGCGGAGGAGGCAGGGACACCCGACTCCATTCCCCGGGATTCCGCCGCCGCGGAGGCATACCGAGTACAGGTTCTGGCGACACGGAGCCGCGAGGCTGCTGAGGCGTTTCTCCCCCGGGTGGCCGCCCTCGGGTACCCGGCCCGGATCGTGGCGGATGGACCCTGGTTCAAGGTGCAGGTGGGCGCCTTCCCCGACGAGCGGAGCGCCCGTGCCGCCGCCGAGCGCATCCGTGGCGAGGTCGGCGGCAGCCCCTTCGTGGTACACAAGCCGTGACCGAGCGGACGGCGATTCGCCAGGGGACCCCCCTCATGCGGCAGTACCAACAGATCAAGTCGCAACATCGCGACGCGATTCTGTTTTTCCGCATGGGAGACTTCTACGAGATGTTCTTCGAAGACGCGCAGCTTGGCGCTCGTCTCCTGAACATCACACTCACGTCCCGCGGCGATGGTGTCCCACTCGCCGGCGTCCCGGTCAAAGCCGCCGGCGACTACGTGCGCAAGCTCCTCGCCCAGGGGCATCGCGTGGCGATCTGCGAACAGGTCGAAGATCCAAAGACGGCCAAGGGATTGGTCAAGCGAGAGGTCGTCGAAACGATCACGCCCGGCTCGATCCTCGATGACGGCTGGCTGCCAGGAGATCGCAACAACTTCTTGGTCGCCCTGGTAGGGGACGGGACGCACATAGGCATCGCGGCGGCCGATCTCAGCACCGGCGAGTTCTCGATGGAACTCGCGGCCCACCACGACTTGGACGAGGCACTCGGGCGCCTCGCACCATCCGAGGTGGTGACACCGCGGAACGCCGCCCTCCCGCTGGAAAACGGCACGTTGCGAACGGAGCGAGAAGACTGGGAGTTCGCGTCGACCGCGGCGCGGGGAGATCTGGCGGAACGGTTTGGGTTGGCCTCCGTGGACGGCCTGGGCCTCGGCGCGGGTGATGACCTGATGATCGGGGCGGCGGGGGCCTTGTTGCGCTACCTGGGAGAACTCCAGCCCGGCGGCCTACCGCACCTGGCCCGGCCAACGATTCGGCGCAGCGAGTCGCACCTCTGGCTCGACGACATGACGCGCCGAAATTTGGAGTTGGTCGAGCCGCTCCGCGCCGGACCTGGTGCAGTGACCCTCCGGGAAACAATCGACCGCACGGTGACCCCGATGGGTGCGCGACTGCTGCGGCAGTGGCTCCTGTCGCCGCTTCGCAATCCCGCCATCATTCAGGAGCGCCTCGACGCGGTGGACGTGCTCGTCCAGGACAATCAAGGGCGGGCGCGACTTCGGGAAGCACTCGACGGTGTTCGCGACGTGGAGCGATTGGCGAGCCGGGCAGCGGCCGGCCGTGCAACCCCGCGAGAGCTCGGTGCGCTCAGGGACTCGATCCTGCAGTTCCCGGCACTCTTGGCAGCGCTCGCCGCCCTGACGGATCGGGCCCACAGTGAGGCCCTGAGTCGCATCGCCGAGGGATTCGATGTCTTGGCGGACCTGGCCGAGGCGCTCTCCACCGCGCTGAACGACCGACTCCCCGCAACGCTCGGAGAGGGCGGGGTGTTTCGAAGCGGCTTCGATCCCGAGTTGGACGAAGCGCGGTCTCTGCGCGATGGCGGCAAGCAATACATAGCGGAGCTTCAGGCCCGGGAGCGAGAGCAGACCGGGATCACCACGTTGAAAGTCGGGTTCAACAAAGTCTTCGGCTACTACTTGGAAACGACCAAGAGCCAGGCGGCGCGTGTACCGGCACACTACGAGCGCCGCCAGACCCTGACGAACGCCGAGCGGTTCGTCACCCCCGAACTGAAGGAGCACGAAGCCAAGGTGCTCGGTGCGGAGCAGCGGGTCGAAACCCGAGAGTCCGAATTGTTTCACGAGTTACGCCAGCGGGCCGGTGCCGCGATCGAGCGGCTGCAGCGCGCGGCGCGCGCCCTTGCACAGATCGACGTCTGGGCCGGGCTGGCGGAGGTCGCCACACACCATCGCTATGTTCGCCCGGTCATAACCTCTGACTTTGCCTTGTCGCTCACCGGGAGCCGCCATCCCGTGCTCGAGCGCTTGATGGCCCGTGAAGAGTTCATTCCCAATGACGTCGCCTTCGACCGCGCGGAACGAGTCCTGCTCGTCACTGGTCCGAACATGGCTGGCAAGTCAACCATTCTCCGCCAGATCGGGCTCATTGTTGTCCTCGCTCAGATGGGGGCCTTCGTACCCGCATCCGCGGCCACCATCGGGGTGGTCGATCGGCTCTTCACCCGGGTTGGGGCCAGCGACAACCTTGCACGCGGGCAATCGACGTTCATGGTAGAAATGAGCGAGTCCAGCGCCATTCTCCACAATGCGACGGCCAACAGTTTGGTGCTCCTCGACGAAATCGGTCGCGGGACGTCGACCTATGACGGCGTGGCCATTGCGTGGGCCGTCACGGAGCATCTCCATGATATCGTAGGGTGCAAGACGATGTTTGCTACCCACTATCACGAACTGATGCAGCTGCCCGAGCGGCTCCAGCACGCACGCAATTGGAACGTTGCGGTACGAGAGACCGGGAATACGGTGGTCTTCTTGCATCGCCTTGAACCAGGGGGCACCGATCGATCCTACGGCATCCACGTGGCCGAGCTTGCCGGGCTGCCCTCCACCGTCGTGCAGCGGGCCAACGAGATCTTGCTCACCCTCGAACACGAACACCGTGTCGCTCCAGGTGCGCCACCCCGACCACCCGACCCGGGACAGCTGGTATTGTTCGGCGAGCCCGGAGCCCATCCGGCCGTGAAGGCGCTGCAGGACCTGGATGTCGATTCGTTGACGCCGCTCGAGGCCCTGAACCGCTTGGCCGACCTCAAACGACGCGCGGGAGAATAAGATGCGGACCGTTGCCTGGGTCTTGTTGGTCGCGGCCAGCGTGGTCGGGTGCCGGAGCGCAAAGGAAGACACCGGAACCCGGTCGTCCCGGCCCGGGGCAGACCGGAGGGATCAATCCCCCATCTCCACCAACGCCGACCCTCCGGTGCAGTATCCTCCCGATTTGTTCGCGCAACGCGTCGAAGGAACGGTGGTGCTTCGACTCTTCGTCGACTCCACCGGATCCGTGAACCCCGATTCCACCCGGATACGGGAGTCGAGCGGTCACCCCGGCCTCGATTCGGCCGCGCTCAGCGCTGTTCCGGCACTGCGCTTCGCGCCGGCCCTGCGAAACGGTGTCCCGGTGAGCACCGCCTTCGAGCAGCCCATCATCTTTCAGCAACCCGGCACCGGAGAGACGGCCCCATGACGCCTCAACACACCAAACCGTACGACTCCGTCCTCGACACTATCGGGTGGACGCCCTTGATCCGCCTGAGTCGGGTAGGGGCGGGGCTTCGCACGCCTGTGTCCGGGAAGGCCGAGTTCGCAAACCCCGGTGGATCGGTCAAAGACCGCATCGGACTTGCGATCATCGAGGACGCCGAGCGGCGGGGCGACCTGAAGCCCGGCGGCGTGATCGTGGAAGGGACCTCCGGCAACACCGGTGTCGGGTTGGCGTTGGCCGCCGCGCTCAAGGGCTATCGCTGCATCTTCACGATGCCGGATAAGATGTCTCAAGAGAAGGTTCGCTTGCTCAAGGCATATGGCGCGGAGGTTGTGATCACCCCAACCGCCGTTCCCCCAGACCATCCGGACAACTACGTGGTGCGCGCCAAGCGCATCGTCGAAGAAACCGCTGGCGCCGTGCTCGCCAATCAGTTCTATAACGCCGTGAACCCGGAGGCGCACTACGCAACGACGGGGCCCGAGATCTGGGCCCAAACGGATGGTAAGGTGACTCACTTCGTGGCTGGTGCCGGCACCGGCGGAACAGTCAGCGGAGCCGGGAAATACTTGAAAGAACAGAACCCGGCTATTCGCGTGATCGCGGCCGACCCCGTCGGGTCCCTCTACACCGGCTACGCCGTCCATCGTGAAATGGGCGAGGGCGCCCCCTACAAGGTGGAGGGTGTGGGGGGAGACAAGATCCCGACGACCATCTGGTTCGATTACGTCGACGAGTTCCGGCAGGTGTCCGACCGCGACTCATTCGCCATGGCCCGCCGACTGGCGCGTGAGGAGGGGATGCTCGTGGGCGGGTCGGCGGGCATGAACGTCGCATTGGCTTGCGAGATTGCCAGAGAGGTGAACGACCCGGACGCGTTGGTCGTGACCATCTTGTGCGACACCGGCGAGCGATACTTGTCCAAGCTGTTCAACGACGAATGGATGCGAGAGAACCAGCTGCTGGAGGTCCCGCGCGTCACGGTGGCCCAGCTGCTCGAGCGACGCCGGTCCACGGCACCGGCGGTGGTGAGCGTCGCGCCCGCCGCCGCGGTGCGGCAAGCCCTCAACCTCATGAATTCCTGGGAGGTCAGCCAAATCCCGGTGCTCGAGAACGAGGAATGCGTCGGCAGCCTCAGCGAAGGAACCCTCATGGCGCGTGCGCTCGCCCAACCCACCATTCTCGACCGTCCGGTCAAGGAGGTAATGGACTCCCCGTTTCCTGTCGTCAGTGCCACCTGCCCCGCCGACCAGGTGGCCCCCATGCTGTCGCGCGACACACCCGCTGTCCTGGTAGAACGAGGCGGCAGCCTCATCGGCGTCGTCAGCCGGTTCGACGTGCTCCAGCAGCTGATCGGAGCCCAGTAAGGTGCGGATCACGGTGCTCACGGGCGGGACTTCGTCCGAGCGCGACGTGGCCATCGCGTCGGCCGTGCAGGTCGTGGCTGCGCTGCGCTCTCGCAATCACGACGTTCGCGTCGTCGATACGGCCAGGGGCTACGTGCCACCTCTGGAAGAGTCCTCGCTGCTCCAAGCATCGGTCGGAGCCACCCCGCCGTCTCTCGAGGCGTTGGCGGCGCTCGAACGTGGGCTCCTCATGTCGGGCCTCGGGAATCTTCCCGTAGTCCGTGATGCCGAGGTGGTCTTCCTGGCCCTTCACGGCGGGTGGGGAGAGGACGGCACCATCCAGTCGATTCTCGAAGTGATCGGCGTTCCGTATACCGGGAGTGGACCGCTGGGCAGTGCCTTGGCCTTGGACAAGGACATCTCGAAGCGATTGTTCCGACAAGCGGGCATTCCGACTCCCGACTGGCTCATGGCGCCGCAACAGGCCCACGAGGTAGGGCAACGGCTCGGCTGGCCAGTGGTGGTCAAACCGTCCCATGAAGGATCTACGGTGGGCTTGAGCGTGGTCCAAGGACCGGAGGAGCTCACGGCGGCCGTCGAGGCGGCCTCGGTCTACGACGCCGAGGTTCTCATCGAGGCCTTCGTCCCCGGGCGCGAGGTAACGGTCGGGGTGTTGGCCGATCAGGCGTTGACGGTCGGCGAGATCGTTCCTCAGCACGAGATTTTCGACTACGTCTGCAAGTACACCCCGGGCATGTCCGAGGAGACCTTCCCTGCCGACCTGCCCGCCGATATCGTGGAGTCCTGTCAACAGCTCGCGGTGGCGGCGCACCGGGCCCTCAAGTTGGGCGGCTATTCGCGGGTGGATTTTCGCTTGACAGCCCAGGGACAACCGCTCTGTTTAGAGGTGAATACCCTGCCAGGACTGACCTCGACCAGCTTGCTTCCTCAGTCAGCCCGGGCTTCCGGCATCGATTTTGCCGAACTGTGCGACCGCATTTGCGCCGCGGAGGTCCCCCGGGGCGCCTGAGTGGGAGTCTCCAAGAGGCCAGCGTTTCATGAATCTGTTGCAGCAACCCCGCATGACCCGGTGGGTTGGACGACTCATTATCGCCAATGCAGTCGTCTTGCTGCTGTTGATGACCCTCTTTCCCGCATTGGCCCCTACCCTGGCTTTTCAGCCTGCCCGAGCATTCCGTGCGCCGTGGACGTTCGTCACCTACATGTTCGTCCACGCCGGCCCGCTCCATCTTGCGTTCAACATGCTGATGTTGTTTTTCCTCGGGCCGCCCGTCGAGCGCCGCATGACGAGCCGCGGCTTCGTTCGATACTATTTCTTGTGCGGCCTGGGCGGAGCGGTCCTGTCCTTGGGGCTGGCAACCGTCATGCCGGTGGCGCCTTTTCTTGGAGCATCTGCGGCCGTGTTGGGCGTGGCCGTTGCGTTTGCCATGTATTGGCCCACCGCGGAACTGATGATCTTTCCGATCCCGATCCCCATCAAGGCCCGCACGCTTATTGGCGGAATTGTCTTGCTCGATCTGACCTTTGCCGTCATCGGACGCGCCGATGGCATCGCCCATTGGGCCCATCTCGGTGGCGCACTCTTCGGCTATCTTGCCTTCCGCTTCCAAGAGATCGCCCCACGGCGGCCTGCGTCGCCGGAGGCTCCAGCCGAACGCGTCCTCGTGTTGAAACCCGAGCAACGCGCCGCGGCTCGTGACACGTTGCCTCCGCGGCCGGAGGGACCGCGCACACCCAAGGACTCGGCCGCACAAGAAATGGACCGCGTGCTCGACAAAATCAGCGCGCTGGGCATCACCAGCCTCACGCCAGAGGAGCGTCGTTTCCTGGATACCATCGCGCAGCGCAAGAAGAACGAACTGCATTGATCCGCATCGCTTGACCGCGCGGCGGTGCGTTGCTATTGTGGCGCGTGCTGATTGATCTCGTGCCCGATTTCCTCTCCGTCCTCGACGCGACCGATCGGTTGGCGGCCTACCGCAGCTATTTCGAGACCAATCGCCCGCTTCTTTCCGCCTACTGGCGTAATTACGTCCTCGACCCCGAGACACCCCCCGCCAAACAGGTGGTCGAACAGGCCCTAGCGGCCGACCGGAGCGACCTCCGTGCGCTCGTCGAGTCCGTAGACTTGGTGCGGATGGCGGAGGACACGCTGGCTCGCGCCAGTGAGGTGTTGCGCATCGATCGTCCGACCGACGTCTGTCTCATGGTCGGGGTTGGCGGGGCTAATGCGGGCGAACTGGTGATCCGAGGGCGCGGGGTGGCATTCATCTGCGTCGAACACTTCACCGGCAAGGCCAATCCCGAGACCTTCGGACTCGGCCTGTCCCCCGAGCTCATCCCGCTATGGATCGCCCACGAACTGGCTCACGCCGTGCGCTACACCTCGCCTGAGAGCCAAAGCCCCATGCGGCAGCTGATTCGGGAAGCGGGCGGATACTACGATTATTGGCAGACGGGGAGCTGGGCCACCCTCCGTGAGCTCATGATCAACGAGGGGCTAGCCGTGCACGCGTCGCAGATCGTTGCGCCGGGGTTCGATCCCGCGGACTACTTTGGCTATGCTCGGCGACAATACCACCGGCTCCGGGAACTGGAAGCCTTCCTGCGGCGGGCGACCGACGTCGATCTTGACCGCCGCGCGCTGGGCCTGAGGCTCCGTTTCCTCGCCGGCGGCATGAGTCCGGCGGCTCGGCTCGTGCGCGGACGCGTTATCCCCGAGCGGGCGGGCTATTACCTCGGGCACCGAATGGCGGAGGCACTAGTTGCCGAGCGTGGTATTGCGGCTGCCTTGCGTGCCAAGACCGAGGACTTCCAGCAGGCCGAAGACCACGCGCGAGGGTTTCAGACCGCCTGATCGTCGGTCTCTTTGTGGCTGCCGTCACAAAAGGGGCGAATCTTCGATCGGCCACACCCGCAGAGTTTGATCCTACCCTCTCGCTGCTTGGGCGGCGGGGTGATCTCGTTGCCCTCGGGGTCGCGCAGGGTGACTGGGCCCTCAATCACGATGGGACCCGTGGGTTTGACGATCACCTCCATAGAAACCTTCCCCGATCGGATTGTCGCGCCGGCCTCACTTACCGACGCAGAATGATGCGAATACGCGGTCGAGCACATCTTCGACATCCACCGCGCCGATGAGTTCGTCCAACGCGCGGACCGCCTCATGAACGTGGTGTGCAGCGAGGACGGCCTCCCCCCGGCCCACGAGCAACGGGCGCGCCTGGCCCAGGGCCTCCTGCGACCGGCGTAGCGCCTCCCGATGGCGTTCCCGCGTGAGCACCGGCTCCAGGTCTGCGAGCTGCCATTGCTCCGCAAAGGCGATCCGGGCCACTTCCCTTCGCAGGACGTCGAGACCCGCACCGGTCGTGACGGAGACGGCGATGCCATCCTCCGCGTCTGCGGCCAGGTCGGCCTTGGTCCGAACCGCAAGCACTCGTGCGCCCGGGCGGAGGCGCGCCTCAGTCGAGTCGCCGTCTCCTGGGTATCCGCGGAGCCATGCTTGCTCTTGGTCATCAAGTTCGCGGCCTGCCTCGACGCAAAACAGCACCAGGTCGGCTGCGGATAGATAGCGCCGGCTCACCTCGATCCCCAGTAGTTCCACCGGCTCGACCACGTGACGCAAACCCGCCGTGTCGACCAACCGGACCGGCCACCCGTGGAATTCCGTGGCCGACTCGATGGCGTCCCTGGTGGTCCCAGGAATGTCGGTCACAATGGCCCGGTCGAGCCCGAGTAGGCTGTTGAACAACGAGGACTTGCCGGTGTTGGGCCGGCCCGCAAATACCACCAGAGCTCCTTCACGGATCCGTTCTCCGGCGGGCGCGGTCGCGATGAGGCCGTCGATCTCGGCCGCCAGCCGGTCGAGGTGGTCCGGGGCTCGCGTGGGAACCAGCGGGCCCTCGTCTTCCTCCGGAAAGTCGATGTCATAGCTCAGCAAGGCCTCGAGCTCCAACAGCCCATCTCGCAACCGTGCCAGGCGCCGTGACAGCGCGCCGTCCAGTTGTTGGAGCGCGAGCCTCGCCTGCTCGGGCGCCGTCGCGTCGACCAGGTCCCCAACCCCTTCGGCCTGGACCAGATCCAGCTTGCCGTTCAAGACGGCCCGGCGGGTGAACTCCCCCGGGAAAGCCTGCCGCGCACCGGCCGCCCCGAGGGCCGCGATGATCCTCGCGGGAGCCACCAATCCCCCGTGGCAGGACAGTTCGACCATGTCCTCCCCGGTATAGCTCACGGGGCCGGGGAACACCGTATAGAGGCCACGATCGGCCGGCTGGCCTGTGGGGTCGAGAAACATGGCCAGGGTCGCTCGGCGCGACGGTTCGACGCGGAAAGAAGCGATGACCTTCGCGGCCACTTCGAAGGCGCCGTCGCCACTCAAACGAATGACGGCGAGCGCGGCTCGCCCCGGCGGTGTTGCCAGGGCCACGATGGGATCCGAGAGCATGCGGAAAAGTAAGAGCGGGGTCCGGCTATTTCCTGGGCTTTGCCTTGCCGCTCTTCTTCGACGGGCGCTCGGTGGGGGGTGGGGCGCCGCCGGGCTTGGCCCGGAGGCGTTCTTTTGCCAGATACCACTGCTGCGGAATGCTCACCATGTTGCTCACGGTGTAGTACAGGTTCAGCCCAGAGGGGAACCGGACAAACAGCACGGTCATCATGACCGGCATGATGTACAGCATCATCTTCATCTGCGGATTGGGCGGCACCCCAATCTGGCCAACCTTGCTCATCGCCCACATGGACAGACCCATGAGCACCGGAATGATGTAGAGCGGGTCTGCCCGGGAGAGGTCCGGGAGCCACAAGAAGGAGACACCTCGAAGCTCGATGGTGTTCAAGAACACGAAGAACAAGGCGAACAGCACCGGCATGGGCAGCAGCACCGGCCAGCAACCGCCGAGGGGGTTCACGTTGTGCTCCTTGTACAACTTGAACACTTCCTGCTGGAGCCGTTGCGGCTCTCCCTTGTACTTCTCTTGAATCTCCTTCATGAGTGGTTGGATGGCCTGCATCCGCAGGCTGGCTCGCATGCCCTTCTGGTTGAGCGGCCAGAGGACGACGCGGACCAACACGCCGAACACGACCAGCACGAGGCCGTACGTCATGTGCAGGTTTTGGTGCATCCACACCAAGAGCCATCGGACGCCAACCGCGACGGGGCGAATCAGCGTTCGAATCCCCGGCCAACCGTACGGATTCACGTCGTCGAAATCATGGCCCACCGCGGCGAGGCGGGAATACTCCATCGGGCCGAGATAGAGGCGGTACCGGAAGAGTCCGTCGGACGCAATGGGAACGCTCGCCCACATGTCCGCCGTCTTCGGGTGCTTCCCTGCGTCGGGTGGCGCGGTGGCGGTGACCCCGCTGATCGGTGCCGCGCCGCTATCGAACGCGAACATGGCGGAGACGAAGTATTTCGACTTGACGGCGGTCCACTCGAAGGGCCCGCTCTCCGTCTTGGTCTCGCCGGGTGTCAGGCTCGACAGCTTGGTCTGCGACGTCTTGATGTTCTTGGTGACCAAGCCCATGTCCCGGTAGTTGCCGGTTGAGTCGGCCTCGGTATTCCGCAGCCCGGGCCCGAGCCCCACGAGCAACAGCGCCCCGTTCGGACCGATCCCATCAAAACGGCCCGACACTTCGATCTGGTAGTCATCCGGCCGGAACACATACCGGAGATCGAGGGCAATGCCCTGGTCCGCGGTCGCCAACGACAGGTCGGTTGCCTGAGCCACGTCCAACCCGGTGTCAGCCGATGGCGTATCGAACATCCACCGGTCGAGATACAGGGTATCCTGCTCTCGGATCAGCCGGAGACCGAGCAGGTCGCTGTCGGTGCGCAGCAGCTCGAGCGGGCCCGGGCCGTCACCCGGGGCCATGCTGCGATACCGGTTGAGGCGGGCCCCGATGAGGCGGGCGCCGCGGGTGCTGATGTCGTAGGTGGAGAGCGGCGTCCGCGCCGTTACGGTGTCCGGAACCGCGCCGTCCGTGGTATCCCGGGCCGGTGGCGCGGAAAGGGTGGGTTCGGCTACCTGGGCTTGGGCGGGTTCGGCGGGCGCCGGCGCCGGCGATTCGGGCGGCGGCGCAGTCGCGACGGAGTCGACCGCCACCGGCGGCGGCGGCGGACGCTGGAAGATCAGTGATGGAACGACGATGATTGCTATGAAGAGCAACATCGCCAAGAGGAAACGACGATCCATTCAGCTACTCGAGGCCGCTACGGCACGGGGTCATACCCACCAGGATGCCAAGGATGGCATCGCACCAGGCGCTTCATACCCAGCCACGCTCCGGTCGTGAGACCGTGCCGCGAGATTGCATCGCTGGTGTACTGGCTACAGGAGGGCGTGAACCGGCAGGAAGGTGGCAGGAGTGGGGAGATCGTGAGCTGATAGGCTCGGATCAGGGCCAGGGCAAGGTACCGGGGAATCCCGAGCAAGGGTCGCATGTCGGCCTATGACTCCGCCGTCAACCCATCACGCCATCCCAGAAGCTCGTCCCGGAGGACGCCGGGCGAGGCATGGTAGGCAGCCGGCTTGGCGCGAATGACGAGGTCTTGGCTCCCCTGCTCGCCCTGGACGTCGGTGCGCCACAGCTCGCGGAGGCGGCGGCGCAGTCGATTACGGGCCACCGCGGTCGAGCGGTATTTGGGGACCACGAGCCCCAGTCGAGGGCAATTCAGGGTGTTTGGCTGCCAGATCATCTCGAGATGCTCCGTGCGATAGCGGCGCCCTTCCCTCATCGTGCGCCGGATGTCGTTCCTCCGACTCAGCCGGCGGGATCGCGGGAATTGCCGCTCGGGCGTCAGGAGCCTCCGTGTTTCGACGGGATCGAGACGGTGAGCCGTTTGCGGCCCTTCTTCCGACGACGGGACAACACGGCCCGGCCCCAGCGCGTGGCCATGCGGGCGCGGAATCCGTGTCTGTTGATCCGGCGGCGGTTACGAGGCCGATAGGATGGTTTCATGAATCTGATGCCTCCAAATGAGGCGGAAAAGCTAGTCCTGCAAGGGGGTAGGGGTCAAGGTTGACTTTTCCACATCCGGCCCGTAGAATCGGCAGCCCTTGATCAACTCCTCGCCCAGCAAATCTGAATGTCGCTGCAACTGACTGCGAAAGAGGCATGGAAGCAAATTCTCGAGTCCGCCCATCGAGAGCTTCCAGATCATGCCGTCCGCACCTGGCTCGATCCCACCGAGGCGATTGCCTTGGACGAGGAACGGCTCATCATCGGCGCGCCGGATCAATTCGCCGTCGAGTGGAACGAAACCAAGCATGCACAGATTCTCTCGAAGCTGGCTGAGCCGGTCCTGGGCCGGACAATGGCCGTGGTCTTCCGGGTTCAGGAAGATCGCCAAAAGCGACCGCAGATGGACTTCTTCGTAGCCCCCCTCTCCGAAGCAGGCACACCCGCGGTCGGGCCGGACGATGCACCCATCCAGCCGCTCAACGAACGATATTCGTTCGACACCTTCGTCATCGGAAAATCCAATGAGCTGGCCGCCGCCGCGGCCCACGCGGTGGCCGAGGCGCCGGGAAAGACCTACAACCCGCTCTTCATTTACGGGTCGACGGGGCTTGGAAAGACCCATTTGATGCAGGCGATCGCCCACTCGGTATCGAAGCGCGATCCCGCAAGCCGAATCCTCTATGTCGGGGCGGAACAGTTCATCAACGAAGTGATCGAGAGCATCCACGGCCGGACGATGCCGGAGTTCCGGCGACGCTACCGCAACGAAGTGGACCTCTTTCTCGTGGACGACGTGCACTTCCTGGAGGGCAAGGAGATGACCCAGGAAGAGTTCTTTCACACCTTCAACGCACTCTATGAGGGAAACAAGCAGATCGTCCTCACGTCGGATCGCCCGCCGAAGGAAATCCCGGGCCTCGAGGCCCGCCTGGTCAGCCGCTTCGAATGGGGCATGGTGGCCGACATCGGCCAACCCGACCTGGAGCACCGGATCGCTATCCTGCGCAAGAAACAGGAACAAGACCACCTCGAGCTGACCATTCCCGACGATGTGCTCCGCTTTATCGCTGAGCATGTCCGATCCAACGTGCGCGAACTCGAGGGGTGTATCATCAAGCTCCTTCTCTTCGCCTCGCTCAAACACCGCGAAATCACCACGGACCTCGCCCGCGAGGCCCTGGCGGACAAGATCCGAGAAGGGGAAGAGGGTGCCCCACCGCCCACCAAGTCCATGCCCACGATCGGACGGGTCCAGGAGGTGGTGGCCAGACGATGGGGAGTCACGCCGGAGGGTCTCCGTTCGAAAGCGCGAATCAAGACACTGACGGTTCCGCGGCAAGTCGCCATGTACTTGGCGCGTGAACTCCTCCAAATGCAACTGGTGGAGATTGGGCACGCCTTCGGCGGGCGGGATCATTCCACCGTCATCCATAGTGTGGACAAGGTCCACAAGCTGATGTCCAGGGATCGCCATTACAAAGAGCGGGTCGAGCAGGCGCGCCAAGAGTTGTTAGCTCAATAATCGTTTGGGAGGATGTTCGAGGTGTTGGTAATCTGGAGAGTTTGGGCGCCACGGAGGGTTTTTACCCATCCCCAACAGGCTGTCGACAGCCCTCGGGTGGGATAGAGGCAGATGGCGGAGACGGTTGCCCATTACGTCCACATTTCCAGACCCTCTACTAGTACTACTAGGTATTTCTTATACTAGAAGTTGGTTCTTTTCTTAGCCTGTTCGAGGAGTGGCATGAAGCTCACGATCACGCGTGAACAGCTCCAGGAAGGTTTGGTTGCTGTAGCCGCCAGTGTGCCTGCGAAGACGACGCTGCCCGTGTTGTCCAATGTCTTGCTCGAAGCTGGGTCGAACGGCTTACATCTTTCCGGGACCGATCTGGATATTGCGGTGTCGACCAGTGTTGCGGCATCGGTCGAAGATGAGGGAGCCATCACCCTTCCTGCCCGGAAGCTGGTCGAGATCGTTCGAGAGCTTCCCAGTGCATCGATCCGGCTGGCGACCGCCGGTGAGCAGCGAGTCACGATCGAATGCGGCCGCTCGAGGTTCAAGCTCCTCGGCCTACCCCGGGAGGAGTTCCCGGCCTTTCCCGCGGTCGATTTCTCACGTGGCTGGAGAGCCTCCGCGAAGGATCTGCATAAGCTGATCACCCACGTCGCTTTTGCGGCGAGCACCGAAGAAAGTCGGCCTATCCTCAACGGAGTCTTGTGGGAACTCCGTGCCGAGCGCATGCGGATGGTGGCGACCAACGGCCACCGGCTGGCCCGGATGGATATTCCGGTGGCCGGTGGGGGTGGCGAGGAGGCGGATCTCATCGTCCCGCCCAAGGCCCTCGAGCAAATCCGCCGGCTCTTCAAGCCCGACGATGAGGTTGAGATCGCCAAGACCGAGAACCACCTCGGGTTCCGGTCGAGTAGCACCCAGGTCTTCACGCGCCTCATCGAGGGACCGTACCCCAACTACGAACAGGTCATCCCGCGCGAAAACGACAAGATCGCGACGGCCGACAAGGCCGCTCTGACCGCCGCACTCCGACGCATGAGCATCGTGGCGAGCGATCAGACGCATCGAGTCCGCCTGGCCTTCGCAAACGGCAGCTGCAAGCTGTCGGTCCAAACTCCCGACCTGGGCGAGGCTCAAGAGGAAATCACCATCACCTACGATGGCAGCCCCCTCGAAATCGGGTTCAACGCGTCCTATTTCCTGGAGATTTTGAAGTACATCCCCACCGACGAGGTCCGGATGACCTACAAGGCTCCCGAGAGGGCTGCGACCTGCGAGCCGGTGGGGTGGGATGACCCGGCCTCCTTTCTTGCGCTGGTGATGCCGCTGCGGCTCGTGGACTGATGGTGTAGGGAGCCGGGCCCAGCCCACAGACGAGCGTGCCGGTCAACCCCATCTTCTGACCGGTAACTTCCCCTACGCTATTAGTGGTTGGTGCTACTAATGGCCGGAAGGCCTCAGGCTAGCCGGATCGCCTCAGTCGGTCTCTGGGTCGGGGAGCCGGAGGATGCGGTAGTGGCTGAGTTGCCGCACGGCCACTTTCTGGCCCACGGCTGGGACCGAGAACAACAAGTCGAAGGTCTCCTTGCCCTCGCTCCCGAGGAAGCGCCCCCACACGTCGATGTAGGAAGTAGTCGAGTCTAGCCCCCGGCCCGTCTCTTCGATAACCTCGCCCGTCTGGGTGCTGCTGCCTTGCCGCTCGAGATGGGACTCGGTCTCGATGCGGAGGCTCGGCGGCTCGTCCGTGCTGAGCGCGGATGCTCGGGAGTGGCTCTCGACCCGGTCCGATTGGATGACCGAGAGCCCAGCGACGCTGATCTGTGCGGAATCGGTCCATTCCATGTCGGGCCGCACCCCGCCGAGCGGCTGGGCCGGGAAGAAGCGCCTGGCCAATTCGGCGCTCAACCGCTCGCCGAAAGGTGAGGCAGGACTGACCAGAAAACCCCCCAACCCGCCTGTCGGTCCCATCTCTCCCGACCATTGGACCAGACCGAGGCTGTCTAGCGCCGGCTGGTACGTGGTGCCGGGGTCCTGTCGGATGGAATCAAGGCGGAGCTCCACCCGATACGTGCTGTCTAGCGGCTGGAGGGCGACGTTGAGAAAGACGGTGCGGCCGTGGACCTCCGTTTGGGACCCGGTCGGCAGCCGGTACTCGATGCTGTCGAGTCGATGGTAGCTGTATGAGCCCCCAGACGCGGGGTGGTAGCGGAAGTCGCTCTCGGCGGTGTCGGCCTGCTCCAGCTGGACCCCGGGGCGCGCGGGGACCGGTCGACGGACGACGTCTCTCGATCCTGTCGTGCAGGCAGCCGAGAGGAGCGCCAATGCCGCGACCGGCACGAGGCGTGAGGAGGGATAGGTGGAGGGGATGGCCACGATCTTCAGTCCTTTCGATCGCCGAGCGGCGGCGCGCGGCGGGTCTTCCCAAAAATGGCCACGAGTTCCGTGTCGTCGCTATGGACCCGCAGGAGCTGCCATCCCTTCCGGGCCATATCGGCACGCCAGGTAGGTAGCTTCTCCCACTCACCAGGCTTGGCCCGGAGCACGCGGAGCTCAGCCTGGGTTTCCCAGTCCTTGGGGTATGGCGGCTGGTTCTTGCCGGAGTGATGCGGTTTGGCCATCGTCCTCTCGGGCGTTCACACCGTGGTGCGGGGAAGAAACCTAGGGGCGGGGTCACCAGCCTGACAAGCCGGTCCGACGGGCGCGTTCAACATGCGTTCGCCCCGGAATGCTGCTCCGGGGCGAACGCGAGAGGTCGTGCCGTAAGCCGAGTTCTGTTCGTCCGCAAGCGGACGGATGGTCATCTGTCTGGGATGGCC
>DATHRW010000097.1:0-2040 GCA_035464955.1 Gemmatimonadales bacterium
GCCATGCTCGGAGCCTCGCTCTGGGTGCTGGGAAAGCCGCTGGAGGCCGGGGAGGTCTTCGATGGGGCCGTGGAGGCGGCCCGACTTGCCGGCAACGTGCAGAATCTGGCCTGGAACCTGTTCAATCGGAGTATCGCCGCCCTGGCGGCCGGCGATGTGTCCCTCGCGCTGGCAACGGCCGAGGAGAGCGTCGAACTCCTGGGCGGCATGCAGCCGGGTGCCCTCTCGGCCATGGCGGCTTGCGTGCTCGCAGCTGCGCTGCTGGAGGCGGGGCAGGCAGACCGAAGCGTCGACCTTCTACTCACGCAAGCCGGTGGCGAGGAGCTCGTGCAGATCGGTGGGGGCTGGCGAGCGCGTTTTCTCGAGCTGCTGACACGTGCGCTTCTCGTAGCCGAGAGACCAGCCGAAGCCGAACGCGCGGCGGCGGCCGCCCGGGTCTGCGCCGAGACAGTCGGGCTGCCGACCGCAGTCGCCATGGCGAGCCTCGCTGAGGCCGCACTGGCTCTCGATACTGGCAGTCCCGACATCGCCGCCGAGCAGGCCTCGAGCGCGGCCGACGCGCTCGAGTCGGTCGACGCACTGTTCGACGCTGCCCGGGCACGCGTGATCGCAGGACGAGCACTCGGCCTGGCGGGAAATCATGACGATGCCGGCCTCGAGCTCGGGCGAGCTGCGGCCGCATTTGAGTCTTTCGGCGCGCTCCGATACCGCGACCAGACAGAACGGGAACTTCGGAAACTCGGATATCACATCCAGCATCGGACCCGCTCTGGGGAGACCGGCGTCTTGGGCATCGAGTCGCTCACCGAACGGGAGCGGCAGGTGGTGCGTCTGATCCTCGACCGCAAGACCAACCGAGAGATCGGGGCTGAGCTCTTCATCAGCCGAAAGACGGTCGAGACCCACCTGAGAAACATCTTTCACAAGATGAACGTGGCGTCACGGACAGAGCTGGCTCGCGCCGTCGAGCTCGGCGACCGCCAGGCCCACACGGTTTCTTGAGACAGGAGCTTCCCGCGGGGCCCTGAGCCCGAGATCGCGAAGCGGAACCAGGGTATCTGTCAGGGTGCCACCCCGATGTCGGGCACCCGGTCGCGCGTCACGCTGACGTCATGGCTCAATACCTGCTTCACCACCGGCACGAGCCGGAGGAGTGCGGGGTCGTGTTCGCCTCGTTCAAGGGGCACGACAGCCCGCTGCGAAACAAGCAGACACTGGCCTCATGTCGCTCCGGGGGCCACGCCATCTGGTGGACGGTCGAAGCGGCAACCGAAGAAGACGCCTACCGGCTGCTCCCGACCTATGTCGCCGCCCGCACCGTTGCCAGCCGGGTGAGCCAGGTGGACATCCCGTGACTCCACACGGCGCAGAGACCACAGAGGAGAAGACCATCGGCAAGACCGGCGCCGGGTAGCTCGACGTGGCGTCAGCAGCGGAGCCGCGCGCTCCCCTGTTCGCACAATCGATGACTTCCCGGGTGAGTGCCCGATCACGGACCTCGGATGAAGGAAGCAGGTATGAACACCCCGAACACGCGCACAACAACCAGCGGGCGGATTGTCGCCCTGGCGTTCATCGCTCTGGTGGTGGCCGGGCTCGGCTACCTACGGTTCTCGTCTGACGCTGAGCCGTTCTCTGTCCCGGATGGGGCGAAAGCGGGTGATCTGGAGCTGACGCCCTGCGACTACGAAACCGAGAGCGGCCGCTACGCCGCCGATTGCGGCGCACTCGTCGTGGCCGAGGACGCCACCGACCCGGCGTCGCGGCTGATCGCCCTGCCCGTGACGCGCATCCGGGCCGGCTCCACCGACCCCGGAGAGCCGATCTTTCGTCTCAACGGTGGTCCCGGTCAGTCCAACATGGATTTTCTCGAGGCCAGTCGGTTCGCCGAGAACCACGATGTGGTGTTGGTCGGTTACCGAGGCGCCGACGGTTCGGTCAGGCTCGACTGCCCCGAGGTGGAGTCGGCGCTGCAACACTCCTCCGACGTCCTGGCTGAGGAGTCTCTCCGGGCATACAACGACGCTTTCCGGTCCTGTG
>DATHRW010000098.1:0-2046 GCA_035464955.1 Gemmatimonadales bacterium
ATACTGACCACATCCCACAGGAGCGGCGACCTGAGCTGGGCGTGAAAGATGACATTCAGCACTCGGTCGGGTCGGCCGAGATCGATGATCGGCTGAATGGCTCCAAAGCTGATGACGAGTACCGTGATGAGTTCGGCCGAGCGGGTGATGGACCGTCTCCACTCGGCCTTACTGACCCTGAGAATAGCGGAGATAAGGGTGCCGGCATGGCTGATGCCGATGAAGAAGACAAACGAAATGATGTAGATGCCCCAGAATGAGGGCCGATTCAAGCCGGTGCGCCCAAGGCCGTACCGCACCTGAAGGTAGTAGGCGAAGACGCCCCAGACGATGATCGCGGCGAGCACGATGGCCATGACATAGAACCCCCGCGAGGTGTCCACCAGCGGGCGGAGGAGCACCCGCTCATCCTCGGACATGCCATCCAGTTTGGCCTGCACCTCGGGCCTCATCTCACTCCCTCGTCCGGAGGTAGTACACCTTCGGCTGCGTGCCTAGGTCCTCCAACAACCGAGTCGATCGCGGGTCTTCCTTGAGTTCCACGACACGGTGGGTAGGGTTATCGAGATCACCAAAAATGATGGCGGCGGTGGGGCACACCTCGGCGCAGGCCGGCTGATAGTCCTCTTCTCGCAACTCACGACCCTCTGCGCGCGCCGTCTCACGCGCCTTCTGGAGGCGATGGTGACAGAAGGTGCACTTCTCGATCACGCCCTTAGGCCGGACTGAGACATCGGGGTTGAGATAGCGGCGCTCCGATTCCGCCCATTCGGGCCCGTACCAGTTGAAGTACTTGACCGTATACGGGCAGGCATTGGCACAGTACCGGCAACCGATGCAGCGCGGGTAGATCTGGCCGACGATGCCCTCGTCGTTGATGTAGGTCGCGACCACGGGACACACCCGGATGCAAGGAGGATTGTCGCAGTGCATGCACGGGCGGGGATAGAACCGCATGGTCGTGTCCGGAAAATCTCCTTCGATTTCCGCCATGACCTTCATCCAACTCATGGCCCGCCCCATCTCGGCCTGCTCGGGCACCACGGTCGGGATGTTGTTCTCGCTCTTGCACGCGACCTCGCAGGCCGCGCAGCCGGTGCACCGGTCCAGGTCGATCACCATGCCCCATCGCGGCATCGTCGCGGCCCCCTCAGGCCCGTTCCAGGCGGACGAAAGTGGTCGACCAGCTCCGGAGTCCGGTCAGGTTGTCAATGGAATCGCTCAGGAGCTGGAGCGGATTGGCGAGCTCCCCATCGGGGTGCGGCAGTCCATAGGGTGCGCACACGTTGTCTGGCGCGGTGCCCGGAAAGATCTTGACTTGGGCGCGATACTGCCGCTCTGGGGAAACCACCCATACGGTCGTGCCCTCATGGAGCCCGAGGGTCTTCGCCGTCTCCGGGTGGATCTCGACCCAGGGATGCCAGAGGACATGCGGGAAGAGGCCCGGGACTTCGGCCAGCCAGCGTTCGAGCGCCATGGTACCCGACGCCAGAGTGGACAGCCGGTACGGGAGGAGGCGAAGAGGGAACTCTTCGGTGCGGCCGTCGGGGGGGCCGGCGACATTGATGTACGGTACCCGCCTTCCACCCTCCGCTTCGAGGGCGTCAAACAGCCGCGCCGGCAGGAGTTCGATCCGGCCACTGCCTGTTTGGGCCAGGCGGGCCGGGTCGGTGTCGTCGTAAAAGAGGTCAGTCCAGCCACCCCGCTCTACCAGTTCCTCCCAAAAGGGCTCGAACTCGGCGTGCTCCGGCAGCCACCACCCCCGCTCCTCCATCTGGCGATGATGCTGCCGCTCGAAGTCATCGCCGAAGCTCATGCCCCGGCCCGCGTCGAACAGCCCCCGGGCCCGAGCCTCGAGGAGCGACTCGAAGCTTTCATACGGGAGGCTTCGCGCGACCGATCCACCCAGCGCGTTCGCAATCGCCAGGACCGCGTCTCCGGTGTGGATGGCGTCGGGAGGTGGCGCGATGAGGGGCCGGGCGAGGCCCCAGACAGCATACGGGTACGACGCCGGAACCGGCGCGTCCTGCCAGCGTTCGAAGGGCA
>DATHRW010000099.1:0-7267 GCA_035464955.1 Gemmatimonadales bacterium
GACCAGGAGGTCGTCGGCGATCTGGGCCACTTCTTCCGCGGCCCGCCAGGCCATTTCGAGATCCAACAATTCACCGGCGAGCGCCCGCCGCTCTTGCTCTTCATGCAGCGCCATCTCGAGCGCCAGCTTGGTGGGCTTGGGCAGCCGGCTGATGAGCCCGTGTTTCTTCTGCTTCACGCGCTCCTGGAGATCGCGCTGCCGCATGTCGAGCGGCACCCGCTCGAGGAAACCCATCGGGTCGCCCACCGTCTCGATCAGGCCCACCGCGTCCGCCACGGTCTGCTTGGAGCCGGCCATGTAGTTCATCTTGGGCAGCATGAGGCCGGCGATGCGCATGGCCTCCGGGCCCGTGAGGATCTCCTCGCCTTTCTTGTGCTTCAAGGCCAGGGTCCACTCCTCCGACGACGGATCGACCAAGAGTTTCGACTTGTCCATCTCGGTCTTGGTGACCTTGAGCTTCCGGCCGTCCTTGGTCGTCACGTCGATCTTGATGTTCGAATTGATGATGGCCTGAGGCAGGCCGCCGAAGGCACCCACCGTGACTCCGGCCGCGGCGGCTCCCGCAGTGACAGCGACAAACGCCGCCACCCCAGCGGTGGTCCAGAGGATGGCGCGCTTCCGCCGCCGCCCGAACTGGTCGCCGTAGCGCCAGGCCGCGAACTCAGGCCGGAGCGGTTTACCGATCCGCACCAGCACCAGGCCCTCTTTCAACTTGGCCAGGCCCACGTTGTCGGTGGACATGCGGAGCCGCGACTCGCGGAACTGCCGCTCGCACTCCTCGATGGCCTCCCAGCGCTCCTCGAGCGGCGTCAAGTTCCAGCGCTCGCACTTCCGGCACACCACCCAAAGCCGCCCCTTGGCGCCATCGAACGCCAGGCGCCGGCCCACCGGGAAGGTCTCGATGGCCTCGTTCTGGCCCAGCGGACGGTTACAGAAGATGCAGGTGGTGAACACGGCTCGTTGGCGCTCCGGAGTGTGGGCTCATTGCCCTTGGATCCCGCCCTTCACGATACGGCAGCCGCTCCCAGTGCGTTTCAGCGTGATACCGGACCATCTGTCACCATTTCTTGTGACTCTTCTCACGGAACCGTCAGACTGCTATCACTACCTGTAGATGATGGTGAACGATACGCCGCTCGGGGCTCCGTGCAGCAAACACGACCCGATCATTCAATGCACGAGGTACGGCGATGCAAGATACAACGAAGCGTACGACGATCCTGCCCGGCACGCTGATCGCCGCCATGATTCTCGTCGCTCCGGTCCACGCTCAGGACGCGGGCTTGGCCCTCCACGTGGGCAGCATGGGCGTCGGGGTCGATGCCGCGGTGATGGTGCATTCGAAGGTGGGGCTTCGGGCCGGCGGCAACTTCTTTCCATTCGACATCAACTTCAATTCGTCGGATATCGATTACAGTCTGGACCTGCCGTCACCCAGTTCCTGCTGGTGGCCGATCTCTATCCAACGGGAAGCTTCCGGGTGAGCGGCGGGCTCATGATCTCGACCTCGAGCTTCGACCTGACCGGAGAGCTGGACGGCCCAGTGGACATCGGCGGCACGACCTACACGCCGGCCGAGGTAGGCAACCTGACCGGTACCCTCGAGACCCGCGACGTATCGCCCTACATCGGGCTCGGCTTCGGCAATCCCGCCACCAGCCGCGTGGGGTTCTTTGTCGAACTCGGCGTGGCATTCCATGGGAACCCGAAGGCCAGCGCGACGGCCGATGGTCCAATAGCCTCGGCGCCGGGCTTCCAGCAGGACCTCGACCGGGAGATTCAGGACATTACGGACGACGTCGAGAATTTCATCGTCTACCCGGTCTTGTCGATCGGCGTCTCGATCGGGCTCGGCCGCTAGGCCGGCGTCCCGCCTGGCGAGGCCTTATTGCGCTTCGGTACAGGTCGGGTCGGTGAACCGGACCACAGTGGCGGTGAGTGTGCCGCGGGGCACCTCGCCCGCCTCCTGCGACCCCCGGAAGTCGATCAGGGCGTCGCCCTCCATGTCTCGAGCCTGGGCCCGGAGCGCCGCCAACCGCACTGCGGGTTCCCCGTCATCGCTCGAGGTCACCTTGCCCAGCTCGGCGTAGGGACAGACGGGCATGTTGTGGGCGTAGACCAGGATCGGCCGGGGCGGGGCGGCTTCGGCCGGAGCGGCCTGGTCGGTGTCGGCGGCGCGGGTGTCGGCCTTGCAGCCGGCGAGGAGCAGCGCCAGGGCCCCTGCGAGTCCTGCCATCCGCAAGATGGATCGTAAAAGCATAGATAGGTCCCCTCTGGAGTCACTCAGGCCAAGCTACCGGCCTGGGCCGCGGCGGGCAACGGGCAAAGACCCTCCCGGAGATATCTCCGGGAGGGTTCGACGATGACTCGATTGTGTCTTAGGGCTTGTTACGCCGCGGTGCTGCCTTCCTCGATTACGGACGGGTGCTCACGAAACACCAGGTAGTCCGCCCGAAGCGAGGTGTAGCAGGTGCCGGTCTTGAGCCGGGCCACCCGCTTGTCGGCCATGTCGAGCCGCCGCCTCTGGGTGCCTTCCCAGAGCGGCTCCACGTCGTACCACGCTCCGGTCTTCAGGTGGGGAAACCGATGACGCCATTCGGGCTTGATCCGGGCCTGAAAATTCGGCATGAGTCGTACTCCGCAGGATGGTGCAACTGCTTGCATGTCAATCGGGCTCAGGGAAACAGCGGACGCTCAAAGTACCACCCTGGCGCACCTGGGTTCCGTGAGCCGCGTCACGTCGCGGGAGGCAATTTCACGGCGCCGGCCTGCCTGCCACGGCTCCCCCAGACAGGTCCGCCCTAGAAGTTGTAGTTGAACCCCAGCATCAGGGTCGGCTCGAGCTTGGGCTGGCCCACGACGGCGTCGGCGTTAAGCCCCCGGATTCCTGCCCAGGCGGGGTATGCAGGCATCAAGCGTCAGGGTGAGGACTCTGCCCTCACCTTGATGGAGTCGGCGAGCCTTCTGGTGTATCTCGTGAGGCAGTCATCTTCCATCACTGCCACACCCTCGGCTCGCCGCGCCGCGAGGACCGGTTTCGTCTCTTCAAAACTCAAGACTAGCCACGTCGTGTCCCCCGCTACGCGGAATCCGCGCGGATTGAGGTCCACCTGCAACACCCACTCCCCCGCGGCGGTCTGGAGGTGCTCGCAGGGAGTCGAAGCGTGAGGCATGTTTGCTTTGCCGACTGTTCCCGGCTTCCTATGACTGTCGAGGGCGAAGCCGAGGCCGGCCAGGATCTCGCTCGTGGTCTCGGCCACAGCCGCTGGATTCGCGACGACCCTCTTCATGAGCATCGTGCGCGATTTCTGGCCGTGGCTTGGGCCTGGCCAAACGGCGGAAACCAACAGCGTGACAAGGAACAGGAAGGACGCTCGAGAAGTCATCGCTCCTCCGCTTGTGAGAACAGCCGTTGGCAATTACACGGTTCAATCCCCCGCCCGATACGAATGTGCGGCAGCCGTGCTGCTATAGGTATCACCTACACCAATCTTGATGATCCTTAAGTTCTTCAAGAGGAACCGGGTCTGTCTTCTGAATGCCTTTGACTATTCCTAGAGTTTCCTCATCTGGGTTAAATGGTCTCACCATGAGATCGGTAACATCAACCAATGCAACCCCGGACCTCTGGTAGACTATGTTCCACTTGGACACGGTGACGTCAACGTCAGCCTGTCTGGCAATCTCTGGCATCTTTCCTTTGATTTTTTTCAGAATATTGTCCACAGGCCAAGTGCCAAAACCCTGTTTGTGCATCAACTCCTGCTGAGCCGGGCCTTCAACTTCTAGTTCCTTGACTCGTTTCTCATCCTCTGCAGCTTTCGCTTTTTCGTATTCGCCTCGCAGGTCTGTCATGAGGCGGACGAAGGCTTCCGAACGATAATAGGCCATCGCCAGAGCACGAGAATCGAATGTACCAACACGTACCTTCGATCCGGAGGTTGTTTCTTGTGACTGCTGAGCCCCAACTGTCGTGTGCATCGCCCGCGCGAGCACGAAGAACGGCGCGACCACGAGGCAGCCCATGAGCAGCCCCGGTACATAATCCGCCGTACTGTCGGACTCGCCAAGAATGTCTGCGATGACAAAGACGAGCCAGAATGACCCAAATGCCATCAGGATCCGTGACGCCGCCGTTCGCGCTCCCCAATGCGCCAGCAACGCGCTAAACAGCCAGCTTATCCAGAGGATGAGCATGATCCATTCGGACGAGCCCTCGAGGGCGGTCTCGCGCCAGTGAAGCCAGGAAGCAACGAGGATCGTGACAAGACCCCCGATCAGGTTAGGCGTGGTACCCGGCGCGGTGGGCCGCCCGTCGCTGGAACTCATCCTGATCCCGGAGCCAGCCCAATTCGCGCAGGATGCCAGGACCGAAGGCGCCGAGGCCTGCTACAAACAGAAGACCCTTGGCCACGAACATCAACAGGAGTACGCCGACGATGACGAAGCCGCCCGCGATCAATCCGGGTAGCGGGGGCAGCGCTCTTGCTGACGCCGTCTTAGTCATGGTCTTGCTCCCAATCGATTTCGAACAACGCCTCCACCGGAACGCCGAACGTGTGGGCGAGCCGTAACGCCAACCCGACGGATGGATCGTACCGACCCCTCTCGATGGAGAGGATCGTCTGCCGCGTCACGGCCACCCGATCAGCCAATTCCTGTTGGGTCATATCGTGGAGCTGGCGTCGGTGGCGCCGCACGTGATTCCGCACCTCATGCCGTGGACTCATGCGACATATGTATGGCAAATTATACAAAATATCAAGTAAACTTTACATATTGGTGCCGTCTGGCAGGGATTAGCCCCTGCTCGGGTGGGGCCCGGAGCACTCGCCTGGGGCCAAGAAGGTGTAGGTGCGCGCCTGGTGAGGATGGCGCACGTTCAGCAGGGCGGCAGATTTGTCAGGGGGAGTCCCGGCGTCTCGCCGTGCGGCAGGTCACCTGGAGCTAGAACTCGGGATCGCCTGGCTCCACATGATGGTGCACTGGTAGGTCTACTCGGCTCGAAAGACTACATGGTGCCCAACCATCCAGGGGACCAACCCGATTCGCGTCGACGCTTCACCTTGGACCGCGCTGAGTCTAGTGGTTCCTCGACGGCCACATCGCAACACTCACGATGGCCCGCGAAATGAATGTACTCCGAATCAGCCTGTTCGTCAGCCTCTCCGGGCTGCTCGGCTACCTGTCACGCGCGTCCCTGAGAAGCCCCCGGTCTCACGGCTTCCACCGGTTCTTGGCCTGGGAGTGCATCCTCGGATTGTTCTTCCTGAACTTCGTGAGCGTGGACCAGTGGTTCGGCAAGCCACTCTCGATCCGCCAGCTCGTTTCCTGGTTTCTGTTGTTGGTCGGCTTCGTCCCCGTGGTACTCGGCGTCCATCTGCTCAGCACCCAGGGTAAGCCGGACGCTCGGCGACGGGACGATGCCCTGGTCGGGATCGAGAAGACCACCCAATTGGTGACGACTGGGGTATTCAGGTATATCCGCCATCCGCTCTACAGCGCGCTCCTCTATCTGGCGTGGGGTGTTTTCTTCAAGCGTCCCTCGTGGCTGGCGGCGGGTCTGGCGCTCGGCGCGACCGGATTTCTCGTGGCCACCGCAAAGCTCGAAGAAGCCGAGAATGTGCGCTACTTCGGAGCTGCGTACCGAGCCTACATGCAACACACCAAGATGTTCATACCGTTCGTGTTCTAGAGGGGCGACACAACTGCGAGCACATTGGACCTGTGGTCACAGCGCGAACCAAGCCGCTGGCAGTCGGACAGTTCGACAGACTGGAGACCGAACGATGTGGAAGATCCTCTTGGTATGCATGCTCGTACTCATGCCCTCGCAGGACTCCCACGCCCAGTCGAGTCGGCCGGCCGAACCGAAGAACTACATCTACTTCGGACGCGATCGCCAACGGACGGCCGAACTTCGCTTTCTTTCCACTTCCGCCATCGTCGGTGCTCAGCTCAAGTACACGTGGCGGGAGCTGGAGCCGGAGCGAGATCGGTATGCTTTGGAGCTGATTCGCCAAGACCTGGACTTTCTGCAGAGCCAGGGAAAGCAGCTGTTCATCCAACTTCAGGATGTGTCCTTTGATGAGGCGATCGTCAATGTGCCGGATTACCTAGTGGAAGACTCCACCTTCCACGGCGGCGTCGCGATGCAGTATGGATTCGAGGGCGACGACGAATCCCGCCCGATCCGGGAAGGATGGGTGGCACGGCGCTGGGACCCGGCGGTACGCGAGCGACTCTCCAGGCTCTTGCGGGTCCTTGCATCAGAGTTCGACGGGCGAATCGCCGGAGTCAATCTGCCGGAGACAGCCGTCGGTTTTGGCGAAGGCGGCGACTTGTGGCCCGAGGACTTTACCCCACCGCGCTACTTCGAGGCCATCAAAGATCTCATGACGGCGGCGAGGAACGCCTTCCAGAAATCAGACGTCATCCTCTATGCCAACTTCATGCCTGGTGAGGAGCTACCGCGTCTGGATCGCGGGTACCTGAAGGGCCTCTACCAGCACGCCGCCCGGGTAGGAGTCGGTGTTGGCGGACCGGATCTACTCCCGCATCGGCGGGGCCAGCGGCAGAACAGTCTCCCGTTGATCGCGGGCCGCCCGCCGGGAATCGTCGCCGGCATGGCCGTTCAGTGGGGAAACTTGGAAGACGTGAACCCGGCCACCGGAATGCCTGTCACGGTCCTGGAATTGGCCGGCTTTGCGCGAGATGGTCTCCGACTGGACTATGTCTTCTGGGGCACTCAGGAGCCCTTCTACTCGACGAACGTCCTTCCGTACCTGGAGAGTCTCGAGGACCCGAATCCTAACGGCTCCCGGTGACGGCCCGCGCTGAACGCTGAGCGGAGCACGTGGCGGGTAGCACACCGTCCGCGCATTATTCGGCAGACCCTTCGGGTTTACCGCCGACGATTCGAGCCGGAGTCCACCAGCAGCGTGATCCCTTAGCCCGGAGTCGCTATGTTTCGTCCGCTGCGCCACCTGACCCTCGTTGGCCTGCTCGGTGCATTGGCCGGGCCGCTCCTTGCCCAGGACCCGTCACCCGCAATCCCCACTCTCCGGGACCCCGCTCAACCGCTTGCGCAGGTCATGGTTCTCGGCGTGTTCCACTTCCATAACCCCAATGCCGACTATGCGCAGTTCGAAGGCATCGACGTGCTGACGGCCGAGCGACAGCGGGAAATCGAAGCTGTGGTAGAGCAGCTAGGCCGCTTTCAGCCTACCAAGATCGCCGTCGAGCGGCCGCCTGCCGTGGCGGAATC
>DATHRW010000100.1:0-23821 GCA_035464955.1 Gemmatimonadales bacterium
AACACGACCTCCTTCCCGGTGTCCCCCCGGGCGCGCACCTCAACCCGACTGCCCGGTTTGAGCCCGCTGGCAATGCCCGTGATGCTGTAATACTCGCGGCCCGTGAGTCCGAGGACTTCCGCATTCTGGCCGGGCTCGAAGGCGAGTGGCAGCACCCCCATGCCAAGCAGGTTGCTGCGGTGGATCCGCTCGTAACTCGCAGCGAGCACCGCCTTGACACCCAGGAGCGTCGTCCCCTTCGCGGCCCAGTCGCGACTCGACCCGGTCCCGTATTCTTTCCCCGCCAGCACGATGAGCGGGGTCCCTTCGGCCTGGTAACGCATGGCGGCGTCGTACATCGAGACGACCTCGCTGCTGGGCAAGTGGACCGTCCAATTGCCCTCCTTGCCCGGGGCCAAACGGTTCTTGATCCGGACGTTCCCAAACGTTCCCCGCATCATCACTTCGTGGTTGCCTCGGCGGGAGCCGAAGGTGTTCCAATCGACGGACTCCACTCCGTGCTCGCGCAGATAACGTGCGGCCGGCCCGTCCTTGGGAATCGCCCCCGCCGGCGAGATGTGGTCCGTGGTGACAGTGTCACCGAGGCTGACCAGCACGCGGGCGTTGACGATGTCGGCCAACGGTGGCGGGGCATGGGGAAGATCCTGGAAGAAGGGCGGCTCCCGGACGTAGGTGGAGGCCGGGTCCCATGCGAACCGCTTCCCTCGCGGGACCTCGAGGGCGGCCCACTGGTCGTCTCCTTCGAACACCCGGCTGTACTGATGGACGAAGAGACCGGGATTGAGCGATCCGCTCATGGCCTCATGGACTTCCTGTTGGGAGGGCCAGATGTCGTGCAGGAAGACCGGCTGGCCATCCGGGTCCGTTCCGAGCGGCTCGTGCACAAGATCGATGTCGACGCGGCCGGCCAGAGCGAAGGCCACTACGAGGAGCGGTGAGGCGAGGTAACTGGCGCGCACCTGCGGATGGATCCGCGCTTCGAAGTTCCGGTTGCCGCTCAGGACCGCGGCCGCGACCAAGTGATGGTCATCGATAGCCCGGGCCACGGGCTCGGGCAGCGGGCCACTGTTACCGATGCACGTGGTACAGCCGTACCCCACGACTTGGAACCCGAGCGCGGCCAGGGACGGCAGCAACCCCGAGCCGGTGAGGTAATCGGTCACCACGCGGGATCCGGGGGCCATGCTGGTCTTGACCCACGGTCGGGCCTTGAGACCCCTCGCGACCGCCTTCTTGGCCAGGAGCCCCGCGCCGATCATGACCGACGGATTGGAGGTGTTGGTACAACTGGTGATGGCGGCGATGACCACGGAACCGTCCTGGAGGGCAACCTGGACTCCCCCGAGGTCGGCCTCCACGGTCGAGGCGGGCACCGCGGTCTTGGCTGAGCCCGCCCCGTTGCCGCTGCCGCCTTCGTTCATCCACCGCGAATAGTTGTCCTGGGCGATTTGGCGACGCGGAGCGGGGGCATTCGTATGCATCAGGTCCGGAAGACTGATCGCGAAGTTCCGCTTCAGCTCCCGAAGCGGAACCAGATCTTGCGGGCGCCTGGGGCCGGCAACGCTGGGCTCCAGGGTTGCGAGGTCGAGTTCCAGCAGGGTCGTAAATTCCGGGTCCGGAGTCCGCGCCGTGTGAAAGAGGTTCTGGTCCTTACAGTAGCGCTCCACCCGTTCGACCACCTCTGCCGGCCGACCGGTGGCACGGAGATACCGGAGCGTCTCCGCATCGATTGGGAAGAACCCCATCGTGGCGCCGTATTCGGGCGACATGTTGGCGATGGTCGCGCGATCGGCCAAGGATAGATGTGCCAGCCCCGGACCGTGGAACTCGACGAACTTGCCGACAACACCCGCCTGGCGCAGCATCTTGGTGACTCGCAGGACGAGGTCGGTCGCTGTGGTGCCCAGCGGAAGCGCGCCCACGAGCTTCATGCCGACCACGTCGGGCACCAGCATGAAGTAGGGTTGCCCCAGCATGACCGCCTCGGCTTCGATCCCGCCGACGCCCCATCCCATCACACCAAGGCCGTTGATCATCGTGGTGTGGGAATCGGTGCCAACCAGCGTATCGGGGAAGGCAGTGAGCTCACCGAATTGGTCGCGCAGCTGCACCGTCGATGCGAGGTATTCCAGGTTCACTTGGTGCACGATGCCCGTGCCGGGCGGGACCACCCGGAAGTTCCGAAAAGCCTGCTGGGCATATTTCAGGAGTTGATACCGTTCCCGGTTCCGCTCCATTTCGAGCTGCACGTTCAGCTGAACGGCCTTCTCGGAGTTGTAGTAGTCCACCTGGACCGAGTGATCGATGACCAAGTCGCACGGGACGACAGGGTTGATCTTGTCCGGATCGCCCCCCATCTGGGCCATCGCATCGCGCATCGCCGCCAAGTCGACGACGCTCGGCACCCCGGTAAAATCCTGGAGGACCACGCGGGCTGGCATGAAGGGGACCTCATCACGGGGCCCATCCGCAAGCGCTTCCCAGTGGGCCAGCTTCGCGACATGGTCCTCGGTTGCCGCCCCACGGCCACAATGGCGAAGCACATTTTCCAGGAGAATACGGATGGAGAATGGGAGGCGCGCCAATGTCGTCAGGCCTTGCCGCTCCAGTTCGGGCAGCCGGTACACGGTAGCCGACTGATCTCCCAGCGAGATGGAGCCACGGGTGCCAAACGGATTGTGGGCTGTGGTTGCCATGGTGATGGTCGAGTTGGAAGGGAACGAGGTATGCCAGCACGGTTGAGCGATCGTAGCAATATAAACGGAGCATGCTCGCGAAGCCTGTCGCTGCACGTCGCGCCTCGGGAGTTCCCCGCACCTGCCGACCGTCCGTGACCAGTGTACCTTAGGAATCATGCCCGGACCCGCTTCCATCCCCGTTACGATTAGCCGCGAGGACGCTGGCGTTCGCATCGAGTGGGACCGAAGCGGCCACGAGACGTTTCTTGGCGCGCGGGATCTCCGATTGGCCTGCCCGTGCGCGGGCTGTAAGGAAGAGATGACCGGCCGCCCGCTCCTGAACCCGGAGACGGTCCCTGGCGATGTGCGGCCGGTGGCGGTGGCGCTGGTCGGGGCATACGGGATCAGGGTGACGTGGAGCGACGGCCACGCCACCGGCATCTATACGTACGAGCTACTACGATCGATGTGCGGATGCCCGCGCTGCCGGGCTCCGCTTGCCAACGGCGCGGGTTCGTCCGCATCATAATCTTCGGGAGCGCGGGTCGAGGTCCCAGAGTCGATTGCCGCTCGCGGGATAGCGCCTGCCGAAGGGACGGTTATTTTGTGCCAATTGCCCACGTAAGGATAGGAATGGCTCTCCTGACCCCCCCAGTCGCACGTCTCGCCGACTTCCTCGAGCTCGCCAAGGCCCGGATCGTCGGCCTGGTGCTCGTCACGGTAGCCGCCGGCTTCTACGTGGCCAATCCGACCGATATCCGCTGGGTGCTCCTGCTCCATACCCTGATCGGGACGGCGATGGTGGCAGCCGGCACCAATGCATTGAATCAGATCTTCGAACGCGACGTCGACGCGCTGATGCACCGCACCGCCAATCGCCCGCTGCCAACCGGGAGGATAACGGTTCGCGCGGCCGGCGTCCTGGCCTGGACAGGCGGTGCGCTGGGCGTCGGCTACTTGGCTCTGCTGGTTACCCCCGTGGTGGCGGCGCTCGCGGCTCTGACTCTCCTGACCTACGTCTTCCTCTACACGCCGCTCAAGCGCACGACCTCGCTGGCCACGCTGGTCGGCGCCGTGCCCGGCGCGCTGCCGATCGTCGGTGGGTGGGTTGCCGCCGGTGGGCCGCTGGGCGGTGAAGCCCTGGTGCTCTTTGCGGTGCTCTTCTTGTGGCAAATCCCGCACTTCCTCGCGCTGGCGTGGATGTACCGAGAGGATTACTCTCGCGCCGGGCTCCACATGCTGAGCGTGGATGACCAGGACGGGACCGTAACGTTCCGGCAGGCCACGCTCTACACCCTCGTGCTGGTGCCGTTCTCCTTGGCGCCGGCAGCCTTCGGATTGGCCGGCTGGCTCTACTTCTGGGGCGCCTTGGGCCTCTCCGGCTGGATGCTACGGGCGGCGTGGCAGGCGGCCCGGTGCCCCTCACGCCATGCCGCTGGACGCCTCTTCAAGGCATCGGTGCTCTATCTCCCCGCTCTCTTGGCCCTCTTGGTCTCTAACGCGGTTCGCTAGTCCTCCCTTTGGCCGACTGCCATCGCAGCACGACACCGGGTAGGCACTCCGCCGGTGAGCGGATTACCTTTTCCGTCCCCATGGCTAACGATCTCCCCGTCTTCCGGACCCAAGGGCACTCCCTGATTGCAACCCGGAACGCGTGTCGACGGGTGGCGGGCACCGCCGCGTCTTGGACGGCTGCGGCGCTGGTGGTGCTGCTCGCTGGATGCACTGGAGATTCACGTGAGCGGCTGCTCGTGTACACGCCGCATGGGCGGGACCAGCTCGAACTCCTCGAGCGGGCCTTTGAAGCCAAGAACCCCGATATCGACCTTCGCTGGCTCGATATGGGAAGCCAGGAGATCCTCGATCGACTGAGGTTCGAACGGCAGAGCCCGCAGGCCGACGTGTGGTTTGGCGGTCCTTCCACCATTTTCGACCGGGGCATCCGCGACTCCCTGCTCGCGCCCTATCGGCCTGCCTGGGCGTCGGCGGTCGGTGACGATGGCATCGGACCGCGCGACCTCTACTACCCGGCATACCGAACGCCCGCGGTGATCGCGTACAATACCGCCGCCCTGGCTCCGGAGGAGGCGCCGCAGGATTGGGATGACGTGCTCGCGGCACGATGGGCAGGGAAGGTCCTGATCCGCGACCCGATGGCAAGCGGTACCATGCGTGCCATCTGGGGGCTGATCATTCAGCGGAGTATCACCACGACGGGAGACACGACTGCAGGCATGACCTGGTTACGGCGTCTCGACGCCAACACGAAGACCTACACCCTCAACCCCGCCATCCTGGTGGAGAAACTCACGCGTCAGGAGGGCCTTGTCACGCTGTGGGACCTTCAGGACATCCTGATCAGCCGGTCGAAGGGAGCACCGTTCGGATACGTATTCCCCAAGAGCGGCACAGTGGTCATCGAGGACGCCATCGGACTGGTGCGGGGAGCCCGCCACCCGAACGCCGCGAAGCGATTCATCGACTTCGTCGGCAGCCGAGAGGCGCAGCTGCTTACAGCCCGCGGGGTCTTCCGCGTGCCGGCTCGACACGACCTGCCGCTTGATTCCCTGCCTGATTGGGTCAGTGATGTCGAACGGGATATGGTGGTGGCCACCATGGATTGGGACCAGCTCGCCCGCGACGGCCCCGCGTGGATGTCGTATTGGGATCAACACGTGCGGGGCACCGGGAAGTCAGTCGCAAAGGCCGTACGGTGAGCGGTGCCGGATCCACGCCGGCATTGCCGGACTCGTTTCTGAGGCTCGAACATCTCACGAAGCGATTTGCCGGGACCGCCGCGGTCGAGGATCTGAGTCTCTCCATCGACCAAGGGGAAATTCTCGCACTCCTCGGCCCCAGCGGAAGCGGCAAGACCACGACCCTGCGGCTCCTGGCCGGGTTCGAGGCGCCGGATACCGGACGCATCGTGCTCGAGGGCCAGGACGTGACGCGCACCACACCGGTTGGCCGGCGCTTCGGCATGGTGTTCCAGCATTACGCGCTCTTTCCCCATCTGGACGTGGCGGAGAACGTGGCCTTCGGGCTCAGGAGCCGTGGCGTGCGCGGGGATGCGCTGGGCCAACGCATCGGCGAGGCGCTCCGTCTGGTGGACCTGGCGGGCTTCGAGCGGCGGCGGGTGACGGAGCTCTCCGGAGGGCAGCAGCAGCGGGTGGCACTCGCGCGTGCCTTGGCCCCGGAACCGCGCGTGCTTCTCCTGGATGAACCGCTCTCGAATCTCGACCCGTCGCTTCGAGAGCGGACCCGCCGGGAGCTCCGGAGCGTGATCCATCGCATTGGCATCACGACGGTCCTGGTGACACACGAGCAGGAAGAAGCATTCGATCTTGGCGACCGGGTGGCCCTCCTCGCGGGCGGGCATCTCGAGCAGGTCGGGACCGCCGACGAGCTGTACGGCTCGCCGAGGAGCGCATTCGTCGCGGGATTCGTCGGCCGCTCGAGCCGATTGGACGCCCTGGTCCGGCGGCAGGACGACCAGAGCCTGTGGCTGGAAGTGGATGGCGTCGAGTGGATCGTGGCTCGTTCACCGAGCGATACCTGGGCGCCGGGCGCCGGGGAGCGCGTATTGCTCGTTGTCAGGCCGGAAAGTGTGCGCTTGGCGAACCCGGAGTCAGATGTGCTGTCCGGGGAGGTCGTCGGCCGCCGATTTACCGGAGCGCTCGCCCAGTTTACGGTCGAGACCGACCGAGGGCTGCTCATCGAGGTAAGCGCACTGCCCGATGCCGCGGCCATTGGCGATCGTGTGGGTGTCGCGCCCACGGGGCTGGGCGTGCATGTGTACCCGAGGGTCCAGGCATGAGGGCCGCGAGGAATCGCGGTCAACTGGCCGGGTGGGCGCTGGTCGTCCTGTTGGGGTGGCTCGTGATCTACCCGATCGCGCTGGTCCTCCTCGAAAGCGTGGGTGGCCCAGGCAACTGGACGACCGAATTTCTTCGGCAGTTTGCCGGCCGGAAGAATGAATGGTCGGCACTCTGGGGAAGCTTGTGGATTTCCGCCGTCAGTGTATGCCTGGCGGGCGCGATCGGGATCCCACTCGCGTTTCTGTTCGCCCGCTACGACTTCCCGGGGCGGAGGATCTTGAGCGGTCTGGTGGCGCTGCCTGCAGTCCTCCCGCCGCTGGTCGGCGTGATCGCCTTCCTGTTCTTGTATGGCGAGAGCGGATTCGTCTCGCATCTCGTTCGCAAGGTCTTGCGATTGGATGGCCCGCCGTGGCGCCTCGAAGGAGCCGGGGCCATCCTGCTCGTGCACGCCTATTCGATGTACGTGTACTTCTACCTCTTTGCGCGGGCAGGGCTGGCCCGGCTGGACGGTTCCCTGTTCGAGGCGGCCGCGAGTTTGGGCGCGGGCCGGTGGCGGACATTCCGTCACGTGACACTCCCGCTGCTGCGTCCCGCTCTGACCGGTGCAGCCCTGCTCACGTTTATGACGTCGCTCGCGTCGTTCAGCGCGCCGTACATCTTCGGGGGTGGCTTCCGGGTCATGACGACGCAGATCGTCAGCACGCGGCTGAACGGCGAGTACTCGCTCGCAATGGTCGAGACAGCCGCACTCGCGGCGCTGGCGCTGGTCGGATTCTGGGTGTTCGGCCGGGGGGACCGGGGGGAGGTGCTGGTGGGTCCGGCGAAGGGGGCCGCTCCTGTCGCCCTGCGGCTCCACCATCGCTGGAGCCGGGCATTGGCTGGGACGTCTGCGTGGGCGCTTGCGGTGGTCCTCCTGCTGCCCCATCTCACGCTCATCCTGGTGTCGTTCGTCCCATTGGGGACCTGGACGACCGAGCCCATCCCACCGGCCTATTCGATCGAGAACTACGTGTCACTGATGAGCGAGCCGGCGCGGCTTCGCCCCCTGCTGAACAGCGTGGCCATGGCCACGGTTGCGACATTGGCCGCGGTGTCGCTCGCGGTGGCGGCGGCCATCCTGGTCGTGCGACGGCGCGTGCGCGCACGGCGGGTCATCACCACCCTTCTCACGCTTCCCTGGGCGGTGCCCGGGACGGTGTTCGCCATCGCCATCGCGACCGCCTTCAGCGTGTCGTCTCCGTGGACTGGGCGGTTCCTCCTGGTGGGAACCTTCTGGATCTTGCCGCTCGCCTATCTGGTGCGCAACCTGCCGATCGCGGGGCGGGGCATCGTCGCCGGCTTCCGCCAGCTCGATCCCTCACTGGAGGAAGCCGCCGCGACGCTTGGGGCCGGTCCATGGCGCACCCTCACCCGTGTGACCCTCCCGCTCCTGCGACCTGCCTTGGCGGCGGCTGCCACGCTGGCGTTCGTCACGGCGCTCGGCGATTTCGTCACCTCCATCATTCTCTACACGTACGACACCCGGCCGATCTCGCTCGAGATTCTCTCGAGCCTCCGGGATGCGGACGTGGGGATCGCGGCCGCCTATGGCGTCTTCCTCATGCTCGCCAGCGCGGTGGTGTTTGCGTTGGGCGGTGAACGCCGGGAGGTTGAGGCCCGATGACGGCCGATACGGTCACGCCCGCGGTCCAATTCCGCCGGCTGGCAGTCCTCATCGCAGCAAACTTCGTGGACATGGTCGGTTTCATGATCGTGATTCCACTGTTGCCGTTCTATGCCCTGGACCTAAACGCGAGTCCAGTCGTGATCGGGTGGATCATCTCCGCGTTCTCCATTGCGCAGCTGATCTCGGCCCCGGTGTGGGGCCGAGTGTCCGATCGCTACGGTCGTCGTCCGGCGATCCTCATCGGCCTCACAGCTTCGGCGATCGCCTATGTCGTCTTCGGATTGGCCACGGCCGTATGGCTCCTGTTCCTTTCCCGGGTCATCCAGGGCCTCGGCGGCGGGACGATCGGCGTCCTGCACGCCTATGTGTCCGACATGGTCCGGCCCGAGCAGCGGGCTCGGGCGTTGGGCTGGGTGTCGGCGGCCACCTCCGCTGGCGTCATGATCGGACCCGCCCTCGGCTCCTTAGCGGCCCACCTCGGCCAGCGGGGACCCGGGTTCGTCGCCGCCGGTCTCTGCCTCATCAATGTGTTCTTCGCCTGGAAGTGGCTACCGGAGTCCCGGCCGGGCACTCTGCAGGCTGCAGGAACCAGGCGTGCGCCCGTCTGGCATGCAGTCGGCCAGGTCTTCCTGCACCCCGGTCAGAAAGTCCCGCGGTTGATCTGGATCTACGCCGTCGGGATGTTGGCCTTTACTTCCCTGACCGCGGTCTTTTCGCTGTTCTTCGAAGCGGAATACGCCATCACCGCGCGGACGATTGGGTACTTCTTCTTCTACATCGGCGCGCTCAGTTTTGTCATCCGTTCCTTCTTGTTGGGCCCGATCGTCGAGCGGATCGGTGAAGGCTGGGCCATGCGAGTCGGTGCGATCGCACTCGCCGTTGGGCTCGTGTTGTACCCGCTCATGCCCAACCTCAAATTGGTCATTCTCGTCATGCCGCTTGTTCCCATAGGGACCGCACTGCTCTTTCCGTCCACGACGTCGCTCATGTCCCGCTACTCGCCGGAGGGAGAGGTCGGTGCCACGATGGGGACCGCGCAGGCCTTCGCCGGGATGGCCCGGGTTGCTGCACCGCTCATGGCGACGTTCCTGTTTCAGCGACTGGGGCACGCGATGCCGTTCTTTGCCGCGGCCACTGTGCTCCTGCTGGTGAGCATGTTGACGCTCGGGGTGGCCACGGCCGTCGAGGGCCCGGTAGCCGAGCCGACCACCGGGAGCTGAGGCAATGCCGAATCTGCTAGCGATGGAGACGACGTGACGCTGTTCCGTGAACTTCCGGCTTCGAGCGCCGGTTTCGCCGATGCGACCTGGAGTGACATCGAGCCGTACTATGTGACCCTCGCGGAGGCTCCGCTGGGAGCTGGGGACATTGAGCCGTGGCTCGCGTCATGGTCGCGGCTCGAGGAATTGGTGACGGAGGCGGCCGGCCTCGCCATGATTGCCTACACCGGGGACACGACCGACGCCGGGAAGCAGGCGGCACATCTACGTTTCTCCACCGACATCTACCCGAAGCTCGAAGAGCAGAGCGTGGGGTTGGTGCGTCGGCTCCTGGCCACCGGCTGGAGTCGTCCCGACCTCGAGACCACGATCCGGCGATTCCGGACCGCGGTCGACATCTTCCGCGAGGAGAATGTCGAGGTCTTTGCCGAGCTGGAGCATCTCTCGAGCCGGTACCATGAAATAACCGGCGGGATGACCGCGATGTGGGACGGCAAGGAGGTGCCGGTGCCGCAGCTCTCGCCCCATCTCAAGAATCCCGATCGAGCGATCCGTGAGCGCGCGTTTCATGGAATCACTGCACCCTACCTTGCATCTCATGAGGCCTTGGCCACGCTCTTCGACGAGATGTATGCCTTGCGCCAAAAGGCGGCGATACAGGCGGGATTCCCCGACTTTGAGGCATTCTCGTTCGCGGCCAAGTGCCGGTACGACTACTCGCCAGCGGATTGTCGGGCGTTTCATCGGGCGGTCGAATCGGAGGTCGTACCGGTGGTGCAGCGGATCCGTGAGAGCCGCAGGCAGCTGTTGGGCGTTCCGGTCCTCAAGCCGTGGGATCTGGCAGTGGATCCCCATCTCCGGTCCCCGGTCCGGCCCTTCGCCGACGGGCGCGAGCTCAGTGAGAAAGCGGCGCGGATCTTCGACCGGCTCGACCCGGTGTTGGGTAGGAATTTCAAGACGATGATAGACGAACAACTCCTCGATCTGGACAGCCGGCTGGGAAAGGCACCCGGCGGGTACTGTGAAACGCTCGCTTCGCGAGGTCGTCCGTTCATCTTCATGAACGCCGTGGGCGTCATGGATGATGTCATGACACTTCTTCATGAGGCCGGGCATGCCTTTCATTCCTTTGCGGCGCATGCCCAACCGTTCATTTGGCAGCGCCAGCCCGGCTCCGAGGCCGCGGAGCTTGCCTCCATGTCCATGGAGCTGCTTGCGGCTCCCTACTTATCGGATCCGGGCGAGTTGCTCACCCAGGACGAACTGCGATTGGCGCGCCTCGAACACCTCGAAGATATCTTGACGACTCTGCTCCATGTCGCGTCGGTCGATGCGTTCCAGAGTTGGATCTATACCAGCGGCCGTGGCCACGATGCCCAGGCCCGGGATGAGGCGTGGGTCACCATCCGCCAGCGCTTTGACCCCGGCGTTGATTGGTCGGATCTCGAACGAGAGCGCATTGCCCGGTGGTATCGCCAGATTCACATTTTTGCATATCCGTTCTACTACATCGAGTACGGCATCGCGCAATTGGGGGCGCTGCAAGTGTGGTGGCGGAGTCTCGAGAATGCTGCGGAAACCCTTGCCCAGTATCGTGACGCCCTGGCACTCGGGGCGACGCAGTCGCTTCCGACACTCTATGGTCGCGCCGGCGCACGGCTCATTTTCGATGCCGGCGAGATGCGCACCCTCGTCCGGTTTGTGGAAGGCGAGATCGAGCGGCTCGCTGCTGAGTCGGGACGGTCAACCTGAAGACAGCGCTGTTGCGGTTTGGGCAGTGAATGGTGAGATTGTAATCCGCGACCCGGCTCATCGGAGCCCGGTCCTCGAATCACACCGAAGGTGGAGTGCTTAGATGGCGAAGGAAGAAGGCATTGAGATGGAAGGCGTCGTGTCCGAGGTGCTTCCCGATCGGAACTACCGGGTCCTCTTGGAAAACGGCCATGAAGTCCTGGCGTATGCGGCTGGGAAGATGAGCAAGTTCAAGATTAGGGTCTTGGAGGGTGACCGCGTCACGGTGGTGCTGTCTCCCTACGATCTGACGCGTGGTCGCGTGATCTACCGTCATAAATAGTCCGTCACGCCGTGACCGCTCCATCAACCACGAGGGCCGCTCAGCGAGCGGCCCTCGTGGTTGATGGTATTCGGAACGCGGCTAGGTGATCTTGGCGACGTTCCCGGCGGCGGGGCCTTTCGCGCCCTCGACCAACTCGAACTCGACCCTATCGCCTTCCGCCAGGGTCCGGAACCCCTCGGCAACAATGGCCGTGTGATGAACGAAACAGTCCTTGCTGCCATCTTCGGGGGTAATGAAGCCAAATCCCTTCGCATCGTTGAACCACTTCACCGTTCCGGTCGTGCGTGCCATGAACTCGCTCCAGGTGTTGGGTCGAGGCTATGGATCTATCGAATAGACCCGCCAACATTTCCAGCGCTTTAGGACCCTGCCTACGTGCTCTGCCCAGGCCGGATTCGGACAAGATCTGCCCGGTGTGGGGCGTCGTCAAGTCCCCGCGGTGAAACCCAGGTGATCACACCCCGTCGCCCCGGGAGCTCCCGCGTGGGCGCCACCAACGCGACCCGGGACGGAGGGGGTCGGAAGGCGGTCGGGTCGGTGCGATGCGCAATGCTTGGCGCAAGGCCTGGAAGAACTCGGACGCCGTGGCGAAGCGAGCCGCTACATCGTTGCGAGCGGCCTGCCGGAAGACCGCCTCGAGTTCCTGGCTCACGTCATGGCGGTAGTTCCTGAGCGCCGGGACCTGGTCGGTCGTTTGCTTTGCGAGAATTTGGGCCGCGCTGGAGCCAGTAAAAGGTGGAAAGCCGAGCAGGGCATAGTACGCCACAACTGCGAGGCTGTAGAGGTCCGATCGCTGATCGACCTGTTCGCCGAGCAACTGTTCCGGGCTCGCGAATTGGGGTGTTCCACTGCGGCTGGTCGCGCCGCCGTATTCCTGGGACTGCAGCGCCATTGCCAAGCCGAAGTCAGTAATGCGCAGGCTGCCGCGCTCGTCGATCAGGAGGTTCTCCGGCTTGATATCGCGGTGGACCAGGCCGCTCGCGTGGGCGTGGGCGAGCGCCGATAACGCCTCGCGCATCAGGCGCAGAACCTGGTCGAGCGGCATGGGGCCATTGCGCTCGACCCATTGTGCGACGTTGGAGCCTTTCACCAGCTCCATGGTGTACCATAACAGGCCGGCTCGCCCCGAAATGTCATAGATATCGACGATGTGGGGATGCTTGAGCTTGGCAGCGAGCTGCGCCTCACGCCGAAACCGTTCCACGCCCGAGGGGTGTTGGGTCAGGTAGGGATGCAGCAACTTGAGCGCGACCTCGCGCTCGAGGTGGAGATCTCGGACCCGGTACACACGTCCAAACCCACCTTGTCCCAGGATATCGAGCAGTTCATAATCGTCGCCCAAGGCCCGGCGCAGATGCCCTTCCCAGGCGTCCGCCGTCCCATAGAGCTCTGTGGAGTCTATGGCTGGGGTGGCGGTAGTCTCGAACAGCCCCGCCGCGGACACGAGGTCGTCCAGCATTTCCGATGCGGTGAGATACCGCCGAACCGGCTCGTATTCCAGTGCGCGGAGGATGACTTGCTCGAGGATCTTGGGGCACACCGATCGGAGCGTCGTGGGCGGGACGACCTCTGCGGGGTCGAGCGGTGGCGCCTGGCCGGTGACCGTGTAGTAGAGCACGGCCCCGGCGGTGTAGACGTCGCCGAGGGGATCACTGGCGTCGCTTTCGCGGGCTTCGGGTGCCACGAACGCTTCGCCGCTCGGCTTGATGCCGGGTGGGATGGTGTGCAGCGTGAAATTCGAGAATCGCAAGTCCGTGACCACCCCGCGGCCCGATGGCCCGATCACGATGGCGGTCGGAACGATGCGTCGAAGGATGACCCCGCGATCGTGGGCGTGCTCGAGGGCGCCCAATAGATCGCGCGCAAAACGCAGCACCGTTGGAATGGGGCGTGGGCCGCGCGCGACCGCATGGTCGAGACCTTCGCCATCCACCCAATTCCCGACGCGATAGGCGATGTCACCGGCGATGCCGGCCTCGTACAGGTGCCGGATCGCGGGATGGTCCAACTGCGCCAGGGCCTTGGCCTCGGTCAGGAACCAAGTGCGATATTGCTCATCGCTGAAGATGTTGACGCTGAGACTGATCTTGCGATGGACCAAACGATCGAAGGCGAGGAACAGCACACGCTCGCGAGAGGAGGCCACCATTCGGTCCAGCCGGAACCGCTCGCCCAGCAAGGCTTCGGTGCGAGCGAGGTAGGCAGCCGCGGGAGAAGACTCGGCTACAGGGGTGCCTGCATCACCCGCTACCATCCTCACCCTCCGCCACTTCAACCCTATCGCCGCCGGTACGTTTCGCACGGTAGAGCGCTGCATCGGCCGCGCGGAGGAGGGCGCTCGACGTCGATCCGTGGCGCGGGGCCACCGCCAAACCCAGGCTGATCGTCTGCGGCCCAAATTCCGGATAATCCTCGGGCAAGCGACGAAGGGTGTCGAGAACCCGCTTCACATAGATCTGTGCTTCCTCGCCATTGGTCATCGGCAAGATCACCAGGAACTCGTCTCCCCCGAGCCGACCGACGATATCCAGGTTCCGGCTCTGTTTCGAGAAGATCTTGGCGAGTAGCACCAGCAGCCGGTCGCCCTCGAGATGGCCGAGGTTGTCGTTGACCAGCTTGAAGTAGTCGATATCGATCAAGACGATCGTGGTATGCAGCGCATGGCGACTTGCGCGCTGCAGTTCCGCCCTGAGCCGCTCCTCGAGTGCCCGGCGGTTGTAGAGCCCCGTGAGTTGGTCCGTGGTGGCCGCGCTGTGGAGTTCTTCCACCAAGGCTGCGTTCTTGAGTGCGATTGCCGCGGCAAATGAGAGCGTGCCCGCAAGCTCGAGCTCGGCGTTGCCAAGCTGCTGCCCCGTGACACGGGGGCCGAAGGCCAGGACGGCCATCCGTTCCGGTCCGGCATCGAGCGGAACCACGAACTGCGTTCCGGGAGTCACCACCGCGGCAAGCGGCGGCTGGTCGCACGCCGCGGCGGAGCCGCCGATCGGGACCACGCGGTCAAGCTGCTCGCGCGGGATCCCCGCAGGTGGTGGGGCTTCGTCGCGGCTGCGAAACGCGACCGGGTGGTATTCCTTGCCCCGGGGCCGATACAAACACGCCCAGCTCGTGATGAACACCTCCGCGGTGAAATCGACGATGAGGCGCTCGGTTTCCTCGGTGGAATGGACCGAGGACAAGAGCCGCGCGACTTGCCGGAGGGCACGCAGTTGGAAGACGGCATCATCGAGGTCCGCCTGCCGCTCGATTAGGACGCTCCGAAGCTCCAAGGTGACCAAAAGGCCCCATGCCAGCGGGACAGCATCGGCTTGAATCTGGTCGGCGACACCGGTGTCTGCGGCAATCGTGAGCTCGATGTCCCCGCTCCCAACGTGGGCCACTTGCCGGGCGTCTTCATACCCGGCCGCGGCGCCTATCCGCCGGTCCGGACCGCGTGGCGACGTGATGGTGAACCAGATCTTCTCGCTGCCGAAACGATTGACCAGCACATCCCGACATCGCTCGAACAGCTCCGCGTCCGTGCGGGAGACGCGGCACGCTTCCGCGAAGGCGGTTGGAATTGGAGACAGAGGTGCCGAGTGAGGGACGGTTCCCATGTGCGTGCAAAATAGCGGGCCCATGGCCATCCGCCAATCCAGATTGTCCATCGGCCGGTCCTAGGCGCGGACGGTCGTGAGGGCCGTGTCGTTGGGGCTAGCGAGGGTTGGGTGAGGACCGAATGAGCCGCGCACTCAGACGTCGGAGTTCCCCGAGCATCGAATGATGTACCCAATCAGCCCGCTCGTCGAGCACCTCCCCCAGGGATCGATACCACCAGAGGAGCTCGGCATGTGTGGCACGGGTCAAACCATGAAGGTACTCATCGCCTAAGCGCTCGATGGTGGACAGGGCGGAACCGCACCAATGAATCTCGTGTGCGGCCACCACGTCCAGTGTTCGGGGAGCTGTGCCGTGCAGCCGGTCGAGGTACTCGTGGCGGTAGTCCATCCAGGATCGCTCGCGCCCGGTGGCATCATACTTTGGAAATGTGGCATCTCGGGCGGCCAGGAAGGGCGGGCTCCCGAACTTCTGCTCGACCTTGCCCTCGAGCGCTGGCCTGACCCGCGGGGCGGCTTCCTCGAAGACGTAGCGCAGGATACCCGCGACGATGGTTTCTTCATCGCAGCCGAATCTTGCCAGCGTCACGGCGACGTTCATGGCCCTGGCATGGGGTGCGGGGGACGCAAAGCGCGGACTCCCCGCGCCGTAGTGCTTGACGAGGTACGCGAAAGCATGATCGATGCGGTCGCTGTAGGACGGGGGCGTCATGGTGCTACCGTTATGCAGGGATCGGGATGAGGGTGCGGCCCGACGTCGCTAGATGGACCTGCCCAAGACGTGCGACAACGCCGCTTCCAGGGTTGCATGCCGGAAATGATACCCGGAGTCGCTGAGCCGCAAGGGCGTGACCCGCGCGCTGGCCAACAATGCCTCATCGGCCATCTCGCCGACAACGAGGCGGAGGAGCGGTGCGGGCACCGGCCCGAGCGCGGGCCGGCCAAGCAGCTTCGCCAAGGTGTCGGCAAAAGCCCGATTCCTCACGGCCGCGGGGGCGACCACATTGACGGGTCCGCTCAAGTCAGCAGCGTGTAAGGCGTGATAAATGGCGCCGATGGTGTCGTCGATCGATATCCAACTCATCCACTGTGAGCCCGGTCCCAAGCGCCCTCCGAGCCCGATCCTGAACACGGGCAACATGGTCTTGAGCGCCCCGCCTCGCGGAGAGAGGACGACGCCGAAACGCGTGTGGACCACCCGGAGGTCCCGTGCCGTCGCCGGCTCCGTTGCCGCCTCCCAATCGCGCGCCAGGTCAGCCAAGAACCCTGTCCCTGCCGGGCTGTCCTCACTCAAGGGCTCATCGGCCCGGTCACCATAGAATCCGATAGCCGAGGCGCATATCAGCACCGATGGAGGCCGGTCGAGCGCGGCGAGGGCGTGACTCAGGCCGCGCGTCGTCCGGAGACGGCTTTCGCGGATGCGCCGCTTCTGGCTCTCGGTCCATCGGCCTGCCGCAATGTTTTCGCCAGCGAGGTGGATGACGGCATCGACCGAGCCAAGAGCCTCAGGATCGAATCGGCCGGTTGCCGCATCCCAGAGCACGTCACCAGGGGCGGGCCGCGAGCGCACCAGCCGCACGACCCGGTGCCCGCCGGTCGTGAGGAAGGGCACCAGCGCCGATCCGATGAGCCCGTGGGAGCCGGTCACTGCGATTGTCAGACAGGGACTGTTCCGAAACCGCGAGTGCGCGGCGAGGTCCTCCCGCGTGACATCGTGACGATAACGAAGCATACGATCGATCTGCGGGGCCAAGCACCACTGTCCGGCCGCTGCTCCAACGAGACCGAAGGGCGGAGCGTACTCGATGCGATCCGAGAGCCGGCAGCCGCCGTCCTCGGCGGGATCCATCCGGTGGGTGTGAATCCAGTGCGAAAAAGGCCCTTCGACCTGCTCGTCGACGAACTGTCGGCCCGGGATCGTATCCCGATGGATGGCGACCCATCGAACGGTGAGGGGCCCCTGCCTGACGCGCAGTGTCACGCGGGCACCATCCTCGAAGCCAGCGCTCTGTTCCACCACCTCGACTGATTCCCACGGTGGGATCAGGCGCTCCAGCGCGCCCGGGTGGGCGTGCCATGCGAACACCTCCGCGGGAGGCGCCGCGATGAGTGAGGTTCGCTCGGCTATCCGAAACGGCGATGCGTCGGATGCACGCCCGCTCATTCGACGCCCTGGGCCCGGCGCACCAAGAGGAGGTCGGAGATGTTGTCCATGGTGAGGAGGCCGATGAGGCGGCCGGCCGGATCGAGCACTGGCAGCGCGGACAGCCCGCTCGAGCGGAGCTGGGCGAGGGCCTGGTTGAACTCCAGGGCGGGGGACACACCGGCCACGCGCGGCGTCATCGCCTCGCCCACGGTGGAGCCGGGGCCGTGCTCCGCCAACGCCTTGATGAGGTTCTCCCGCGTGAGCAACCCCTCCACGCGTCCATCGTTGTCCACCACCGGGAACTCGCGCTGCTCGCCTTCGAGCAGGAATTCGACCGCCCGCTGGAGCGGCGCGTACACGGGGATGGTACGAAAGTTGGTGATCATCATGTCGGCCACGACGACGCCTTTGCCCGCTGTCGACGTTTCGATAGCGGTGGCCTCGGCGCCGGCCGCGAGGAACACGAAAACGGCGATGAGCAGGAGAATTGGATTCCAGGAGTAGAACACCGCCCACATCCCGAACAGTACGGCCAGGGCCTGGCCGATGCTCGCGGCGATTCGGGTGGCACGACGAAGCCCCATGCGGCTTGCGAGCACGGCCCGAAGCACTCGACCGCCATCCATCGGGAAAGCGGGAATGAGGTTGAACAGGAGCAGCATCACATTGATGACCATGAGATTCTGGAGCAGCGGCTGGTCGAGCCGCGTTAACGCTTGGACACTGAGCGTGGCGCCACTGAGCATCAGCACGAGATACAAGATCACTGCGATGGCGAGGGTGACGGCCGGGCCTGCGAGGGCGATGAGCAGCTCCTGGCGGGGCTCCTCCGGCATGCGCTCCAGCCGGGCCAGTCCGCCGATGGGAAGGAGAATGACGTCCGGCGTACGGACTCCAAATCGCCGGGCCATCAAGATGTGGCCGAACTCATGGAGCAGAACGCAGGCGAAGAGCGCCACGATCATCACGGTGGTCCCCACGGCACTGGCGAGGCCGCCGCTCGTGTAGCTGACGAATGCAATGAAAGCCAGGAGGAGGAGAAACGTGATGTGGACTTTGATGTCCGTTCCGGCGATCTGACCGATGCGATAGGACCACTTCACCGACTGCTCCCGGGTGGAAGGTGTGATTGCTCCTAATATACCCCGCACTGGCGTGTGAGACGGTGCTGGCTCGAGTGCCCACAAGCAAAAACCCCCGGTCCGCGTGCGCGGAACCGGGTGGCTCGTCCTCCAGGTTTTGATCACCCAGGCTGGAGGCAGTCCATGACCCCTGGGGCCCTTGCGGGCTATGTCCTTGAGAGGGAAGACTAGTGGGGTGCCCCCGCTCGGTCAAGGCTCCTCGTGGAAAGCGCTTCCCGAGTGCGGGGTGCCGGGGTTAGAATGGGCCTGCCCCGGGACCGGAGGAGCGCGATCACCACCACCACCACGCCTGAAGCTACAGCCGACGCCGGCTGGACCAGCAAGGATTCCGAGAAGCTCTACCGGATGCGTCGGTGGGGGCTCGGGTTTTTCCGGATCAACTCCAAGGGGCACGTGACGGTGAACCCCAGCGCCGATGGTCGACGCCGGGGTCTCGATCTCTTTGAATTGGCCGGAGACCTCCGGGCCCAAGGCATCCACCTTCCCTTGCTGCTCCGATTCTCGGATGTGCTCCAGGCGCGGATCGAAGCCCTGGGGGCAGCCTTCGCGAACGCCATCCAGGAAGCGAACTATGCCGGCGGGTATACCACAGTCTATCCCATCAAGGTCAACCAGCAGCGCCATGTGGTACAAGAAGTGGTCGAATTCGGCGAGCGATACGGTGTCGGACTCGAGTGCGGCAGCAAGGGGGAGCTGCAGGCCATTCTCGGGCTGAGCGAGAACACCGACCATCTGATTGTCTGCAACGGCTACAAGGACGCGGAGTTCATGCGGCTGGCCCTCATGGGCCAGCGGCTGGGACACCGGGTGTTTGTGGTTCTCGAGCAACTGAGTGAGTTGGATACGTTGCTCGAGGCCGCGGAGGAGCTCGGTACGGCCCCCCAGATCGGCGTGCGGATCAAGCTGGCGGCTGAAGGAGCTGGCCGGTGGGCAAAGAGCGGGGGCGAGCGGTCGAAGTTCGGGCTTGGCGCCGCCCAGCTCGTGTCACTGCTCGACCGGCTCGTTGCAGAGGGGCGGCAAGACCTGCTCAAGATGATCCACTTCCACTTGGGGAGTCAGATCACCGACATTCGGCAGATCAAAGTTGGGCTTCAGGAAATCGGACGGTTCTATGTCGAACTCCACCGTCTGGGCTTCGCCATCTCGCATGTGGACGTCGGCGGCGGCCTCGGCGTGGACTACGACGGCACCCGGTCCAATCGACCCACCAGCACCAACTACACGCTGGCGGAGTACGCCAACGACGTGGTGCATAGCCTGGCCAGCATCTGTCGGCAGGAAAAGCTGCCGATGCCGCATGTCGTATCGGAATCGGGTCGTGCCATCACGGCGCACCACGCAATCTTGCTGGTCGACGTCACCGACGTCGAATCTCAGGAGAGTCCCGACGTGCCGCAATTGGAGCCCAATGCGCCAACGTTGTTGCACGAGATGGTGGAAAACCTGGACTTGGTTGCCTCAGACCGCACGATGGAAGTCTTCCACGACGCCGTGTTCGCCAAGCAGCGTGCGCAGGATCTCTTTGCCAGCGGCGTCCTGTCGCTCCGGCAGCGCGCCCAGGCGGAGCAGCTCTATCTTCGCACCATGAACGCGGTGGCAGGTGTGATGGGAGAGGGTCGCGCCGCGCATCCGGAACTTGGAGGCCATATCGAGTCGGCGCTGGTGGACCGGTACTTCTGCAACTTTTCGGTCTTTCAGTCGCTGCCTGACAGTTGGGCTATCGACCAGGTCTTCCCGATCATGCCGATTCATCGACTCGACGAGGAACCGACGCGGCGGGCCACACTCCACGACATTACCTGCGACTCCGATGGCGTCATCGATCTCTTCGTCGGTGGCGGCGAGCCTCAACACAGTCTGCTGCTCCACCCGCTGCGTGAAGACGAGCCGTATGTACTGGGCGTCTTCCTCGTCGGCGCCTACCAGGAGATCCTGGGCGACCTCCACAACCTTTTTGGGGACACCAACGCTGTCCATGTGCGCATGACCAAGGCGGGCTATGAGATCACCGACATGGTTCATGGCGACACGGTCACCGAGGTGCTCACCTTCGTCCAGTTCCATGCCGCCGATTTGCTGGCCACGTTCCGCCGGAAGGTGGGCCGCGCAGCCGACCTGACCCGTGCGGAAGCGAATAACTTCATTGCCGATTATGTGGCCGGGCTGGAGGGGTACACCTATCTGGAAGGAGAAGCCCGGCGGGACCCATAGGGCCCGCCGGGCTGTTCGCGCTCGCGGCCGCTGTTGCTAGCGGCGATTCTTCATCGGCACGAACTGGCGCTCGTCCTTGCCCACGTAGACTTGCCGCGGCCGAGCGATCTTCTGCTCCTTGTCCAGCAACATCTCTTCCCACTGCGCCAACCATCCGGGGAGCCGCCCGAGAGCAAACAGGACTGTGAAGAAGTCCCTCGGGTAGCCCATTGCCTGATAAATCAGGCCGGAGTAGAAGTCCACGTTGGGATAGAGCTTTCGAGAGACGAAATAATCGTCCTGCAATGCAATCCGTTCCAGCTCGAGCGCGATCTCCAGCTTCGGATTCAAGCCGGTTTGCTCGAAGACCTCATCGGCCACTCGCTTGATCAGCTTGGCGCGCGGATCGTAGGACTTGTAGACCCGGTGCCCGAAGCCCATGAGCCTCATCTCGCCGGCCTTGACCCGTTCCATGAACTTCGGCACGGCGGCTTTGTCCGGAATCTCGTCGAGCATGCGGAGCACGGCCTCGTTCGCGCCACCGTGCAGCGGTCCATATAGGGCGCCGATGCCGGCTGCGATGGCGGAGAACGGATCGACGTGCGACGACCCGACCGCGCGGACCGAGCTGGTCGAGCAATTCTGCTCGTGATCGGCATGGAGAATCAGTAGGATCTCGAGTGCGCGCTGCAGCACCTTGTTGGGTTTGTGTTTCCCGCCGATGCTGAAGGTCATGTTCACGAAGTTGGCGATGTAATCGAGGTCGTTGTCCGGCAGCACGATGGGAAGGCCATGCGCTTGTCTGAACGCATAGGCCGCAATCGTGGGCAGCTTGGCGATCAGCCGCACGCGCTGGGTGTAGCGGTTGGCCGGATCGTGGATGTTCTTCGCATCGGGGTAGAACGTGGAGAGCGCCCCGACCGTTCCCAAGAACACTCCCATGGGGTGGGCGTCGTACCGAAAGCCCTCCAAAAACTTGGTGAGGTTGGTGTGGACGTAGGTATGGTAGGTCACATCATGGACCCACTTATCGAGCTGGGCTTGGTTCGGAAGCTCCCCTTCGGCCACGAGGTAGGCGACCTCGAGGAAGGAGCAATGCTCCGCCACTTGCTCGATGGGGTATCCCCGGTAGCGGAGGATCCCTTTGTCGCCGTCGATGAACGTAATGGCGCTCCGGCAGGACGCCGTGTTCATGTAGGCTGGGTCATAGGACATCAGCCCAAAGTCGTCATCCGAGACTTTGATTTGCCGGAGATCCATTCCTCGGACCGTGCCATCCGTGATGGGCAGCGTATAGACTTTTCCGGTCCTGTTGTCCTTGACGGTCAGCGTCTCTTCTGCCATTTCGGGTTTCCTCGCGGACTCATAAACCTCGGGAGTCCGCTCGTCGGTGGTCAGCGTGTCTTGTCCCATGCTGCGCATCCTTGCCGGAGTGAAAAGCTCGAAGCTCTTGGGCACCCTCCTAGGGTTCCGGGTCAAGAGATAGCATGGAAAGTTGGAAAAAATCCTGAAGGTCGGAGGAAACTCGCTTCCGTCACCGGACGGCCCTCCGCATCGGCTGAAAACTAGTCGCTTCCCATCCTGCCCGCACCCGCCGTCGCGTGAAGAAAGAGCCCCCGCCGCCGGCGGCCGGCGGGGGCTCCGGGATGCGGGCCCGACGTCAGGCGTCGGAGCGAACCATCCCCTCCTCGAGCCAGAGATAGACGTCGTCCAGTACCTTGCGCGCCGTGGCGTAGGTCCGGACATCGTCATTCCGGAAGACCGAGCTGAACCGGTCCTCGACCCGACGCCGGGCGTGGCGGGAAAACAGGTCGGCCAGTTCGACCGGCCCCCGATTCGAACGATCCTTCTTCACCAGGGCCTGAGCGCGGGAACACGCCGCCGTAATGGCCAGGAGTTCGGCGCCGATTTCGACGAGCCGCCCCAGAACCGCCTGCCGCTTCTCCAGCTTCGCCCCGAACCGGACCATCGCGTGAAAGAGGGTCCGACCAAGCCGGCGGGATGCCCGGTTCACGAACCGGACGTGGGTCGCCAGCGGGCCGAATTCTCCATACCGGGGCCATCGACCCCACCCCAGCCACATGCTCGGATACCAGCGGGCGTAGAAGAAGCCCGCCCGGACGGCGGCCTTGAGCTTGGTGCCGAGCGATGCCTTGGGATTGATGATGTCCCCCGCCACGTCGAGATGGGTATCGACGGCCTCGCGGGCAATGAACAACCGCATGATCTCGCTCGACCCTTCGAACACGAGGTTGATCCGGTAGTCGCGCATCATGCGTTCGACCGGGTCCGGCCTGTCACCCCGGCTCCGCAGGCTGTCCACGGTCTCATAGCCGCGCCCGCCCTTGATCTGCATCGTATCATCGACGATGCGCCAACCGATCTCGGTGTTCCACATCTTGGCCATCGCCGCCTCGAGGCGGATGTCGTGGGTGCCCCGATCGGCCAGGAGGGATGCGAGGTCGCTCACCGACTCCATGGCGAAGATGTCAGCGGCCATCCGGCCAATCTTCTGGGCGATGGCGTCGTGTTTCCCGATCGCCTGGCCCCATTGGACCCGCTCGGAGCCCCATCGGCGCGAGATCTCGAGACACCGCTTGGCGCCGGCCACCGCCGATGCGGGTAGGGTGAGGCGACCGGTGTTGAGGGTGATCAGGGCGAGCTTGAGTCCCTTGCCCTCGCCCCACAGGAGGTTCTCGACCGGGACCTTCACGTTGGTAAACCGAAGGACCCCGTTCTCGATGGCCTTGAGGCCCATGAAGTGGAGCCGTTGCACCACCTCGACCCCCGGCCAGCTGCTCTCGACAATGAATGCCGAGATGTCCCGCTTGCCGGTCCGAGCCATCACCACGACGAGCTCGGCGATCGTGCCGTTGGTGCACCACAATTTTTCGCCGTTCAGGATGTAGTGGGTCCCGTCCTCGGATAGTGTTGCGGTCGTGGTCATCGCGGCGGGATCGGACCCGACGTTGGTTTCGGTCAGCGCGAAGGCCGAGATGGCACCTTTGGCACAGCGCGGCAACAGGCGCTTCTTCTGTTCCGGGGTGCCGAACAGCTTGAGCGGCGTGGGGACTCCAATCGACTGCGCGGCCGAGAGCAGTGCGGTCAGATTGCCGTCCTGGCTGGTGACCAACCCGATCGCGTGGGTATACATGGTCTGACTCAGGCCGAGTCCGCCGTATTCCTCGCTGATCTTGATACCAAAGGCGCCCATCTCCTGAAGCCCCTTGATTACTTCAGGCGGAATCTGACCCTCGCGGTCGATCCGATCGCTGTCGACCTCCTCCCGCA
>DATHRW010000101.1:0-9059 GCA_035464955.1 Gemmatimonadales bacterium
AGGCACCAAGAGTCCCGCCCCTCCGCTCAGCAACTCCGGGATTCCGCCGATTTCCGCCGCCACAACCGGGACTTCCAAGGCCATCGCGTCGAGGATCGAGGTGCCGAGGCCCTCCTGAAGGGGGGTGGCGACCATCACGTCGCACCCGCCAATGAGGGCCTCCGCGTCGGTAAAGTGTCCCAAAAGATGGACATATTCGCCCAGCCCGAGACTTTGGATCTGGCTCTCCAGCGCCGGCCGTCGGTCACCCTCGCCCGCCAGGATCCAGTGGAGATTCGGCAGCCGGGCTCGGGCCTCCGCCGCAGCGGCGATGACGATGTCCTGACCCTTGTGGCGGTCCAGCGCCCCGACGGCCACTGCAATCAGGGCATCCGGTCGGAGGCCGAGCAGCGTCCTGGGATCTATCCGCTGCAGCACGTGGAGTGCATCGAGATCGATTCCCGAGCGGATGACCGTGATGCGATCGGCGGGCAGGCCGCTCGCTCGGAGCATCTGACCCACGGCGTCCGAGATTGCGATCACCCTGTCTGCCCGGTTCCAGAAGCCTGGCCTGCTGAGCGGGAACGCCGTGCGTCGGGTCGCGACGAACCGGCAGCCCTGGAGTCGAGCTGCCAGCCCGGCCATGATCACGGCGTGGGAATCGTGGGCGTGGAGGATATCAGAGCGGCGGCACACCGATAGGGTTGCCCAGAGCGCGCGAGGATCGAGTCCCATAGTCCAACCCGGTGTTTGCACCGGGATAGAGTCCTGTACCAGCCGCCGCGCAAGCTGCGAGCCCCGACTCGTGACGACCACCTGTTCGATATCGGGGGTGTGGCCAAGGGCGCGCGCGGTGAACCAGACTTGGCGCTGACCACCGCGCCACTCGCGTCCCGATGCCACGTGCACGACGCGGATACTCACGATTCGCCTGGGCGTTGCGTGGTCGGCGGATGCCCGCGCTGCTGTTGCTCGCAGCTTGGGCGCCGGCTCTTGGTCTGCGCGGTACGAACCATCATGTGAAAGGAGGTGCAAGCCTCTTTTCGGAGGGGAACCTGAGTGTGGCCCACTGACTGTACCAATCCGCTCGCCCCGCGTCGGACTGGCACGTCGTGTGCGTGCCTAACGAGGCAGTATAGTCTCTATGGAAGCGGGACAGGGTAGCGAAGAGCAGGGGAGCCTCGGAGGAACACCGCATGATTTTAGCGGACACTCGGGGACGACTGACCGGCGATGACGTCGAGTTGGTCATACTGGTTCTCAGCAATGGCTCGGCCAACAGGCGTGCGAGTCTCGAGCGTCACCTCGCGGCTGAGGGGCCGGATGTCCTGTTGGACGAACCCGGACTCGTCGAGCGTTTGCTCGCGCTCCGGACTCTCATGGTCCCATCGCAGCCGCTGCTCTTCTACGTCCTGGTCCGGCACGCCCTGCTCCGGTCGGGAATCGACGACAGGGATTTGGCGGATTATCTCGCCTCCATGCTGTCCACGTTCGGCCAGCGCGACCGCGCATGGCGGATCGATTGGAACGACGACCACCAACATCATTACCTCGTCGACATCGTCTCGGATTTGGAGGCGACCCAGGGCAACCGCCAATTCAAGGTGATGGCCCATCTGGGGAACTACGCGCTCTGGGTGGCAGGCGTATTCCCCGATTACATCACGGCGCGGCAACGACGCAAGGGCGGGCCCGACGTGAGCTACTACGAGACATGGGGTCAACGGGGATACCGATTGGCTGCGCGGCACGAGCTGGCGGACCGACTCGGCCTCGACCGGGTGTTCGACGTGGCGGCCGACCGATTCTCCGCGTTGCGCAGTGCATTCAACGGGCTGAGCGCCCAGCTCTATTTCCCTGGACGGCTGGCTCGGGGGTTGGATCCCCTGCACTAACCGAGCAGCCGGCCTCCTACTTCGTGGCCTGCGCAACCAACGCCCGGAAGAGGCTCATGTCCGGCGCGGCCCTGTCCCGCCAAAAACTCTCAGGATGCCATTGGACTCCGAGCAGCCAGCCGTTGTCGTGCTGCTCGACGGCCTCGATGACCCCGTCGTGCGATTCGGCTGACACGGCGAGGCCGGGCGCCAAGTCTCGAATGGCCTGATGATGAAAGGAATTGACCGCGAGCGTGTCACACTCGAGCGCCGCATTCAGCTGGCTCTGGGGATGGATGGTGATGGCGTGACTCCTCACGTCCCAGCGCTCGCCGATGTCGTGGTTGAGCGGACCGCCGAATTCACTGGGCAGGTCCTGCCACAAGGTGCCGCCGAGCGCAACGTTCACCAACTGCAGCCCGCGGCAGATTGCGAGGGTGGGCAGGTGGCGCTCCCTGGCCGCGGCGAACAGGATGAGTTCGAATTCGTCGCGCCGGCGGTCGATCTTCTTCAACTTGGGGCTGGGTTCGGCCCCGTAGCGTGCCGGGTCGACGTCCTCGCCGCCCGAGAGGATCAGGGCATCGCATCCGTCGAGCGCGTGGATGGCGTGGCCGATGTCCATGAGGGGGGAGAGCACCAAGGGCATTCCACCGGCGCTCGCCACCGCGTGAACATAGTCGACGTTGACCCCCGTTTGGTGCTTCCCGCCGTTATCGGTCACTCGTCCCGAGACGGCGATCCGCGGGGGCTTCACGGCAGGACGCTGTCCGGGAAGAATGGGCAGCCCGGCTGCTCGAACTTGACGGGATCGAGCTGGATGCCAATGAGCGGGACCATTTTCGACCCGATCGAGACCTGCCCGATTTTCGGTGCCCCCGTCACTTTGGCGCCCTCGTATACCATGAGCCCCCTGGCCGTTCCATCGGGGTTGAGAACCAGCACACCGTATTCGGGATCGGTATTCTCGGGAAAGGTTCCCTCCACGCCGATCACCCAGCCGGAATCCGTCCGGCCTACGAAGGCCGGGTAGGCCGGGCCCGCGGCAAACCTGGCCACGAGAGTCTCGGGCAGGGTCGCCGGCGGACCACCAAGGGTCTGATCGGGTGTATTGAACTCGGAGAGCAACAGCGTGGGCCCCGCCAGGGCGGCAATGCCGCAGCCTGCGCGACCCGGGCCCTCTCGGCCGCCGCAACCGGCGATGGCCAGGAGGATGACGCCGGCCCAGACGTAAGGGCGTCGCATGGCAGATATCCTCGGTAAGTTGTGGTACGGCTACGCGTTCTAAAGATATCATGATGCCGGGCTCCCGGCCCGGCGTCGCTTGACGCCCCCGAACGGGACCCCTAACATACTTGAGCCTCGCTACCTGGAGAGACTGCTGTGGCCTTGTACGAGTACCATTGCGCGGCCTGTGGCCACGACTTCGATCGGTTCATGTCGCTCGCGGAGCATGAGCGGGCTCGGATGACCTGTCCGAAGTGCAAATCGACCAAGGTCGAACGGGTGTTCACGCCATTCTATGCCAAGACCGTCAGGAAATCCTGATGGTCTTTGAGGGTTTGCGGGAACGTCTCGAGCGCCTGCTGGCAGAAGACGACCCTTTGTCCCGCACCCGGGCGCAGCTTGCCCGCTTCAGGGATACCCTGATCGATGCCAAGGCCGGTGTGCACCAGATGCGCGAAGCGCTGGTGCAGACGGAACGGAGGCTGGAGCGCGAGCGGAAGCAGTTGGTGGATGCCGAACGCCGCGGGCGCCTCGCGGCGGACATTTCGGATCGAGAGACAGCCGAGATCGCCGATGAGTTCGCCGCCAAGCACCGGGAACGGGTGGCGGTCTTGGAGCGAAAACTGGCGGCGCAACGTGATGAGTTGGCGCTCGCGGAACGTGAAGTCGCAGAGATGGCACAGCGCATGAAGGACGCGAAGCTGGGTCTCCCAACGGAGGACGTGAGCGACAGCGTCAAGCGAGCGTGGCGTGACTTGGAGGCCGCGGGAGCCCCCAACCCCGAGACGGACCTCCGCAACGAGTTGCTCGGTTCCGAACTGGACCAGCACGCCAAGGAGCAGGCGGTGGAAGCCCAGCTTGCCCATCTCAAGGACAAGCTCAACCGCGACAAAAAGTAGATACCGCCGCGCCGCTTCCTGGGCGTGGCGATGCGTGACCGGCACCGTTGGGTGTCGCGCAGACGATGTGCATGACATGTTGCGTCCGTTTCACAGCCCATGCTCCCTTACGGGGACGACCAAGCGATGACAACACCGACGATCAGCGATAAGACTTTCTTCGGACACCCTCGAGGCCTGGCGACACTCTTCTTCACGGAGATGTGGGAGCGGTTTTCCTACTACGGGATGCGGGCGTTGCTCACACTCTTCATGACCGCCCCCCTGGCGGTGGCCGGAAATCCCGGCCTCGGCTACGGCGCTGCCAAGGCCGGAGCGGTGTATGGGCTGTACACCTCGATGGTCTACTTGCTCGCCCTGCCGGGCGGATGGGTGGCCGATAACCTGTGGGGACAACGGCGAGCGGTCTTCGTCGGGGGCTGCCTGATCGCGGCGGGCCAGTTTGCGTTGGCCTCTCCACTGGTGGGCATGCCCGGCACGCCGAGCTTCTTCACCGGCCTCCTGCTGATCGTGCTCGGGACCGGCTTGCTCAAGCCCAACGTGAGCACCATGGTCGGCGAACTCTACCCCAGCGCCGAAGCCGCCGGCGACGATGAAGAGGCGCATCTCCGCGCCGAGAAGTGGGGTGCCAAGCGCGACGCCGCCTTCTCGATCTTCTACATGGGCATCAACCTCGGCGCCATCTTGGGGCCGTTCGTCGCCGGCACCCTTGGTGAGCGGATCAACTGGCATTGGGGCTTTTCGGCCGCCGGATTCGGAATGATCCTGGGGCTCATTCAGTACAAGATGGGTGACAAGTACTTGGGGAACGTCGGGTACCTCTCAACCAGCGACAGCAGCGAGGTCGTGGCCCGCAACAGCCGCATCTTCTATCTGACGACTGCGGTGGTCGCAGCGGTCATCGCTGTGCTCGTAACGATGGCCGTGCAGGGGGTCTTCACAGTCTCGCTGCAGGGCTTCGCCACCTGGCTGGGCTACGGGATCCTGTTGGTCACGATCCTCTTCTTCACCTATTTGATCCTCAGTGCCGCCTGGGCCGCCGGCGTGGCGGCGATATTCGCAGGGCTGGCAGCCATTCTGGTTCCCCAGTTCGGCACCACGATGGGCGGGCGGTACGCCATCGCCGCGGTGCTGGGCCTGTTCATCGTGATGAATGGGATCTTCTTGGCGGTCGGCGGCGAGCGCGTCACCACCACCAAGAAGAGACTGATGGTCATCTTCTGGCTGTTTCTCCTGGCGGCCGTGTTCTGGTCGGGGTTCGAGCAAGCTGGTTCGTCCATGAACCTGTTCGCGCGGGATCTCACCAATCGCGTGTTCTTCGGGTGGGAAATGCCGACCACGTGGCTCCAGAACGTGAACCCCATCTTCATCGTCGTGTTGGCTCCGGTGTTCGGCTGGCTCTGGACCTGGCTCGCTCAGCGCGATGCTAATCCGTCGATCCCGCTCAAGTTCGGGCTCGGCCTCATGGGGCTCGCCGTTGGATTCTTCGTCATCTCCTGGGGTGCCGCTCAGGCCACGCCCGAGCAGCCGGTCACCTCTGCATGGCTGGTCGTCACCTACTTCCTGCACACCTGCGGTGAGCTCGCCCTGTCACCTGTTGGGTTGTCGTCCATGACCAAGCTCGCGCCCAAGGGACGGGTGGGTCAGATGATGGGTATCTGGTTCATTGCAGCCGCGCTCGGGAACTTGATCGCAGGGCTGGTCGCAGGGCAGCTCGAGGCGCTCGAGCCCAGCCAAGTCTTCCGCACGGTGGCACTGGTCTCGGGCGGGGTCGGCGTGATCGCGCTCTTGATGAGCCGACCGGTTAAGCGGCTGATGGCCGGCATCGAGTAGCCGGACGTTCGTATCAAGGCTCCAAGCCAAACGGGCGCCACAGTGTGGCGCCCGTTTGGCTGTCTAAGCTGTTGCCTGGAAGGCCAACTGCTGGAGGCTATCGGCCGCCGGCTATCCGCTATCCGCTAAAGGCTATCGATCCAACTCCACTCCTCACGGAGAGTGCTCAGCGTGTGGCGACGGGGAGTGGTTTACCATCGCCACGCCGCGGCAGACGCCAGCGATAGATGCCGGATTGCCCGTCGTGCACGATGTCGGCATAGATGGCCGAGCCATCCGGGGCCCACCGGATGGCATGGACTGGTGAGCCCAGCACCATGGGATGATCCGGTGGCGCGTCGAAGGACACCACGAACCCGCGCGAGTTCCCCGCGAAGCTGCCGAAATGCGGCGTGACGGTATACGCCAGCCGATAGCCGTCCACCGACAGGCGCACGTTCCCTATGAAGAGCTTCATGCCCAGAAACCTGGGCGCGCGGTGCATCGCGAACACCTTTCGCGGGTCATGGGCATCAACGATGATGACCAACCTGCCGCGGGCATGGGCGATGTGGAAGGGTCCGACGGACTCGGACTCCTGCCAGGCCTTGTCTTCACGCGAGCACGGATCTCGGTAGGCAAATGGCTCGCTCTCGATTGCCTGCCACTCCGGTTGGTCGGCTGCCGGATCGATCCCCAGGTAGCGGCCGAACTCGTTGTGCACCACCACACGGCCGCCGTCTGGCGTCCAGCATCCTCCGTCGGGGAACACGGCCGCCCCGCTCGCGACGAACTCCCGAGCCCCGGCGCTCAGGCCGACCGGGGTTCCTGCGAGGAGGGTCACGTCGTAGAGCACGAATGTCTGGAGCTGGTGCAGCGTGAACGACTCGAGATCCTCCGCTCCTTCGGCGGCGTCGACGAGTGGCTTGGAGAAGAGGAGCCATCGGCCATCGGGCGAAATGGAAAACGGGTGTCCGCCGAGGTAGTCGAGGCCCTCGGTGCCGGGAAGTAGTTGCCCGCCCGTGGCGCGTGGGTCGAGCGGCCCGGGCCCGCAGGACGCCACCACGAGCAGAAGGGCTGTCGTGTCGATGGCGTGCCTGATGAGCCGGGGTAGGAAGGAGCACATTGCTGTCGCAGACCTTTCGTGTTTTTGAGCTGTGCCGCCAATGTAACCAGAAGGCGCTCCGCTGCCGACCCTGGTACATTACGCGCGTGATGTGGTTCGGATTGCGTACCCGGGCGGCTTCGGCTCTCGCCGTGGGCGGCACACTTGCCCTCGGCTGGAACGCCGCATGCCGCGCAAACGACGGCGCGCCGGCCGACTCGGCAGGCGGTGGTGCGGTGACCCTGGCTGAGCCGGTGCCCAAGGTTCCGTTCACCCTCACCGCCACCGATGGGACCCCGTATCACTTCGTCGAAGAGACCGAGGGGTTCGTCACCTTGCTCTTCTTCGGCTACACCAATTGTCCCGACGTCTGCCCGGTTCACATGGCGAACGTAGCCGCGGTACTGGATCGCCTGCCGTTCGAGGCGTCGTCCGCGATCAAGGTCGTTTTCGTGACGACCGATCCGGAGCGCGATACCCCCGAGCACATCCGTGAGTGGCTCGATCAATTCGACCCGAGTTTCGTTGGACTCACCGGCACGCCCGGTGAGCTCGTCGAGCTGCAGCGAGCGTACCGGCTCGCGCCGGCCATCCGGGAAGACATTGACGAGTCGAGGTATCTGGTCAGCCACGCCGCCCACGTCCTGGCCTTCACCCGCGACGACTCGGCCCATGTGGTGTTCCCCTTCGGCACCCGCCAATCGGATTGGATGCGCGAACTGCCCAAGCTGGTCGAGGCACGGTGAGCTGCGTCCGACGGGGAGTCGCTCGCATCGTGACGGTGCTGGTCGCGGTCGCGGCGATGGCGTCCTGCCGTGCACGTCAAGCCGATGACGGCCCGCCGTTGGCGAACGTCCGCATCGGCGACCTGGTAATCTCGGACGGCTACGTGGCCGCACCCATGGTGGATCATTTGACCATGGCGTATTTCACGATGGAGAACATCGGGACCGAGCCCGACGCCCTGGTGGGTGCCAGCAGCGACGTCGCGGCCCGGGTCGAGTTCCTGTCGCAGGTACTCGACGGCCCCCTGGGTCGAAGGTCGCCTGTGGAGCGAATCGTTGTCGCGCCGGGCCATGCCGTGACGCTCGAACCTGGCGGCTTCCACCTGATCTTGGAGGACCTTCGCGTGCCGCTCGCGCCGGGAGACTCGGTGACCCTCCGGCTCCAGTTCGAACGCGCCGGAAGAACCCAGGTGCGCCTGCCGGTCCTCCCACAAATCGAGTTGGTGCGCCGGCCGCTGGCGATCCAGGAGAACGCCGGGTGACCTGGTGGTGTTCGGCCCGGGATGTTGCGTGGACCTGGAGCTGGCAGGCCTATCCCGGCGTCTGGGTTTTCGTCGCGGCCCTGGTCCTGCTGTACGTCGCCGCAATCGTCACGCTGGGACCACGACAGACCGCACCGGATCAACAGTCGGTGCACTCCGGGCGCATAGCGTCGTTTGGCTTCGGGATTCTGGCACTCTGGATTGCAACCGACTGGCCGGTCGGTGCGCTCGGCGCCGGTTATCTCCTGAGCGTACACACGGTCCAGTACCTGCTCTACACCTTTGTCGCTCCACCGCTCATTCTGCTCGGCCTGCCGCGCTGGCTGCCCCTCGTACTCGAGCCCCGACCCAAAGCCTGGCGCGTCCTGCGCTTCTTCGCGCGACCCATCGTCGCACTCGTGACCGTGAACGCTGTGCTGCTGGTGACCCACCTACCGCCCGTGGTCGACGGTTTTCGCCGGTCACAGCTCGGCTCGTTTACCATCGATCTTGCCTGGCTATTCGCGGGCTTGATCATGTGGTGGCCGGTGCTCGCACCCCGGCCCGAAGCCGGACGGCTCAGCGAACCCTGGAAGATCGGATATCTCTTTCTCACAACCATCGTCCCGACCGTCCCCGCCGGGTTCTTCGTCTTCTCGGATTTCCCGATCTATGCGCTCTATGAATTGGCGCCCCGGGTCCAGGGAATTGCAGCTGGTGCAGACCAGCAGGCAGCCGGGCTCCTGATGAAGGCCGGCGATCCGATCATCTGGCTCGCCATGCTGGCGGTGTTCGTCCGGTGGAGTGCGCGGGAGGCTAAGGTGGACGCACTCGATCTGGCCGCGCATCGACGGGCGGCCGCCATGTGGAGGGGCGGGGGTGAGGGGGCGCGGGCCGAGTGAACTTCCTGGCTCACCTCT
>DATHRW010000102.1:0-1557 GCA_035464955.1 Gemmatimonadales bacterium
GGATCGAGGTACCGATGCAAGAAGATCGCATTGTCTACTGCTGCCTGCTCCGCGCCCAGTCCCACATCGACGTCCAGGCCAGCGGCTCGCAAGAGATCCACCCCCCCTCCGGCGTCGGGATTGGGGTCGCGGAGAGCGATGACCACCCGCCTCACGCCCGCCTCAATGATTGCCGGAACACACGGCGGCTGCTTGCCTTCATGGGTACAGGGTTCGAGAGTAACTACCAACGTGCTTTGTCGGCTCCGCCCTTCCGCCTTCTCGAGAGCAACTCGCTCGGCGTGGAGCCCGCCGAACTCCGCGTGGTACCCTTCGGCCACCGGCACGCCCTCTGACAGCACCACCGCCCCACACAGTGGGTTCGGGTGGACCCTGCCCCAGCCTTGACGGGCACACTCGAGCGCTCGGTCCATCGCACCGTGTTCATCCACGCCCGGCTCGAACCTCCCTCGTCACGATGGTGCCGCTGCGGCGCACTGCTAGAGACCCAGCCTGATGCCGAACCCCGCGAAGACTTTGCCTCCCGCAGTATCGATGTTCTCGAAGTCGGTCGTCACGTTCTGGTCCTTTCCCAACTGATAGCCAAGCTCGGCGCCCAGCCTGACGATCGAGAAATCGAGACCGGCATTCACGAAGCCGAGGTATCGCGTGTTGCTCAACTCCACGCTGATCTCCTGTCGTGGTACCGGCAGGCTCGGGTCGTCAAATACGATGCCGGCGGCACCCGTGTACCGGTCCAGGCCGAGTCCGACGCCCAGCACCACGCGTGACAGCTCCCAGCCGGCGATGGCGCGCACGTTGGTGGCCTTCAGATTCGCGGCGAATGAATAGGTATCTCCCTCGGCGATATCGCCGTAGCGCACCTCTGGAATATCGCGGCGCATGACGCTGACGGCGATGCCGGGAATCGGCAGGTCGCCGTTCAGGATCCCCACCCGGAGGCCGTATCCCAGACCAAGGGCGAGGCCGCCGACCGAGCGCGCGCTCGGGTCCACCCCGAGTCCGTCGACCACTTCCACCGGGAGCAGCTGGGCCGATCCCAAGACGTCGACCGACAGGAGACCGCCGGCGAGACCCGGCCAGATGCCCACTGCCGCCTCGATGATCGGGGAGGGTACGAAGAGTTCATCGCCGGCGGCCACGGTCGGTGTTGAGCCGTCGTAGGACAGGTCGGGCAGCTGAACCTTGACCGCATTGACCCGAGTGGTGATCGAAAACCGACCGAGGCCGCCGAGCGTGCGCACTGCACCGATCTCGGCATTGCCGCCGCTGGTGAGCAGGCCCGCCATCGGATGGAAGGTCCTGATCCCGTCGATGGCTGCGTTGCAGACATTGGCCGGACTGCCGAGAAACACCCCGCACTCGGGGTTCTGCGCGGCAAGGGTGCTGCCGGCAAGGAGGCTCAGTCCGACGCTGAGACCGGACCTGATGGCGATGCGCATGATGTTCGTCCTCTCAGCCAGCGAAGCGCACCGCACGCTCACCCCGGCGCACCTCACCCATGATCCAGGTTGCGGCACCCGCGTGGGTTGCCGCAGCACGAACCGGGGTCACCTG
>DATHRW010000103.1:0-4628 GCA_035464955.1 Gemmatimonadales bacterium
CAGCGGTGATGGCGCAACCGGGAAAGGCGCGCTTCAGATAGTCACCGGTCGCCAGTGTGCCGGCCGAGCCGGTGGCGCCGACCCATGCGGCCAACCGGTCGCCGGGCCGCTTCAGGCGCCGGAACGCCTCCTCCGCGGCCGACCCAGTCACGCCGTAATGCCACAGGTAGTTCCCGAACTCGTCGAACTGGTTGAAGATCACTGCCTCGGGGCTGGTCCGGCGGATCTCCGCACAGGCGTCGAAAATCTCCTTCACGTTGCTCTCGCCGCCGGGCGTCTTGATGACCTCGGCGCCGATCTGTTCCAGCCATTCGAACCGCTCCCGGCTCATCTCCTCCGGCAGAATCGCCACGGCATGGCAGCCCAGGAGCGCGCTGTCGAAGGCCCCACCGCGGCAGTAGTTGCCGGTGGAGGGCCAGACCGCGCGCTGGGTGGTGGGGTCGAATTCGCCGGAAACGAGCCGCGGCACCAGGCAGCCGAAGGCGGCACCAACCTTGTGGGCCTTGGTGGGGAAGTGCTCGCCCACCAATCCCACGATCCGCGCCGGCACGCCGGTCAGGATGGGGGGGAGTTCCAGCATGTTGACCGATCCAAAGCCGCCGGTCTTGGCGTCGTTGTGCCAGGTGATGCGGAACAGGTTGAGCGGATCGACCGCCTGCATGTCGATGCCGCGGAGCTTGGCCGTGATGACCGGGTCGATGCTATCGGGATCGCGCATCTGGGCGAACGTGGGGATCACGATGCCGCGCTCGCGACATGTTGCTACCGCGCGGCGGCGCTTCTCGCTCTTGGTCGTCTTCTCTGGTGCCGGCATGCGGTATACCCGTCTGGCCCGGTGGCTGGGAATCAAGTGCCGAGAAAGCTAGTGCCCCATGGCAAGGCGTGAAACCGGTCCCAGAGGTCGGGGGATGCCTCTCGGGCCCGGGCGGCCAGGCGTTCGGTGTCGACGGCGGTATGGTGGAAATCCTGAAGCAGCACGTGGCCACGGGCAATGGTATGCCTGACCGACGCCTCGCTGGCTCCATACACCAGATGCGCAAATGCGTTGGCCGGTTCGATGGCGGTGGGCGGCGGCGCATCGAGCACGGCGATGTCCGCCGGCGCGTCGGTGGCCAACTCGCCGAGCAGGGGCTCGTCGAAGAAGCGCCGGGCGACGCGCGTGTTGTTCGAGAGCAGGTCGGGTAGCGCCTGGAACCCGCTCGACGGGTCGCGCTGGAGGCCGCGATGGGTGAGGAACGCGAAGCGGAGCGCGCGCAGCACGGCGGACGACATCCCGTCGGTGCCGAGTCCCACCAGGCAGCCGTGCGCGGCAGTGTCCACCACGTTCAAATGACCGACGCCGTTGTTGGCGTTCGACTCGGGATTGTGGATGATCACCGCGTCGTGCGCCGCGACGGTGCGGTAATCGTCGGCGGCCAGGTGAATGCCGTGCGCCATGAGACAGCGCGAGTCGAGCAACCCGAACCGCTCGAGCCGTTCGACCGGCCACCTGCCGAAGGCTTCCTCCGACGCCGTCACGTCGATGGGGTCCTCGGCCACGTGGATGTGGCAGCCCATTCCGTCCTGGCGGCGTGCGGCCGCGAGCTCCATGGTCTCGTCCCGCAGGGTGAAGCTCGCGTGGAGCCCCAGGAGTCCGCGAATCCGGGGACGCTGGCGCTGGCGCACAAACCGGAGGTTCTCGTCGAGGCCCGCCACTGCCTGGTCGTGCCCGTTTCGGTCGGTGACTTCGTAACACAGTGCAGCCGACAGGCCGGCGTCTTCCATCGCGTCGGCAATCGCATCCAGGCTGCCGGCAATGGCGTTGGGTGATGCGTGGTGGTCGAACACCGTGGTGCAGCCCGAGCGGATGCAATCCGCAGCCGACAGTTGGGCTGAGATCCGCACCGTTTCCAGATCGAGAGCGCGATCGAGGCGCCACCACAGCCGGTCCAGCACCTCGCCGAAATCTCTCATTGGCGTGTTGGGATCGAGCCCACGCGCCAGCGCCGAGTAGAAGTGATGATGCAGGTTGATCAGGCCCGGAATGATCGTGCCGCCGTGGGCGTCCATGAACCCGGCGTCGGGAAATTCTCGCCGGAGATTCGCTTCCGGCCCGACACCCAGGATCCGATCGCCGCGCCACACGACCGCACCGCTGGGAATGACGTTCGTCTGAGAGCTGTCGGCGGTAATCCGCGCGGTCACCACGACGCCGTTGCCGAGCAGGATCGTGTCACTCATCGGCGTAGCGCATCGAGTTCAACATGTTCGGGGCGGCGGCGTGGTAGATCGAGTCCCACACCGTCTTCATCCTCCAGAGGAGCGCCGTGTCGATTCCTCCGTCATCCGACACCGTTCCGCCGGTCACTTCGAATGGATCAAGGGAGAGCTCGAGGTCGATGCCTTCTCCAGTCACGGTTCCGCGGTTTGCGGCATGATTCTGTCGGAGCCTCAAGTTCCGCCCGTCCAGGCGCGCCAAGAGCACATCCCCTTCCCGCACGAATCCGTCGAGATGGTGCGCCCGGTCGAAGTCGTCGTGGGTCAGGAACAGCCGCTCTTTCACCACGAACGGGGCGCCTACCTCGGGGCAGTACACCTCGCAGTTGGAGCACTCGTTGCACGCCCCCTCGATCACGGCAAGCTGGTGCGCCTCATTCATGGCGAATCCACGCCCCGGCATACGCCGTAATCCGCCCGCACCGTCCGTCTCGAGACGCACGGTGTCGGTCGCGACTGGTGTGGACTCGTAGGCGAAGATGGCGTCATTGGGGCAGGCGGCGATGCAGAGGTCGCAGTTGATGCAATCATAGAGGTCGAGCCTGCTGTCAATCGTGCGCGGAGGCTTGGCATTGGCGTCCGCGTGATAGCGCGAGTCGCTGGGCACGAGCGGGACGATATCTGTCCCGTTCAGCCGGCCCGCGAGGCGGGTGGCGAGGAGTACCAGCTCGTCGGGAACGAGACCTTGCGCGGGGGCAAGCGCCCGGAGCGCTCGTGGCAGGTCGTCCGGATGTTCCACGGCGGTCTTGGCGAGGCCGGTCCCTTCGCGGTGCCACAACCCGGCATCGACGCTCACCAGCTCGAGCGCCGCCTTGGTGGCCTCCGCTCCCCGCCCTCGCGCGGCCAGCACGAAGGCTTCGCGCGAGGTCACGCCGACGCGCTCCATCTCTCTGCCCAGGGCCCGGAGGTACGCCGGCAGCCGGCCGTAGCCCCCTTGGCGCAGCAGATCGGTGCAGGTGGTAACCGGCACCATGCCGCACGCCACCGCGGTCGGAAAGTTCTTGGCGTCGACGCCGGCGGAGAACGAGACCGGGAACTCAAACCCGAGGTCGTCACGGAAGCGCTGCATCAGCGTCATCGCGATCACGTGGAGCGGCGGGCCCGATACGTACATGTAGGGATCGGCCTGGGTCGGAAACACCTCGGCCTTGTTGGCCACGACCATCGTGTTGGTAAACTTGGCGCCGATGGTCGAGCCGCGGCGTTCCGCCACGTCACGGAGGTTGCGAAGGATGGCCAGACCGTCGTCATACTGGAGATCGTGGTCGAAGGCGTCGCCTCGGAGCTCGAGATGCCGGTAACCCAGCCGCTCGATCAGGAGTTCGTGCACGCGCTCGTACCCCAGCAGCGTCGGGTTCAGCTTGATGATCGTGTGGAGCCCGCACTCCTCGAGCAAATGGCGGCCGATAGCCTCGATCTGGTCGGCCGGGCAGCCATGGAAGGTGGAGAGCGTGACGCAATCCGAAATCGACTCCGGCAGCGGGAGATTCCGATACTCCGGGAATTCACCTGCCAGCTCGCCACGACACTCGTCGAACAGCGCCGCAGGCTGCTTCAACGCCTGGAGGAACCCGTTCACCTTGTCCGAGCGGATGCCTTCGAGGTCGTACCCCACGCTGATGTCGTAGACCGTATCCAATGCGGCGGTGGTGGTGGGGGCGTCCGGGAACAGACCGAATGCCCGCGTCGCCTTGAGGATCTCGATCAGGAACACCGCCTTGGCGTATTCCTTGGTGGACTCCTCGACCCTGAGCTCCTGCGACCACTCCACGTTGTACCCGATATTCGGGACGTGGATGCACGGCCGCGGGATCTCCAGCCGGTCGTTGACCTGCACCGTCTTGAGTTCGATGATCCTGCTGCCCGCAAGCCAGGCAAGCACGATGTTCTGGGCCAGCTGCGTGTGCGGGCCGGCTGCGGGGCCGACCGGTGTCGCGGCCCGGCGCGAGAAGTGGATGGCGCTGAAATCGAACTTGCCGTCGGGAATGAACCACTTGCGGGCCGGCAGGTCGAAGACGGCCTGGCTCGCCTGGGCCTCGCGCCGCATGCGCCGGACCAGGTCCGCGAGCGGAATGGGAACGAGCGTGCTTATGAGGCCCGCCGCGACTTGGGAACCGAGCCCTGGGCCGCCGGCGCGTCGATCATCGGCAGGCGGAAGCGGCGGATGCCGTCGTAGGCATGGAGGGCCGCGGCCACGGCGCCCGCCGTCGGCACCAGGCCGATCTCACCCACACCCTTCGAGCCGTAGCCGCCCACTTCGTCCGGCACCTCGACCAGGATGACGTCGATCTGCGGCGTGTCCTTGGCCTTGAGGATGCCGAGGTCGCGGAGGAGCAGCGAGTCCGGCCGCCCGTCGGTGCAGGGCAGGTCTT
>DATHRW010000104.1:0-2374 GCA_035464955.1 Gemmatimonadales bacterium
GTTGCTCTGGCAGCTGGTGAATGCGGCCTCAATCTTCGTCAACACGGTCCGCGACCTCGGGCGCGAGGGGTCCAGCGAGCCGGCGTCAAACGAGAGATGAGGGGGCCGGGACCCGCCTTACCACGCCGGCGCTCGCCCGGCTCTCCCGCAGCCGATCGCCTTGTCGTCGAAGCGGGAGATGCCGCGGATCTGCCCTGGCGCGGCTTTTCAGCAGCTGCTCGCCTCGATCACTCCCCCAACCCTAGACGCGGCTTCGTTCGTCATCGGACGGCGCTTCTGTTCAACGGCCCGCACGCGTGCCCGTTGCCACCAGACACCGTTTCTCACCCTGGGAACTGGTCACCAGTCCGCATGCGCGTGTAGGGTCAGTGAACGAGAGAGTGACGCCGCGCTGCCCAGGCGGCGTCTTCGGGCGCGGCGTCACAGTAAGCCGTCCGACGCCGCCACGGGAGGAATTCAACTCATGCGAAGGCGACTGTTGGCAGTCGTGGCCGGCACCTTGGCGAGTCTCTTGATCGCTTCGACCGCGCTCGGCTTCGAGTGCACCAACGTCAGCAAGAGCAGCCCGGAAGCCGGTACCCAGGTGGTGTTCGGCCCGACCGGCGAGATCGTGTGGGTCTCGCGCGGGCTCCTCAACCGCATCGAGCGGGGCATCGTCGATCCCGAGACCGGCGCAGGCTTCCACGGGTTGGTCGGCTTCGACATGGACGGCGACGGGATCGCTGATGCCAGCACCTACATCGGGGTCGGCTCGGAGGGCGAGATCCCGCTGCAGGCGCAGCTCAACGGCCCGGCCTGCCGCGGATTGACGAACCTGTTCGTGTACTTCACCGAGTGCGTCGGGGCCTAGACGCGATGGCCAGGTAGGCGGGTAAGGGGCCGACCACCGGGCTGCCCTCCCCGGGACCCCGGGAACCGGTGGTCCGCCCCGCAATACCTCCATGCTTCATGGATCCCTCGTGTCGCTGCTCTCGGGCGGCTTCACTAGACGGCTGGGCGTGGGTTTGGTGCGGGTGGCAAGGGGAGCGACGCGATGCCAACAGATTCGGAGCACCCGCACGGTCACGAGAGCCATACAAGCCGCTGGAGATCACTCAGCTTCTTCGTCAGGCGACGTGGACACGATCTGATCCTTGGTGGCTATGTGCTGGGTGTCGTGATCGGGCTTGTCGTGGTGGGGCTGGCTGGCCCCGGAGAGAGTGCCTTATTGCGCCCCGCACCTAATCGGCCCCGAGGAACGCGTCGAGCGCAGCCACCAGGCTGGCGGTTAAGCCGGGGCCGCCCACACCATCGATCCTTGCTGCGGAACAGTGGTGTCGCCTGGCTCGCTCAGTCCAGCCGCTGTCCTGGCAAGAAGAACTCGCTGAGTACTTCGGCGAGCGCATCGGGATGGGTCAGTGGGGCTGCATGCCCCGCTCCGGGGATCACTTGTATCAGTGCGTTGGGGACGTGGTCGACCACGTGCCGCGCGCTGCGGACCCAGAATGGCTTGGTGTTGGCCCCGTGTATCACCAGCATCCGAGTCGAAATTGCACCGAGCACCGCCGGATCATCAGCGATCGGGCCTGTGTGGTTCCTCAATTGCCTGAGGACGTTGAGTAGGTTTGGGACGTAGCGGCCTGCGGCCTCGAAGTAGCCGGCATGCTCCGCCACGGCGATCTCTTCGTCGTTGAAGGGAGTAGCCGCTGCCGCCTGAACCGCTTCAGCCCACTTACCCTCCGCGGCCAGAGCGCCCATGCGGGCGACGGACTCGCCGAAAGCCACTCGTTCCTGGTCGTTCATGACGGCTCCCATCGTCGGCTCAAAGAGCGCTACCGCGTTCACCGAGTCGGACTTCCCAGCGGCGGCCAGTGCCGGGTTGGCACCCCCGGACCAGCCCACAAGTCCGGTCGGTTCTTCGAGGCTATCGACGTAGGCGAGGACGTCATCGACCCGCCGGCCGTAGCCCAGGTCGGCGTGCTCGTCGCTGAGCCCGCGGCCCCGCCAGCTCGGTAGGTAGCAGGTGAAGTTCCGCGACAGATGCGGTAACAGCCCTTGCCAGTCAAGCTCGCCATCGCCATAGGCCCCGTGCCAGAACACGAGTGGCGGCCCCTGGCCGTTCACGGTTCCGCCGATGCGGACCCCGTCAGGAGTGATCGCGTAGTGGGTACGCTTGTTGACTATTGTTCCCGCCCGCCTCTGCCCGCCGAGTGAATGGCGGCTGCCATCTTTTCCATAGCCGGACGATACACCTCGCGTATCGCGCGAGTGCTGGTCTGCGGGCTCACTGGGCCTTGCGGACGTGTAAGGCTTATCCCACGAAAGAGCCCCCCGACGAATCGACGGGACTCCCTTCATGCCGGCCTTCGGACCAGTCCTAGCGCATCGGACCTCC
>DATHRW010000105.1:0-15680 GCA_035464955.1 Gemmatimonadales bacterium
TCATCCGTTGTTCCGCGGGACGACCGGACCGATGGTGGTGACATCGAGTGAGGGTGCACGCCGGCTCGGTGCATGGGCCGCGGCGGCGGATGTTCAGGTAGTCGCGTTGGCTGAACCATCAGCCGAGCAGGCGCTTCGCTACATGAGCGAGACGCTGAGAGCCCGAGCCCTGTCCGTCGAGGCCGGCCCACAGACGGCGCTCCCGTTGTATCAATCACCGGCGTTGGTTGACGAGCTCTGGCTCTCCACCTATCTGGGATCGACCGTGGCTACGAGCGTTCTGGGCCCGGCATTCTTAGATGCGGCTTCGCTCGACGCCGTATTCCCAAGACGTGCGATCCCGTACGAGGTGAATGAGCCGAGCGGACCGTGGCAGTTTCAGCGGTTCACCCGCGTCACTCAGTAGAGGACTGCGTGCACGATCTTTCCAGGCAGCATCGTCGCTGGAGGGTGTCAATCCGATTGGCATATGTGGGCGTCCTTCTGCTCGCGACGCTGACACCGTTTGGCTTCGATGCGGCGTTGGGCGATGTGGCGGCGCGGCTGACCCGGGCTCTGCATCCCACCCTCGTCCCGAGCGATGCGGTGGACGCCGTTCGCAACGTGGCCCTGTTTGCCGGATGGGGCATGGTATGGATGGTGACCGCTCCAGCCACGAACGTGTGGGCGTCGTTCCGCACCGCCATCATGACCGGGGCGGGGATCAGCCTTACCGTCGAGAGCCTTCAACTCTGGTCGGTGCTCCGACGCGCCAGCGTCATCGACGTCGTCACCAACACAGCCGGCACCGCAGTCGGTGCCCTGGTATTGCTCAGCCTGGTGCTCGTCATCCGCTCCCGGCGCAGAACCCAATCCTTCGTGGGGATTCCGGCACTCGTGTTTGCCGGGTCGTACGCCACCGCGGCATTCGCGGAGGCCTTCGTGCCGCTGTTCCGGCAAACCGCGTTTCCCAATGTGTACGGCGGACCGCTCGGGCGGTTCCGCGTCGCGCTCGAGCTCTTCGATCCGGGCTCGATCCTTCCGATCCCGATGGGCGACCTCGTCCTCTTCCTGCCGGTGGGTGCCTATGCCGTTGCGGCCCTGGTGGAAACGGGACTGTCATACGCCAAGGCTGGTCGACGTGTGTCCCTGGCGGGGCTGGCCTTGTTCCTCCTTGCCGAAGTGGGTCATGGCTTTCTCGGGCAACCGATTCAGGTCGGGCCCTTGGTGGCGCACGGGCTCGGTACGGCGCTGGGGGCCTGGGCGGCCGTGCTGTGGCTGCCGGGTTTGACGCGGGAGCTCAGGGGTGCCCGCCGGCCCCTGGGCCTGCTCATTGTCCATGCGCTCATCCTCTGCCTGTGGACGTGGCGACCGTTTGTACCCCAACTCGACCCGCACATCATTAGCGGGAGCCTGTTCGACCGATGGTGGGTTCCGCTGGCCTCGCTCGGGCAACGAATGGACGTGTTTAGCGTCGTGGACGTTGCGGTCGGGTTCTTCTTGTACTTGCCGGTGGGCGCGCTGCTTGCGGTCTGGCCGATCACGACGAAGGGCGCGTTCCGAACCTTCCTTCCGGGTATCTACCTGGCGACCTTCACCGAGCTGAGCCAGTTGTTCATCGCCGGCCGGCACATGGACATTACCGACTTCCTCATCCAAGGCGCGGGCGTTGTCGTCGGATGGATCGTGATCCGCCGGGCCGGTTTTCACCCGTATGGCAGCGTGATGCGGCAGGGCGGTCGGACCTAGCGCCGGGCGATTAGGTGCCTTCGGGTTCCCGGTCTAGCTCGAGGGATGCCGAGTTGATGCAATAGCGCATTCCCGTCGGGGCCGGTCCGTCCTCGAAGACGTGGCCCAAGTGGGCGTTACAGCGGCTGCACAGGACCTCGGTTCGTCTCATCGCATGACTGGTATCGGACTCGGTCAGCACTCCCTCCGGGTTGACGGGAGCGTAAAAACTCGGCCAGCCGGTCCCCGAGTCATACTTGGTGTCCGAAGCGAAGAGCGGATTGCCACAACAGACGCAGCGATAGATTCCGTGCTCCTTCGCATTCCAGTAGGCACCGGTAAACGGCGCTTCCGTACCTTTCCGCCGCGTGATGCGATACTGCTCGGGGGTGAGTTGGTCGGCCCACTCGGCATCGGACTTGTCGATCTTGTCTGACATGGTCGCTATCCTCACTCAATGGGAGCGGCGGGCCGGTCCGGTATCCCGCCGGGTGTCGGCGTGAAGTTCCCTCAACCGGTGCAGCAGGGGCAAGGCCCGCGTGCGCTCCCCGAAAGGGATATTCCTTCGGGCCAGCGCCCGGCTGAGCCGCCGACGTGCAGGTCGACCGCGGTGAGTCGTCCCTTCTGAATGACCGCCGCGTCGGTACGGTTCCCCGGCTCGCGGTGGACGGGACGACAACTCCTACGCGGCGGCTCGGGATTTCGTTTCCCGGTCCTGGATCGCTGTCGGAGGCGGGGCCCGAAGACCCGGATCAGGCAACGCCGACTGGGGTTGCTGATTGAGAATTGTTGGACGATGTTTGCTGGTAGCGTGCCTCTGATGCTCCTTACTCCGTCGAGATTGCCATGAATGGCCATTCCGCTCGCGTGTCCGGTCTTTGCGCCGTCCTCGTTCTCGTGGCGTGCGGCACGGACACCCCGTCTGCGCCCCCACCACCCATTACCATTGCCGTCTTTACCGGCAACAATCAGATCGAACAGGTCACGACTCGACTCGCGCCCATCAGAATCATCGCCACGCGGTTGGGCAACCCGGAAGAGGACGTGGTCGTGACATGGTCCGCGACGGGCGGCACGTTGAACCCAACGTCGACCGTAACCGCGAACGGCGGCATTGCCTCGACCACGTGGGACCTGCCGTCGGTTGCCGGGACGTATACGGTCCAGGCCTCGGCCGCCGAGGCGAGCAATTCACCCGTGACCTTCTCGGCCACGGCACTGCCCGGCCCCCCCGCAACCATGGCGAAGGGCGAGGGCGACGGGCAATCCGGGCCGGTCAACACGACCTTGCCCACCAACCTGCAGGTCGCGGTGGAAGACGCGTACCGGAATCCACTGCAGGGGTTGACCATCACGTGGAGCGTCACCTCAGGTGCGGCTACCGTCACCCCCATTACGCCGCAAACCGACGCGAACGGAATTTCCGCAGCCCAAGTGCAGCTCGGCGCGACACCGGGGCCGATTACCGTCATGGCCTCGGCAAGCGTGGTGCTTCAGGGCGCGCCGGCGGTGTTCGACCTGACTGCGACCCCGTAGGCCGCGCCCCCCGGGCTGAGACCTCGGCTTGACTCCTCAGAGTCTCCCGGTCGCGTAGGCCTGGACGATGTCGGTTTGGGAGATGATGCCCGCAAGCTCCCCGCCGCTTTCGACGAAGAGGCGGTGGATACCCAAATAGAGCATCTGCTGGGCGGCTTCGCGCACGTCGACGTCGGGGGCAACCGTCTTGGGACGCGGGGTCATGATCTCGCTGACGGTCGTCTCATCGAGCAATGGCACGATGTCTCCCTCACGGCCTTGTTCGGCAAGTGACGTCAGGAGATCCGTAGTCGAGAGCACTCCCACCAATAGACCTTTGCGGTCGACGACCGGGAGCCCGGTCACGTGAGCATCCGCCAGGGTAATGATCGCCTCTCCCACCGTGGCGGTCATCGGCACGGTCACGAGATCTCTGTGCATCAAGTCGGCGACTTTCATGGCGGTTCCCATTCAGGTGGAGTTCGACCATCGAGGTCCGGCAACAGGTGGCCATACTCGAACACGTGTCATCAATCGTAACCACCAAGGAGCGCTGGTGGAAAGAGGCGGTTTACGCCACACAGGACGCCGAGGCGGACACTCGGGCTCGCTCACCCCGTGTCCTGGAAATGTGCGGGCCGAACCGTCGATCGAACGCGGCCGCGGGACACCATACGACCGCAAGGATGAATAGGTGTGGAAGGCGGGCGGAAGGCTTGTTTAGGCACGAGAGCCGGGGACCCGGGGGGCATCAGGACCCGAGAATCCGCCGGGCGGCCGCGGCGAACGCATGGACGTCCTCTTCGGTCGTGTCGAACGCCGTCATCCACCGCACTTCGGACGTCTGCTCGTTCCACACGTAGAAGAAGGACTCCGCCTGAAGCGCTGCGATGCGCTGTGACGGAATGGTGGCGAAGACCGCGTTGGCCTCAACGGGCTGGGTGATCCGCACGTTGGGCACGCCGGTCATGGCATCCCGCAGCAGGCGGGCCATGCGGTTGGCATGTTCCGCGTTCTGGCGCCAGAGGTCATCGCGCAAGAGGGCGTCGAACTGGACGGCGATGAAACGCATTTTCGACGCCAGCTGCATGCTCTGCTTCCGCAGGAAGCGAAAATCCTCGGCGTGTTCGCGCCGAAAGAAGATCAGGGCCTCACCGCTCATCAGGCCGTTCTTGGTTCCGCCGAACGACAGGACATCGACTCCCACGTCGACCGTCGTAGCCTTGAGGCTCGAACCCAGCGCTACCGCGGCATTGGCGATCCGGGCGCCGTCCATGTGGAGGACCATGCCGTGGGCATGTGCCAGATCCGCCAGGGCGCGGATTTCTGCAGGGCGGTACACGGTGCCAAGCTCGGTGGCTTGGGTGATCGACACGACCCGCGGCTGCGCGTGATGTTCGACGCCGAATCCGCGCAAGTGCGGCAGGAGGTCGTCGGGACGCAGTTTCCCATCAGCGGTGGGGACGGTGAGCAGCTTGCACCCCGTGAACTTTTCGGGCGCTCCACACTCATCCACGTTGATGTGGGCCGACTCGGGACACAGCACGGCGTGATACGATTCGGTGACGGCGCGAATCGCCAGGACGTTGGCTCCCGTGCCGCCGTACACGAAGAAGACGTCGATGTCCTCACCCAAGAGGCTCTGGAAGCTGGCGACGGCCCGGGCCGTGTAGGGATCGTCTCCGTAGGCGGGAACGTGCCCCTGATTGGCGTCGATGATGGCTCGAAGCACGGCGGGATGCACGCCCGCACTGTTGTCGCTCGCAAAGCTGCGCCGTTCCGTCACAAGAGGCCCCGTCGCTTGAGTTCGGTATACTGCTCGATCACTGCCTCGCTGGCTCTCGCTGGCGGGACGTCGAGCACGAGCACCCCCCGCGCCCGCATCGTACCCAAGGCCACTGCACGCGCCATGAGCAGTTCCTCCGCGGCGGCCCGCTCGAATCCTTCCCGGGTGTCCGAGGGCCGACGGCTGGCCACACCCTCGAGCGCTGGGTCCCGCAGGGTGACCGCCAGCGGAAGGTGCCGTGGCCGGAGCGAGCCGAGGTGGGTCACAAAGGCGTCGCTCGCGTGCCGGTCGATGACGTCCGTGAAAACAACCGGCATGGCCCGTTTACGATTCCGGGTGGCCAGATACCGAAAGGCGGCCGGGTAGTCCGACTCGACGAGCCGCCCTTCGATGCCCGCAAGCGCCTTCAGAATACCGCGCAGCGCCCGGCGTCCGCGGGCAGGCGCCAGGTACGACTCGACATCCTGGGCAAAGACCATCAGGCCGACATTGTCGTCGTACTCCACGGCGGCATGCGCCAACTGGAGTGCCGCGCGGATGGCGTACTCGAGGCGCGCCTCCCCATCGACCTCGGCGGTGAGGAGCCGGCCGGCATCGATTACGAGTAGCACTTGCTGCCGGCGTTCATCTTCATATCGCCGTACCATCAACTTGCGCCGCCGTGCGGTTGCCTTCCAGTCGATGGTCCTGCTGTCGTCGCCGGGGACCCACTCCTTGAGACTCTCGAACAGTCTCCCCTCGCCCGGGCGCCGGATGTTCCGCAGGCCCGCCTCGCGCCGGCGCGAGGCTTGGGCGGGGAGTCCCCGCTGCCGGATGCCGGACAGCGCCGGAAACACTACGGCCGTCCACGGCCGGTCGAGCACTCCTTGGCGCCACATGAGACCCAAGGGACCCAGACTTCTCACGGCAATTCGCCCACCCGAGCCGGTTCCGCGGCGTTGTGGTCGGATATCCAGCTGCTCCCGCACTGTGGTACCCGGAGGTATCCGGAGTTCGCGGGTGCCCAGCTCGGCGGAAGTCAGGGGACCGGGAAGCTCCTCGCGCACCCGGAGTCGGACGGGTCGCGGGCCACCATGCGACCAGGCATACCACACTGGCAGCACGCGGCCGAGGGAGAATGCCGGGGGCGCCTCGCGGACGACGTCGAGACGTGCTGGGGCGGGAGCCAGCCACCCATCGAGAAAGAGAGCGAAGAGCCAGACGACGTCGCCGACGACGAGCACCGCCAGGGCCGCGGGCCAGAGCACGCCGAGCGGCGCGACGAGGGCCAGCCCGGCCGCGACAATCAGCCAGCGGCGCGACGGCACGAACCTCATTCCGGCGCCGGAACCTTTTCCAGAATCGAGTCCAGAACCGTGTCGGGTGAGGCTCCCTCCAGTTCCAGCTCGGGGGCCATGACCACCCGATGCCGCAGCACCGCCTTGGCGGACCGCTTGACGTCATCGGGTACCGCGTAGGCCCGGCCACTCATGAGTGCCACTGCTTGCGACAGCTTGAGGAGCCCAACACTGGCCCGCGGCGAGGCGCCGAGCGTTAGGGCCGGTGCCGTTCGCGTGGCGCGCACGATCCGGGTCACATACGCAACGAGGCTTGGTTCGACTCGCACCGCGCGCGCGGCCCGCCTCAGTGCTTCCAGTCCACGGGCATCGAGTCCCGAGTCGATCCCGAAACTGTTCGGGTCGTCGGACTCGAAGCCCTCCAGGACGCGGGAGAGAATCCCCTGCTCGACTACCTCCGCGGGATAGTCCAGCACGACCTTCACGAGGAAGCGATCGAGCTCCGCCTCAGGGAGCGGGTAAGTGCCCTCGAACTCGATGGGGTTCTGGGTTGCAAAGACCGTAAAGGACGCCGACAGGGCATGGGAGACCCCGTCCACGGTGACGCTCCGTTCCTGCATGGCCTCGAGCAGGGCGGCCTGCGTCTTGGCCGGAGCGCGATTGATTTCGTCAGCGAGGATGAGATCCGCAAAGAGGGGGCCCGGCCGAAACGAGAACTTCCCTTCGGACGCAAGAACGTTGATGCCGGTGATGTCCGACGGCATCAGGTCCGGCGTGAACTGAATGCGCCGAAACTCGAGGTCGAGGGCCACACTCAGGGTGCGGACCAAGAGCGTCTTCGCCGTGCCCGGGACTCCTTCGAGCAACACGTGTCCACGGGCGATCAGCGCAGCCAGGGCATCGTGCACCACGGCTTCCTGCCCGAGCACGACATGATTCAGGCGGCGTACGATGTCCCGGGCCCGCTCCGCCTGGGCTGCGATATCGGGACCATTCACGGTTTCAGATCCTCCCACACGTCCTCCACGGCATGAGCGGCCGTCAACACGGCATCGTCGCGTTCCGGGCCACGGGTAAGCTGAGTGAGCCGCTCCAGAGCGGACCGGCCTTTTGAAGTGTGCAGGTTCGGGGCGAGGGCCGCGAGCCAGGCCGTCGGATCGGGGTCGGCGCCGCGGCCTATCCGGGAGAGTCTGCGCTCGAGCCCCCGCACGATCAACCTGACCGCCGTCGCGTGGCCCTGGGCAGCCGCGAGCGCGGTGGCGAGCGCCCGCACGTGTTCGAGCGGCGAACGCCGTTCGCGACGAAGCAGGGTCGTCACCGGACCAAAGCGAATGCCGCTCGCGAGCAACGCGAGCAGTCCGACGGCCGCGAGTTGCCATGCGGCCCAGCCCCACGGCGATTTGAGGCTCCACGCGACAACGGCCTTGGAGAGCGAGCCACCCTGCCCAAACCCCTGATGGTATTCGTCGAATATCGCCGTCGAGTACCGCCCGGCGAATTGTTCCATCGCGAAGATCCCGGCCTCGGTGTCACGCATATTCCGATTCCCGAATAGGGTGCCATCGGCGATCAGAGTGACGATCCGCCCGGAAGCGAAATGGAACTGTAGCGCGGCCGCCCGCCCTCCCTCCGTGGCCAGGAGCGTGTCGACGCGGTCGGGCTTGGGTACCTCGCACTGGGCTACTCCCAGGTCGGCGACACGGGACGAATCGACGACCATCACCTCCCCCGTACGGGCCAGGACCGCGGTGACCCAGATGGGGACTCGCGCTGGTACCCCCGCCGGGCGGGCGGCAACCGAGTCCGAGCGGGGCTGGGCCACGTAGCCGAAGCACCGCATGGCGGCATTGGCCGACGGGCCGGCGAGCAGCACATCGAGGCCCTGCCGGTCGACCTCGAGCAGTGCAGCCCCATCCCAGACATCCAGGGCCCGGGAAGGTTCGAGCACGGCGACCACGGATCGACCTGCATCGCTCGGCGCGACGAGGAGGGCAAGCCGGCGCCGGTGGCGCTCCACCCGAATACCAACCCGCTCGAGCGCCTCGCCGAGCCCGCGGGCGCCCCACGGCCCGCTCAGGTAGGTCGATCGGCGCTGGTCGACGTCGCCGGTATCGTGGCGCCGGGGAGCTCCTGTCAGAGCCACGATCAAGATGAGCGTCACCAGGATGCCGATGCCCAGGCCCACGTCAGGTCGAAGCTGCACGCCATTCTCCAGTGGCACGCGACTGCCAGGCAAGATATTCCTCTTCGGTGCAGCGCTCGCGGCCAAAGACGAAACGATAGAGATCCTCCACCAATCGTCGCAGCCGATCGCGGTCGTCCGGATCCAGCCCCGACTCATACGGGTACTCGCCTGGCGTCTTGGCCTGGCGATACCGAACCAAACCCCGCGCATCGAGGTCCAGCACCAGTGCGTGCCAGCCAGCTTGGACGGCCGCGGCATACTGTCCTTCGGCCGCATACCGGTCCGCATACCGACGATACCATGCCGCATCGTGCGGTTCAGGCGTCGGCAGGGTCGCCAGATGGTCGACCGGCCGGCCTCTGGGGCGGATGGTCTGCATGAGGGTCCAGCCAGCGTGGACGATGATCGCGACGAGAAGCGCGACGAGCCCGAGCAGAAACCACTGGTACAGAACCGGGTTCCCGTCCCGGAACGCGTCGAGCCACCCCGTCAGCAGGTTCCACCCGCGGGCGAGCCACTGCAGCGGATCGACCCGTGGCGTCCAGTCGTAGGCAGGCCCGGCGAACACGGAATCCAGCACTGCGCGGAGTGAGTCACGGGGAATCAGAGCTCCACCGCCCGGGGGCGCGAGTGCGGGCATCGTCACGGAGCCTCTCTAGGCGCCCTGGACTGCCGCGGCGAGGACTTCGAGGTCGAACCCTTCGCGTCGGACTCTCAAATCGTAGTACGTGACGGTCAGGAGGCAGGGAAGGAGAGGGAATACCAGAAGCTGGATGACGAGGGTCAACACATCGATCACCGTCGTGAGTCCCGGGCGGAGTGCTCCCGGCTCGGGGGACCCGAATACCAGGAGGGAGACGATCATGAGCGCGACCATGCTCCCGATGAGGGCGACGAAGAGAATGACAGCGACCGTGATCATGAGGAGCAGGATCTTGCCCTTGGACCCCTTGGCGAGCATCCATGAGCGGCGCATGGCATTGAAGGGCGAGACGCGCTCCAGCACCAATGCCTGGGTCGAGAACGCGAGTCCGAGAGCGATGATGATGCCCGGAATCACAAGGAAGAGGAAGCCGAAGAAAACGATGAGCGACACTGACAGCCAGACGAGAATGAGCCCTCCAACTGCCGGGCCGGTGCGGCGCAGGGCCTCGCCGGCGGTCAGCGTGCGCCCCAAATAGCCGTCGGATACGACATGGACGGTTGCCGCCGTTGCCACGGCCTGGAATACGGCGAACAAGAGCATTGAGAGCAGCAACCAGCCACCCAAGCGCATGAGGTCTTCCGGAGAGTCGGCGACGCCGAGACGCCCCATCACATAGGCATTGAGAGCGTAGGGTACCGCCAGACTCACGGTCGCAATGGTGAAAAGCTGCGGAAACTGACGCCGGTAGATCGCAAACGTCGCATCTAGGATTTCCCCGATCGACAGGGGTCGCAGGTCTGGCATGAGCATGGAAGGCACTGCTCCGGATCCTCAGAAAGAAGCCGTGGAGTCGTCCCGCAAGATGTCACGGCGCCGATCGATCCGCGAGGGCGCTCGTGAGATTGCTCCGGGCCGTGCCGCAGCGCTAGAATCGAACATGGCCAATCCATCGGGCGCCCGGGACCTCCGGCGGCGTGTCCGAGTCGAGACCCCCGAAAATGTCGTCCTCGATCTCGAGATCGCGGGACTCGGCTCGCGTGCGCTGGCAGCACTCATCGACTCGTTCATTGTGCTCGTCTGGGTCGTCGCGGTCGTGCTGCTTTCGAACTTGATTGCGTCGATGACGGGCGGCGGCACCTGGTTGAGTGCCGTGACCGTTCTCATTCTGTTTGGGTCAACGTTTGGGTACTTCATCGCCTACGAAGGATTCGGCCGCGGGCAAACACCGGGAAAGCGCTTCGTCGGGATCCGGGTCGTGCAAGGCACCGGCCATCCGCTTTCGATCGGTGGGGCCGTGGTGCGGAACCTGCTCCGCATCGCGGACCTGTTTCCGCCCCCATCCTACCTGGTCGGCGCCCTCTTCGTCGCGTTTCACCCGCAAGGGAAGCGACTCGGCGATCTCGTTGCCGGCAGTATCGTGGTGCGCGATCGCCCGCATGAAGCGAAACCGGCGGACGCGCTTGCCCCATCCGCCGAGGCCGGCGCCGACCTGGGGGCTCCGGAACTCAGCGATGAAGAGTTCGTCCTCCTCCGCCACTTTCTCGACCGGGCTACCGGCCTGGAGGCCGGCGTGCGTGACGGGCTGGCCGGACAACTGGCTGCGCGGCTCTCGGATCGAGCACCCGAGGTCGCGTCCGGCGGCCAGGCAGCGCTCCAAACCCTCTTTACCCAGGAGCTTGCCCGCCGCCGTGGGCGATTGGCCAGCCGCGGTGCGGTCCGGTCGCGCGGTGCTGTTGGAGAACAATTCGCAGACCGGAAACGGGAGCGATGGGCCGAGTTCGACGCCGAGCTCGCCGTGGCCCGGCGGGATGGGCTGAACGGCTTGGACGCCAACACACTCCTGGAGTTCGCCGCACGATATCGCGAGATGGCCGCCGACCTTGCGCGCGCGCGAACCTACGGAGCCTCGCCCGCGGTGATCGGCGGCCTGGAGCGGTCCGTCAGCGCCGGTCACAATTTGCTGTACCGCGACGAGCGTAAGACCCTGCGCCGGGTGTGGACGGTCCTCGCTCGCGAATGCCCGGCCAGCGTGGTGCACGCCTGGCGCTATGTCCTGGCCGGTTTCCTGTTGTTCACCGTCCCCGCGGCAGCCGGCTACACGTTCATACGCGAGCGCCCGGACTTGGCGGTCCAACTCCTGCCGGATCAGATCCTCCAACGAGCCGAAGCGGGAGCCGGTCGGGCTCAGGAGGGTGCCAAGTATTTCGAGGCCGATCCGCGGGCCCGTCCCTACGTGGCCACGTTCATTATCAGCAACAATGTCCGCATCGCCTTCATGTGCTTCGCCGGCGGTGTGTTCTTGGGCGTGGGATCGCTGGTGCTCCTCGCGTTCAATGGTCTCGCGATCGGGACGATAAGCGGGCACTTCGCCAATGTCGGCCTGCTGGGCTACCTCATCGAATTCATCGTGGGCCACGGCGTATTGGAGCTGTTCGCCATCTGGGTTGCGGGGGCTGCGGGATTCCTGCTCGGGAAGTCGCTGGTGGCCCCAGGACGGGTGAGCCGTAGCGAGGCCTTGGTGCTCAATGGCCGCCTGGCGGTGCGCATGGTCGGCGCTGCCACGGTGCTGCTGCTGGTCGCGGGCGCAATCGAGGGGTTCATTTCGGCCGGCGGGCGGGGCCTAGGGCTTCGACTTGGGGTGAGCGGAGCGAGCCTGCTTCTCCTCGTGGCCTACCTCGCGAACGGCGCACGGTACCTCACGGAACTCGAGCATGCCGTGTACGGACGCCGAGACGGATCGATCGTGCTTCGTGGAGATTCGGCTTCAGCCAGAGGTGCGTAATGGTCGTCGAGAGCGGCCCGTATCAGCCGAGCGAGCGGAACAGGTCGCGCAGATGGTGCTCCCGGAGGTGGTTGACCGACTCCCACATCTCCTGCTCCGACGCGCCGCGAAAGATCTCCGCTGTTTCGCGCGGAGGGCTCGCTTCATCGCGGAAGAACCGCATTCGGCCTCGCCAGGTGCCGTCGTCCGAGCGTCGGATGGAGAGGTGGAGGTGGATAGTTTGACCATCATAGCGGATGGGGGGCAGCTGGAAGACAACCGGGTCGTGCGATTCCCTGGGAAGCGAGCGAAGCGATGGAGCAGTCATCGACGTCCCTCCGGGGCCACGCCGGCTCGCGCCGAGAGCGACCCACGCCCGGCCAGCGGCTGGTTTCTGCAAAGATAATAGGGAAAGGAACTTACGCAATATTTAGGGAGCACTGCCAGGCCTGCCAGGCCCCCGAGGGCGGGCGGCTTGCTTGACGGCTCCCCAACTCTCCGGTACCTTGGAAAGCCTCAATCCTCACGCACTCCCCGACAACGGTACCCGATCCGACCCGGCACTCCGCCGGACCCGTCGCCATACAGCATCCAACCGACTGAACCTTATCCGGCACTTTCTCATCCCTTTCCCTCGCATCCGCTGAGACGATCAGCGCGGCTGCATTCCTGGAGTATGTCGCGTGGACATTGCTGAGCTCAAGCAGAAATCCGTTGCGGAGCTGCATGCGCTGGCACGGCAGTTGAATCTCACCAACTTCTCGGGCCTCCGCAAACAAGACCTCATCTTCCAAATCGAGCAGACCTTGCTCGAGGAGGACACCGTCATTCGGGGGGAAGGGGTGCTTGAGATCCTCCCGGAAGGCTACGGGTTTCTCCGCAGCCCTGACTGGAACTACCTGTACGGTCCGGACGACATCTACGTCTCGCCAAGCCAAATCAAACGATTCGACCTGCGAACCGGCGACACGGTCATGGGCCAGGTGCGTCCGCCCAAGGAGGGGGAGCGCTATCTCGCCCTCCTCAAGGTCGAAAAGGTCAACTTCGAAGACCCTGAATTAACCAAGCAGCGCATTGCGTTCGATAACCTGCGCCCACGGTACCCGGACAAACGGATTCGGCTGGAGACGCCCGAGCCGGACCTGTCCATGCGGGTCGTCGATTTGTTGTCGCCGATCGGCAATGGCCAGCGCGGCCTCATCGTGGCTCCGCCCAAGGCGGGCAAGACCATTCTGCTTCAAAAGCTGGCCAACGCCATCTCTGCGAACCACCCGGAGATCGTGCTGATCGTGCTCCTGATCGATGAGCGTCCGGAGGAAGTGACGGACATGGAGGAGAACGTCAAGGCCGAGGTCATCGCCTCGACGTTCGATGAGCCGGCTGACCGTCACGTCCAGGTTGCCGACATGGTGATTGAGAAGGCGAAGCGGCTCGTCGAGCATGGGCGGGATGTGGTGATCCTGCTCGATTCCATCACCCGTTTGGCGCGCGCCCACAACGTGGTCGTTCCTCATTCGGGAAAGATCTTGTCGGGCGGTGTCGACGCGAACGCGCTGCAGAAGCCCAAGCGATTCTTCGGCGCCGCGCGAAACATCGACGGCGGCGGCAGCCTGACGATCATCGCGACGGCGCTGATCGATACCGGGAGCCGCATGGATGAGGTGATCTTCGAGGAATTCAAGGGCACCGGCAATATGGAACTCGTCCTGGATCGCCGCCTGGCCGACCGGCGTATCTATCCCGCTATCGATATCCAGCGGACATCGACCCGGAAGGAAGAACTGCTGATGGACAAGGACGAGTTGAACCGGATCTATTTGCTGCGGAACTTCCTGGCGGATATGCCCCCGGTCGAGGCCCTCGAGTTCCTGTTGGAGCGGTTGAAACGCACCAAGACAAACAAAGAGTTCTTCGCAACCATGGCCCAATAGGACGTCAGCCCCGGCGTCCTCCAGGCCCACCTCAGCACACCGTGAGCGATCTCCCGACGCACGGCCGCCTACTCGCCATCGATTGGGGAACGCAGCGCATCGGCCTCGCGCTCACGGACGAGTCGCAAACGCTCGCCTCGCCGCTGACCACGCTGACCCGTCGCACCGGGAAGCGCTTCCCCCTCAAGCGCCTGATCGACCTCATCGAGACGCACCGGCCACTCGGCGTCCTCCTTGGCCTCCCGCTGTCGTCGGAAGGCACGGAGACCGACACGACCCAAACGATCCGGGAACTGGGACGGAAGCTCGGCGAGGTGACCGCGCTTCCCGTGGCCTTCTGGGACGAGCGCATGAGCACGGCACGGGCCCTGGGAGCCATCCGGGAGCAGGGGGGCAAGGTCCGCGGCCGCCGGGCCGACGTCGATGCCCTGGCCGCGGCTGTCCTGCTGCAGCACTTCCTCGCAAGCCGCGGCGCAGCACAATGAGACCGCGAGACTGGGCCCGCACGGCGCGTGCTGGGTTGCTTGCGGCCATCGTCGCCATGGCCTGCGGCCAGGAGTCGACGCATCCTGCAGCGCTGGAACGGGTGGTCATCCCGGGCGGGGCGAGCTTCGCGACGATCACTGACTCGCTCGTCGCCCACGGAATCGTACGATACCCAACCTGGTTCAAGCTCCTGGCCCGAGCGCGCCGCATGGACCGGACGATTCAGGCGGGGGTCTATGAGTTCCCGCGAGCCAGCTCCCCGACCCAGGTGCTCAACACGCTGGCGGAGGGGCGCGTGGTTCTGGTGCAGTTCACCGTGCCGGAAGGTCTCACCATTCCGGACGTGGCAGAGCTGGCGGCGGCAACGTTGGATATTCCGACCGACTCGTTCACGGCTGCCGCTCGCGACACTTCCCTGCTCCGCGCCCTCGGCCTGGCGGGCGGCTCCTTCGAGGGCTACCTCTTCCCCGAAACGTACACCGTCGCGGCCGGATCGACGGCGAGGCAGGTGGTCCGGATCATGGCCGACAACTTCCTCACGACCTGGCAGCCGGGGTGGAACGCGCGTCTCGACACGATACGGATGACGCGACACGATGTGGTGATTCTCGCGTCGATTGTCCAGGGTGAGGTCGTCAAACGAGGCGAGGGCCCGCTGGTGTCTGCTGTGTATCACAACCGCTTGCGGCGCGGCATGCGTCTTCAAGCCGACCCGACGGTCCAGTACGCCATTCAGCTCGCGACGGGGGAGCGCAAGCCTCGCCTGTTACTCCGGGACTACCAGTTCCCTTCCCGCTATAACACCTACCTGCATGCGGGCCTCCCGCCCGGACCCATTGCTTCGCCGAGCCTCGGGAGCCTGGAAGCCACGCTCTACCCGGCCTCGGTTCCCTACTACTTCTTCGTTGCCCGCGGCGACGGAAGCCACGTCTTCAGCCAGACCTACCGCCAGCATCTTGCTGCCATCGCCCGGATCCGAGGGGGCGCCGACGAGATGTCGCCGTAGCACACGGGGCGGATCAGGAGGGAAGGGCGCCGCGGTACTTGGCGGCGGCGGCGTGGACATCGTCGGACGCTAGAATGCCCGACCCGACGGCGACGCCTGCGGCGCCGGCCCCGAGCAATGGAGCCACATCCTCGGGCCGGATCCCTCCGATGGCCACACAGGGTTGGGTTGGACTGCTCGACCGGCAGAGACGCTGGAATCCTGAGACACCGATCGCATCGCCGGCATCGGACTTCGTAGACGTGCTCCGCACAGGTCCGATGCCCCAGTAGTCAGCCGCCGCTCCTCCCGGAACCTCGGCCTCCTGGCCTACCGACGCACCGAGCCAGAACCCGACCGGCACAATTCGGCGGGCCAGGGGCACCGGAAGGTCGTCAGGG
>DATHRW010000106.1:0-4231 GCA_035464955.1 Gemmatimonadales bacterium
CGAGAGCCATTTGGCTTCGTCTGCGTGTCTCAATCCGCCGCGGAGCAGGAGCGAGGCCGCAGGAATCGCCCGCAGCGGACCGGTCAGCAGCCGTCCTTCCCGGAGCACGATAGAGTCTGTGAGTCCGAGAGTACCGCGATCGTCAGGCAACACGATACGATTCGGATCAATGGTGGAGGGCCCGGGCTCCTCGTGCCCGTTGTAGAAAACCCACTGGCGAGGGTGCCGCCCACGCCATACGATCCACACGAGTGCGTCATCGGCGGCCAGGAAACGTCCCCAGCAGAGCTCGTCGAACGGAAGCTGCCACGGACGGATCGTCAGGCGCATATGTTCCGCGTATCCCAGCCCCGAGATCTGTGTGCCGTCCGCGAGGTCGATGCGGCACTCCGCCTTTGGCGCGTGGCAGTCCCAGTCGATCGAGCCCTCGGGCAACTGGACCAGACGGTGGCTGTGTGCCGGCACCTGGACATGCCAGACTCCCTGAGCCCGATTCCTCCTCGCATCCCACTGAAGCTCGCGTGGTCGGACCACCGGGTCGGGGCAGGGAATCAGGGTGTGCCGCTCCTGGGTTGCCTGCCCGGGGACCTTGATGAGGGTGGCAGCATACGGCAGGACGAGCGGTCCCCAGCGCACGCGCGCCCAATACCCGATGAACGCCGTGCCCTGGTCGCTCACACAGTCGCCGTACCACTTCGAGAGATCGAACGCCCACACACTGCACCTCCGGCTCGACCCGCGGTCTACCGGTCTCAATATTGTTACCACCCGGCCGACCAAGGCATCGTGAATCCCCTATGAAGTACTGATCCGCCGGACCTCAGCCCCATGCTGGGACGCCGGGGTCAAGAGGCCGTCAAGCCAGCCACTCTGGCCCTGAGTCAGTTCCCGTTCTATCCTTTTGTCGGTACCGTCGCCGGGGAGTGGCCCCGGCTATCACGAAAACCGCCCGATGCACCGGCCAGCAGGCCAAGTGGGCAACACGGAGGCTGAGTCATGCGAGCTGGATTTGCGATCGCCCTGATGGGGGTTGTTTGGTTTGGAACGAGCACCCGGCCGGCCGCGGCACAGGAGCAACGTGCCTCGACGCCCGCCATCGCCGTTGACAGCATCCGAGCGCTGCTGCTCCACGGCCTCGAGCAGGGCAAGGCCATGGACATCGACTTTGCGCGGGCCATTCCCGATTCGGCGCTCCGCTGGGCGCCGACGCCTGAGGTGCGGGACTTCGCCGAGCAGGTGGAGCATGCCGCCGTGGACAACGCGCTCTTCGTAGCCATCGGGATCCTCGGCGTTCCCACGCCGAGTTTCGGCGACACGGCCGTGTATCTGAACGACAAGGAAGCCCTGGTCCGAGCGGTCACTGCCGCGTATGACTGGGTAACGCAGAGCCTCCGCGACCTCCCGGCGAGCGAATTCCAAGCGGAGACCACCCTGTTCGGCCAGAAGCTGCCCAAGTGGCGGGTCTATCTCCAGGCGCTGGAGCACGGCTACTGGACCCGCGGCCAGCTGGTGCCCTATTTCCGGATGAATGGGATGGCACCACCGCGGTATCGCTCATTTTGACCCGCTGATTAGCTGACGAGCCCGCCCGCGCGACCCCCGTCTGGATGGGCGGGGGGTTGACGCGGCAGGGTAGGTTCATATATTTCGACGTATGTCGAATCATCAAATTAATGCGGTGCCCCACCTAGCGGACGCTTTTAAGGCCCTCGGTCACCCGCACAGGCTCCAGATCTTCCACCGGCTGTCCAGCTGCTGCGCACCCGGCACCACGTGCACGGTCGATGAGGCCGTCCCGCGATGTGTCGGGGAACTCGCGGCGGAGCTGGATATCGCCCCGTCCACCGTCTCCCATCACCTGAAAGAGCTGACCCGGGCCGGCCTGATCGCGACCGAACGGTGTGGCCGTGAGATCCGCTGCTGGGTCGAGCCGAACGTGTTGCGCGACCTGGGAGACTTCTTTCACGGCTTCGTCACCCCAGCAGCACGCCAAGCGAAAAGGAGAACTTCGAAATGAAACACGCCTCACCGGACGAGCTCCGCACCGCCGTCCGTAAGAGCTACGGCGACATTGCCGTGAAGGGCCAGGCCGGCTGCGGGTGCGGATGCGGCGCCGATACCACGGGACCTACGCAACTCGCCACGGCCATGGGATACACGGCTACGGAACTAGCCGGAGTGCCGGAGGGCGCCAACTTGGGCCTCGGGTGCGGCAACCCGCACGCGATCGCCGCGCTGTGTGCCGGCGAAACGGTCGTGGACCTGGGCTCAGGCGCCGGGTTCGATTGTTTCCTGGCCGCGCGCCAGGTGGGCGATTCAGGCAGGGTCATCGGCGTCGACATGACACCTGAGATGATCACCAAGGCCCGCGACAATGCTCGAAAGGCAGGCGCCTCCAACGTGAGTTTCCGGTTGGGCGAGATCGAGTACGTGCCGGTGGCCGACGGCACCGCAGACGTCGTCATGTCCAATTGCGTCATCAACCTGTCGCCTGAGAAGGCGCAGGTGTTCCGCGAGATCTACCGGGTGCTCAAGCCGGGCGGGCGGCTGGCAGTGGCTGACGTGGTGGCCTCCGCACCGCTGCCCGATGTGCTGAAGGAAGACCTGAAGGCCTATGCCGCCTGTGTGTCCGGTGCGATTACGGCCGGGCAGATCGAATCGATGTTGGCCGAGGCGGGGTTCGTGGATGTGAGCATCAGGCCGCAGGACCAGCGGCGCGAACTGATCAAGGAGTGGTCACCCGGTGGGAACCTCGAGGACTATGTGGTGTCGGCGTTGATCGAAGCGCGCAAGCCCTGATACACGAGGTATGGTGGCTCGCTCGCGTTGTCGCACCAGGAGGGTCGGATCGCACAGGGTCTGGCCCTCCTTGCAATAGATCCACCCCGTCCATGCTCGGCCGGCGACGGCAGTGATCTCCCAAACGCTCAGGCGTAACCTGAGAATCTAGTTGATATCAACAGCGTAAGCGCCTGTCCTATTGTGCTCTAGAGATCCGAGAGTGTAGCAGCAGGGGACGGTTTGCATTACCCCCGCCAACGCCGATCGCAATTCTCCCCAAGATCATTGCACTATCGAACACCAGCCCATAAGTTGGCGCTCGTTGACCTGTTCGTCCAAAGGATCTCGCTCCCATTCCTCCGAAGGAGGGCTTTCAATGACGCGAGTCCTCGCAGCCGCATACGGCATCCTGGCCTACATCGTGTTCCTCGCGACGTTCCTCTACGCCATCGGCTTTGTTGGCAACATCGCCGTCGCCAAGACGATCGACACCGGTGCCCCCGGCCCGTTTGGCCAGGCACTCCTCATCAACCTGCTCCTGCTCGCCCTCTTCGCCATCCAGCATACGATCATGGCTCGGCCAGGCTTCAAGGCCTGGTGGACCAAAATGGTGCCTCGACCCATTGAGCGAAGCACCTTCGTCCTGATCGCGAGCCTCATCCTGGTCCTCCTGTTCTGGCAGTGGCGGCCCATGCCCGATGTGGTCTGGGAGGTCCAGAACACGGCCGGTGTGCTCATCCTGCAGGTGCTGTTCTGGTTGGGGTGGGCCCTCGTGCTCGCGTCCACGTTCATCGTCGATCATTTCGATCTATTCGGCTTACGCCAGGTGGCTCTCTACCTGAAAGGCGAGGCCTACACCCACCCTACCTTCAAGGTGACCGCGTTCTACCGATTCGTCAGGCATCCGATAATGCTAGGCTTCATCATCGCGTTCTGGGCAACCCCCCGGATGACGGTCGGCCACCTCGTCTTCGCCATCATGACGACGCTCTACATTTGGGTCGGGATCCAATTCGAGGAGCGGGACCTGGCACGGTTCCACGGCGAGGCCTTCGCCGAGTATCAACGGACCGTGCCGGCGTTGGTGCCGTACTGGTCCCGTTCCCTCAAGAAGAAGCGGCCGGCCTAGGCCAGCAGGTACGTAGGCGTAATTCGACGGGGCCGCCCTGGGTCACCTAGGGCGGCTTCTTCAGTCAACCGACCTGGTGAATCTGCTGGGCCGCGAACTCGCCCGATTCTATGGCTCCCTCCAGCGTGTTGAGCCAGCGCGAGGCCGCGGCGTAGTCTCCCGCGAAGTAGACCCGTCCCTCGGGTTCGCGGAATATGCCGATCCGGTGCTCGAAGCCCTCCCGAACCAGCGGCCAACCGCCCCGAATCCATGCCTGGTCTCTCCAACAGAACGACGCGCCCGTCTGGAAGTGCTCCGCCGCACCCGGGAAGACGCGCTCGA
>DATHRW010000107.1:0-14837 GCA_035464955.1 Gemmatimonadales bacterium
TCCGTCGTGAGGTACGGCAGCGCTTGAGGCTCCCGCTGTCGATCGGAGTCGCCACCAACAAGCTGGTGAGCGAGGCCGCGGCGGCGGTCATTAAGGACGCAGGGTCCGCTCAGCAGGCCGCCGGCGGCCCGCTGCTCGATATTCCACGCGGGCAGGAGGCCGTGTTTCTCGCGCCCCATCCGGTGATCTTGCTGCCAAACGTTCCCTCGAAGATCCGCATACGCCTCGATGAATATCGGCTCGAACTGATTGGTGAGGTCGCCGCTATCCCCGAGCACCAACTCTGTATCGTCTTCGGCCGACACGGCAGCACCTTGTCCACCAGCGCCCGTGGAATCGATCAGCGGCCGGTGCTTCCTCCGGAAGTGCGGCGGGAGTTTCTGGCCTCCCACAGGTTGGCGACCGATACCAATGACCTCGGTGTCATCCATCCGTTGCTCCGTCGATTGAGCGAGCGCATCGGGGGTCGGCTCAGGCATCGCCGGCTCGTCGCACGGCGCCTGAACGTCCAGTGCGTCTACGCCGACCACACCACGGCAGCGCGCACCGTCTCGCTCCGGATCGGAAACCTCGATGTCGAGTTGTGGGATGTCGCTCGTCGCGCATTGACCCAGGCGAACGTCAAGCGGATCGCCATACGGGAAATCCAACTGACGGCGTATCATTTCCTGGAGGCCGATGTGCAGCTCGACCTCTGGCATCAGCCGCCTCGGGCGCTCTCGAGCGGACGTGCCGTCCCACGGGAAGCCGGGCTCCAGAGGGCCATCGATCGAATCACGGGACGATGGGGGGCCAGGGGCATGCGGGTGGGGGTGGGGAGTAGGGAAGAAAAAGGGCGGGAGGACGGGAAGGCGGAACGACGGAAAGAGCAGGAGTAGGGAGTGGGGCGTGGGGAAGGAACGCCGACATTGAGAGGGAGCTTCGAATCCATGGCCCAAACGTATTGCGAGGCTGCGCCCGGCCACCCCTGGCACGGTCCCTACCACGATGACGAGTATGGCTATCCCGTCTCCGACGATGCCGTCCTCTTCGAGCGTTTGGTTTTGGAGATCAACCAGGCCGGCCTTTCGTGGCTCACGATTCTCAAGAAGCGCGAGGCATTTGGCCGGGCCTATGGCGGTTTCGTCCCCCAAGCCGTCGCGGCATTTAGCGAAGCCGATCGGGCCCGCCTTCTCGCCGATGCCGGAATCATCCGCAATCGCTTGAAAGTGGATGCCGCGATCGAGAATGCGCGCCGGGTGGTCGCGCTACAGCAGGAGTACGGCTCGTTCGCCCAATGGATTGCGGCCCATCATCCTCGACCGTTCGACGAGTGGGTCCGGCTCTTCAAGCATACATTCCGGTTTACCGGGGGCGAGATTGTGGGAGAATTCCTCAAGAGCATCGGGTATCTCCCGGGGGCCCACCGCACCACGTGCCCGGTCTACCGCCGCATCGCGCAACTGAGGCCGCCGTGGATGGGTGTGCCGCAGGCGCGGTCCAAGAAGTAGGGGGCGGTCTGGGTCTCGGGCCATGTTCACCCATCTCCACGTCCATACCCATTTCTCCTTCGGCGTGGGCGCCTCGAGCCCCGAGGAGCTCGTCGAGGCCGCCGCGGAGCGCGGATATGCCGCGGTGGCCTGCACGGACACGAACGGGGTCTATGGCGCCGTAGAGTTCCAGCGGGCCGCCGAAGCCGCGGGAATTCGTCCCATTTTGGGTGCCCTGTTATCGACAAACGGCCAGGAGACGATCGCGCTGGCCACCGATGTGCGCGGGTGGGCGACGCTCTGCCGAGCCATCACGGCCATCCACTGGCACCACGACCTCGTGCTGTCCGCACAGCTCGCCGCCGACCGCCAAGGATTGCTCCTCGTGTCGCGTGATATCCTCTTCCTCGAACGCGTGCTTCGCTTGAGCGGTCCGGAGGATCTCTATGCCGAACTCCGGCCGGGCAAAGAGCGGCATCGGGTGTTGGCGGCAGCACACCGCTACAAGCTGCCCGCCGTCGCGACGAATGGCGTGATTGCCGCCCATCCGGAAGGATGGAACCGGCACCGGCTCCTTCGTGCTATCGCATTGAACACCACGCTCTCGGCACTCCCCGCCCAGGAGATCTGGCCCCGCGAGGCCTGGCTTCGCCCTGCCGCCGACCTCGCCCGGTTATTCCCGGATTGTCCTCGGGCGTTGCGCGTAAGTGACGAAATCGCCGAGCGATGCCGGTATCGAATCCCGATCGGCCGGACAGTCCCCCCCCGGCTCGCCGACATCGGGAACGCGCTCGAGCGCCTTCGCGCCCTGACCTACGAGGGCGCCGCCCGACGCTACGGCACTATCGCCCCGATTACGCGCACGCGGATCGAGCACGAACTCCAGATCATCGGCGCCAAGGGGTTCGCCGACTACTTCCTCGTGGTACGAGACATCGTGCTCCATGGCCCGACCCACTGCGGGCGCGGCTCCGTTGCCAATTCCATCGTGAGTTACTGTCTCGGCATCACGCATGTTGAGCCGCTGAGCGCCGGACTCCTGTTCGAGCGGTTCCTCAATCCCGAGCGGACCGATCCACCCGACATCGACCTCGACTTTCCCTGGGATGAACGCGATCACGTCTTGGCGTACGTGTGCCGGCGCTATCCGCACCCACAGGCGGCGATGGTGTCCAATCACAACTGCCTGCGGCGCCGCGGCGCGCTTCGCGAGGTGGCAAAAGTGTACGGCCGACCGGCGGGAGAAATCCGTGAGGTAACCCGCCGCATCCCGTGGTACGGCGCAGCTCAGTCCCTCCCCGATCTGGTTGCCACGCACCCCAACTTTCAGCGCCTCGATCTCCCGCAGGTCTGGCACGAACTCGCCCGCATCGCGGAACCGCTCGTGGGAATCCCCCGCCACCTGTCGCTTCATCCTGGTGGCGTCGTCATCGCGCCGGTCACGCTCACCGACTTCGTCCCTACCGAGCCGGCCAAGAAGACGCTCGACGGAGCCCCGGACGTAGCGCTTCCCGTGATCCAATTCGAGAAAGACGGCGCGGAAGACGCCGGTCTCGTCAAGATCGACCTGCTCGGTAACCGTTCGCTGGCCGTCATCCGGGATGCCATTGCCGCGGTGCGTCACAACACCGGCCGCGCGATCGACTACACCACGTCGGATCCGGCGGATGACGAGGCTACCAAGTCGCTGTTCCGCACCGGCCAGACCATGGGGGTCTTCTACACCGAATCGCCGGCCTCACGACAACTCTGCGCCAAGAGCCGCGCCGACACCTTCGACCTCCTCGTGCTGAACACCAGCATTATTCGACCAGCCTCGAATCGGTATATCCGGACATACCTGGAGCGATTACACGGCGCGCCTTATACACCGCTTCATCCGGCCTTGCGCGACACCCTGAGCGAGACGTTCGGCATCATGGTGTACCAGGAGGACGTGGTGAACGTGTGCGCCGCCTACGCCGGCATGCCGTTGGCGACGGCGGACGGACTGCGCAAGGCGTTGTCGAAGAAGCGGCCAGCCAAGCGGCTGGCAGCGTACGCCGAGGAGTTCTTTCGCGGTGCCGACGCGCGTGGGCATGACTGGGATACGACCAAGCAGGTGTGGGAGATGATCCTCTCCTTCGCCGGGTACAGCTTCTGCAAGGGTCATTCGTGTTCCTATATCCAGGTCGCGCAGCACGCATGCTACCTGCGCGCGCACTATCCCGCGGAATTCATGGCCGCGGTCTTGGCAAATGGCGGGGGGTTCTATCATCCGTTTGCGTATGTCGCCGAAGCAATGCGAATGGGTATTCGGGTGCTTCCTCCCGACGTGAATGCAAGTGAGTTCCGCACGACCGGGCGCGGCCGGGAATTGCGCATCGGCCTTCAGTACATCAAGGGACTCTCGACTCACGGCGCCGAGCGCCTGCTCGCGGCTCGCACGACGCCCTATCGAAGCCTGGCCGATCTGGCCCAACGCGCCGACTTGACGCCGGATGATTTGCGCATTCTCGTCAAGGTCGGTGCCCTGGATGCCATCGCGGGGGCAAGAACCCAACCCATGCTTCTGTGGGAGGTCGACGCCGCCCGCATCCGCGGGGAGCCTCGGGAGCCCACGCTCGCGGTCGAGGTGGGTCCCACCGTGCCTCCCCTCAAGCCGTATTCCACCGAGCGCCGCCGCCGCGAACATTACCAGGCACTCGGATTTCTCACCGATCACCATCCCATGGACCTCCACGCCGACACCCTCCGTCGCTTTCGGCTCTGCCGAAGCACCATGTTGCACAACCATGTCGGACAGCGAGTCTTAGCTGCCGGCATGCTGACAACGGCAAAGCCCGTTCATACGATCAATGACGAACCCATGCAGTTCGCGACGTTCGACGATGGGGTGGGCCTCATCGAAACGGTGCTATTCCCTCAGGTATACCACGAGCGCGGACACCTGCTCTTCGATCAGGGGCCCTTCATCTTTCGCGGGTTGGTAGAGGAACAATTCGGGGTGACCACGCTTACGATCACGCACTTGGATCGTCTCGAGCGCATGGTGGCCAAGCTGGGCTCCGTACGCTCCAACCCCCAACGCACAGCGAGTGGCCATAACCAGGGCCACTCGCTGTAAGAGACTACCGACAGAAGGATGCTAGCCCTTCAGCACAAACGTCACCTTCATGTTCACTCGCCACTCCGCAACCTTGCCGCCCTTGACGATGACGGTCTGTTCATTGACCCAGGCGCCTTGGATGTTCTCCAGGGTCTTGGACGCACGAGCAATGCCAGTTGTGATGGCGTCCTCGAAGCTCTTCGTGGAGCTCGACGTAATTTCGGATACTTTGGCAACAGACATGCGATCCTCCCACATTCCGATGAGTGGTATGAAGCGGTGACGTGCTCCCGGTGCAGGTGGCAGAGGAGCGGGGCACCGCCGGTGTTCCAGGGGACAGAGGTACACTACGCGGACCAGTGGTTTTCAGCAACCGTGCGGTGGACCGACTAAGTTGGGAGCGGCGCGGAAGACTAGCCACATCCGCGCCCCAGACGAGGGTTCAGCGTGACCTCCTTGTTCGATCCACCCGGCCCGTTCGATACCGAGGAGTTGGGCCGTCTCCGGCAGCGTCTCCCCCAGCACATCCACTTTGGGACATCCACCTGGACCTATCCTGGCTGGGCCGGGCTGGTGTATCACCGCTCATACCCCAAGAGCGGCGCGGGTGCCCGAATGCTCGAGGAGTACGCCAGGTTCCCGCTGTTTACGACAGTGGGGATCGATTCGAGCTTCTATGCGCCATTGAGCGATGCCACGTTAAATCGCTACGCGCGCGCGCTTCCACCCGGGTTCCGCTGCGTCTGCAAGGTGTGGGATCAAATCACCGTCCACACCGTGAGCAAGCTCCGCGATCCCGCCCGGGGTGGTCAGTCAAATCCGGACTACCTGGACGCGGATCTGTTCGAGGAAGCAGTGCTCGAGCCGCACCGTCAACACTTTGCCGACCACACCGGGCCGTTTGTGTTCGAGTTTCAGGCGATCCCCGCCTCGGCCAACGTCGTACCCCTAGCCTTCGTCGACCGGCTCGATCGGTTTCTCGGTGCGCTGCCGCGCGACGCCAACTATGCCGTGGAAGTCCGGAATTCCGAGTTTCTCATCCCGGCCTACTTCGCCGTTCTCCGTGAGCATGGCGTGGCCCACGTCTTCAATTCCTGGACCCGTATGCCCCCCATCGGCGACCAATTGGACCTCCCGGGTGCGATCGGGGCGCCGTTCATCGTGGCCCGGGCCCTGCTCCGTCCCGGCCGGAGCTATCAAGAGGCCGTCGACCTGTTCGCACCGTACGACCGCATCCGGGAACCGAGCCCCGAGCTGCGCACGGACCTCGTCCGGCTCATCGAGACCGCGGTCGAAACCCGCATACCAGCCTACTTGTTGGTGAACAACCGCGCCGAGGGGAGTGCGCCTCTCACCATCGAGGCGGTGGCGCGGATGGCGGCGGATCGGTTAGGCTAGCGCGGCGGCCAGATCGACTCCAGCCGCGGCGCACACGCGGGCAATCGTCTCGCCGATCTTATTGTTCGGGGTCGAGGCTCCGGCGGTAATGCCGATGATCCGGGCATTCCCGATCCAGTCTTCTTGTTCCACCAGTTCCTTCGTATCGACCATCTGGTGGCGGATGCTGCCCGTGGGCCCAACACCCGTGGCGTCCTCGATGTGGTAGGTCACGACCCCTCGGCGCGCCGCGAGCGTCGCAAGGTGGCAGGTGTTACTGGAGTTGAAGCCTCCCACCACGATCATCCGGTCGATCGGCTCCCCCAGGAGATCGAGCATTGCATCCTGACGCTCCTGCGTGGCGGAGCAAATGGTATCGAAGGTACGGAAGTGATCCTCGAGGTGCGCTTCGCCGTATCGCCGCGCGATGCTCAGCTTGATTTCCTCGGCGATCGCCAACGACTCGCCGGAGAGCATCGTGGTTTGATTCGCCAATCCGACCTTGACCAGGTCCCGAGCAAAATCGAAACCGGGTGATACCGCGCCGGCAAAGCGCTCAACGAGCGACTCGGCATTGTCGCCCGACTCAATGAAGTCACAGACAAGCCGAGTCTCAGCCATGTCCAACACGACGAGGTAGCGCCCGCCGGGATACTTGGAGACCTGGCTCGCCGTGGCCTTGGTCTCTTCATGATAGTGCTTGCCGTGAATGATGGCGGTGAAACCATCCTTGGCATAGCGCTCGACCCGCTTCCAGACGTTCAAAACCGATCCGCAGGTCGTGTCCACCATAACGCACCCGATTGCGCCGAGTCGGTCGAAGTCGTTCTTGGTCACCCCGAACGCCGGTAGAATCACCACGTCGTCAGCACTCACGCCCGAAAAGTCGAAGTCTCCCTTCGTCCCACCGGCACGATGAAGGAAGGTGATACCCATTTCTTCCATTTTCCGATTGACGTGCGGATTATGGATGATCTCGCCCACGAGCCGGATCTGCCGGTCCGGAAACTTGCGTCGGGTTTCATACGCATATTCAACCGCACGATCGACACCGTAACAGAAGCCAAACTCGCGTGCCAATCGGAACGTGAGCGGGCCAACAGTCAGAGCGTAGTCGTTGGCCTTGATAGCCTCCACGACATGGCTGTGATAGTCTTTCTCCAGCGTGCCTTTGATCTCTTGCCGGAGGCCGAAGCCTTTTCGGAAATACGTCGATTCCATATTGACCTAATCTACACTGGTGTCCGCAACCGGCCTGCGAACCACCGCGGCACAGCCAGCCTCGCCCGGCATGACGGACACGTGCCGGAATGTGCCGGCGACGGCAAGCGTCTCTGGTCGCATGACGGAAACGGCTCGAGCGTCGAAGTGCCCACGTATGGTTCCATCGCTCTCCTCCGCCACGCTCACCGAACCACTCCGACTCTGGAAGGCATAGACGGCGTTCGCCCCAAACCAGCGGAGTGCGATAGCCGCCCCCGAACCCAGCGAATCGGTTGGGTCATGCACTGGGTACGCTCCCGCTCGAATCGAGTCCTCAGGGTACACGACCACCCCAACACCGGTGTCGCCGAGAAGTCCGGTAACCTCGAGCCAGTTGCCCTCCTGACACCAGCGCGCTGTGGCCGGAGCGCGAATCTGTGCGGTGTCGGCTCCAACCCACGTGATGTCCATCACGCCACCGGATTGCCCGCCGGGACCACATGCCACGAGCAGCGCCACGCCGAGAACCGCTGACGGCAGCCGGTTCACGCTCGGCCCGCCGGCACATTCAGGTACGCCCGGGCAGCGCTCTTCGACAGCGTATACGGCTCGAGCGTGGCCACGAGGTCTGGCGGTAGGGGTTTCGACTTCAGCGCCTTCCGGTCGGTGGCCACTAAGACCAAATGCCCGTCCGCAGCCAGGCACTGCTGGCCGAGGTGAATGACATCGACATTGAGCGTGATCGACTTGGTTCCGATGCGGCCGAAGTACGCTGCGACGCGCAAACGGTCGTCGAGCCGGGCCGGATAATGGAATTCGGAATGGACCTGCACGCGAGGGAGATAGAGATCGTACTTGTCGAAGACGATGCTGTAGGGCAGTCCCACCGAGCGGAACAGCTCGGTCTCGGCCAACTCGAAGAATCGGACGTAGGAGCCATAGAAGATGATCCCGGCCGCGTCGACCTCGGACCATCGCACGTATTCGTCAATGACAAAAGGCTTGGCCGTCATGTGCTCTCCCTTCGAGAGCCGGGAAGGTAGGCCGCCTGCCCTGACGACGGTAGGCCGGCGACCCAGTCCCAGGGGCGCACCGGCGTGTGTGATCGCCAGCGTGCGGGGAGCGGGCTTTGGCGCTCCGTGTGTCGAACAGGTTGGTGGAATCCGCTGAGGGAGCTTCGGCTGACGGGCGCAGCGGGCAGCTACGCCGACGACGCCCACCGGCTGCGACCGTCGCGATGGATGCCGTAAGCCTTGAGGCGGCGCCAGAGCGTCGTGCGGCTGATACCGAGGTATCGGGCTGTTTCGGCAAGCTTCCAATTGTGGATGTCGAGCGACTTGACGATGGCTTCGCGCTCGCGATCGGCCAGGGTGCTCGGGCCGGAGCCGCCGGGAATGAACATGGCCTCACCCACGACCAGCGATCCCGCCTTCAACGATCGGACCCGCCCTCCCATGGCCGCCAACTTGGGCTGGAGCGAGGTGGCGTTCTCGAGTTCGATCGGGGTATCGAGCGCCTCTCGCGCGGGCATGTTGGCGTAGAGGATTCTCCCGTTGGGGTCGAACACCACAACACCCTCGGCGAAGCCGTCGAGGAGGGCCTTCGCGAGAGGGGAGAAGACGGCAGGCAGAGCGCTGGGACTCGGATTCTCTGTCATGGTCATACGATCGATACGGGAATATATGGGACCAAGTTTCAAGACGCGACGTACGGCTCGGGACCTACAGCGTCCGCCCTTTACTGAGAGACGAACTGCAGGGCGGCGGATAGACACGACAGGCCAAGAGGGAAGCCGCCCAACCCCTTGATTTCCTGCGCCTGGCACCGCATGGTATTGACTGACCAGTCAGCCAAATTTCCAACGAGTGGCGCCATGCAACCCATGATTCGACAACGTATTACCGATGCAGCCACCCGGGTCTTGATCCGAGATGGCCTAGATCGCTGGACCGTCGAGGCCGTCGCGACGGAGGCGGGCTGCGCGAAGGGCCTGGTCCACTACCACCACGGGACGAAGGCCAAGTTACTCGCCGAGGTGGCGCAGCAGATGTCCCGAAACCGTATGGACCAACGGCGCAGCGCCCTCATGCACTCCGGAGCATCGAGCCTCGACGCCTTGTGGGAGGTGCTCGAGGGCAACGTCTCCTCCGGCAGGACGGCCGCGTGGCTCTCACTTCTGGGGTACCTGGATGAAGCCGCCGAGCGGTTAGGGTCGAGTGACGAGGAACTCGGTGAGTTCGCGGAGCGGGCTGCCCGGGCCTTGGCCCTCCCTGCCCTGCCACTGGCCAAAGGTCAGGCCCTTCACGCGGCCCTCGATGGATTCGAAATCGCCCTGGCCACTCAGTCGGACACCGAGGCTGTCCATGAGGCCTATCACACGCTCTGGCTCGTGATGATATCCGTCTAACGACGGCGGCGGCGCGCCCGCCGCAGGGTCTTTGCCTTCCCCCGGCGAGATGTAGCTCCACGGGATTCCCGCGAAAGCTCTCGGAGTTTGGTGCGCAATTCCGGAAGGCTCTGCGCTCGGACCGCTGCCTGCTGGCCCCTGACGACGGTGAACCAAATCGGGCGGCCAACATCAGGCAGATCTGACTCTTGGAGACGCCTGGCCTGTCCCTCGCGGAGCTGAAGACGGGCGATTCCTACGCCGCCCTCCACGTCGTAGCCGATGGGCACGGCATCGCCGCGCACCCGTACCTTCGACGGTAGGGCATTCAACCGTCGCCGCACACCGCGCTCCACCAACGATTCCCCATCGAGGTCGACGGGAGTCGCGAGAAACGACTGCCATCCCGTGACATGGTCGAGCTGCGTCCGGACCAGCTGGCGGACGGCGTGGGGCGCGATGTGGTCGAGGTCGCCACCGGAGCGCCGATAGAGCTCTCCGAGGTCGCGCGCTGCATCGCGCACCGTCCTCTGGCTGGGATGGGAGGTTCCTCCCGCGAGCAATGCCTCCGTCAGCGCGTCCCGGGCTGGCCCCAAGAGCTCGTTCGGGACCGGGTCGGGCAGCGCGGAGACCTCCGTGTCCAACGCGAATCCGAAGTACTCGAGGCGGCGTTCCGCCGTGAGCTGCAGCCGCTTGCGCGGGCCTGTCACACTCACGACTGGCGGACCCAGCACGGCGTGGCGGCGAATCAGCTCGTAGGGAAGTGTGGTGCCTTCGATAGCGGCACGGGGCCTGCCGAACCGGTCGGCGAAGTAGCGAAGGGTCCCGGCAACGGCGCCCCAGCTGCCGGCCATCGATGCTCGTGCCACCCGGGCTTCTTGGCCATCAATGGTCTGTTCATCAATCACGAGATCGAACGGACACACGCGGGCCACCAAATCCATGAACTGACGCTTCAATTCTTTCGAAACAACCGGAAGTCGCTTGGGCAGTGGGAGCTCGAGCGAACGATAGACGGACGCCATGCCCATGGCGGCATCCTCAATCGCCTTGACCAGAATCCCGCGCTCCAGGGCCCACTCGTCCAGGCCCTCATCGAACACGTGTCGTGGCAAGCCATAGACCGAACCGAGGGTTCCGAACTGATTCACTGCCTGCGCGAACAGGTTATACGCTGTGAGGTGGTCGCTCCCATTGACAACGAGGCCGTGGAGATCTCGCTCGTCTCTGGTCATGCGATGGAGTGAGTCGATGTTTGCGATGACGGCTACGATGGGTACGAGGGGGGTGTCGGCATGCACCAACAATTCCCCCAACGGCCGCTCGACCGGCAGCGCCTCGACCTCGCGACCATAGGCGGTCAGCCGACCATTCGACACCAATCCACGCGCAGTCAGCAACTCGATACTCTTGCGATACGCCGCGCGATCGAGCGGTACCGGAAGGTCGAGTTCGCCGGCATCCACCCCGAGTGAGGCACAGGTCATGGCGACACGCTCGGTGTCGCCGGCTAGTTGAAATTCGGGCGGCCCGGGACGCAATTCGTCGAACACGAGATCCCGATCGCTGAGGATCGTCACCTCGCCGGAAGGCACCCGCCCGTGAACTCGTCCCGCCATCTGAAGGATCTCGTTGGCGCCGAGGTAGAGCCGATGCAGTACCTTCCGGCCACCGTCGACGACCATGGCGTATCGGGCATCGTAGATCACCACCGTATTCAGCCCGGGTAGGTTGAGCGCGGACTGACCCGCGGCGGTCATGGCGAGCAGCCACGGGTGTTCAACGGCACCCTCCAGAAAAGGCCGGATGACGCGAATTGGCTCACCGCCGTGATAGAACGCGGTGGCCAGCCGCCGCCATTCGGCACCAAGCCGAGCGGCCAGTTGTTCCACTTCGGCCCGGGTCGGCACGAACACGGCAACACCACGCCGTTCCTTGATCAGTCGCCGGAGGTATCGCGCGTCCAGAAATTCCTCGACACGCCGGGGCACGACGGACACGTCGGCCCGCAGGTTGGGATCAAACGCAGACGTGGTGAGGACGTTCGTGGAGTCGAGATACTCGGCGTAAAACGTGGGATCCACGGTGGCACTGAGCCAGATGAACCGACATCCCGCCCGCTTCCCCAGCGCGAGACAGAGTTCCAGTTCAGCAGAGGTTTGGTGGATTTCATCGACCACGAGCGTGTCGCGGGCGCTGATGAGAGCGTCCTCGAACCATCGGCGTGCAATGCCGGTGGTCACGATGATGACGTTCCAGTTCGGGGTCTCGGGAGTCGCCTCCCGTTCGCGGTTGACGACCCCCACGGCTAGCGACGCTTGAAGAATTTCCTCGGCAATCGGACGGATACCGAGGGTCTTGCCGGTACCCGTGCCCGCGACGATGCCGAAACCCGTCCCGGATCTGGCCCAGGCACGGATCTCCGGACCATGCTCACGCTCGAGCAGGGTGGGTACATGCGTCGCGAGCGCGAGCTCGATCGTTTCACAGGCTGCCCGGGTCGGCGCGATCACGATGACGCGCCCACGCGGGTGACGTGCTCGGCGGTAGGCCTCCGGATCCGGAGGAAGAAGATGATCGCGTCCCGGGTGCATCGGAGGAAGAAAAGGCTGGTCGCGGAACGAAGGGAAGGGCCCAAACGACAGCGATCCCCACTCGCGTGGGGATCGCCGTCCTGCATCTATACCCTCAGGCGCCGTGTGGCGCTCGTTTCGGTACGCCGGCCTTAGTCGTCGTAGTCCCAATACTCACGCGCCCCCACCTCCCGGAGTCGCCGATTCCGATCATCGCTTCTCAGTCGGTCCGGTGCATCGTGATAGAATCGTCCGCCGCGTTCCCACACGACCACGCGCCGAAATGCCAAACCGCGACGATTCAGGCGGTCGAAGGCGGCTCGATCGTAGAATCGACCTGCATAGACATAGAGTGTGACCGGTCGATACCCGTGCCGCTTCCACCAGCCGTGGGCATGGCCGCGCGGCGCGTGCAGTCGCGACACCCGAATGGCTCGAACGGGATAGCGGTGTCGGACAAACCGCCGGTCGACATCATAGCGATAGCCATGAGGACGATCTCCAATGACCACGTGCCCGCGCACCGGTCCGGAGCGGAGGACAACGTCCGCCGTCACGCGTTGCCCCGCTGCCGTTGCCGGGGCCGCAACGAAGAGCGCAACCAGCGCGCCCATAGGTATCAGATGTCTCATTGGTGCCTCCAACCTCGTTAGGTCCTGATCGATGGAGGTGCCAGGGACGTGCCATGTCCATAAGTGATTGATCAGAAAAGAGATACAGTCTCTGGTCCGGCAACGAAATGTCCTCTTTCAGGGACATCCCTCTGCGCCTGGCGACACGAGACCGCCGGTAGGAGCAGGGATGGGTCACCCTCGGCGGTCGGCAGCAGGGGCAGCCCGCGGACTCGACGGGGCTCAGCCGACGGCCTACCTTTCCGCTCCGCCTCTCCCCCAGGCGGCACAACCGGCTCGTTGTCGGGACTGGTTTCACCTCCATCGAATCGGCGAGGCTTCGACGTGAGCGCAGCGTACCGAGTTCGGGTGAGCAAGGACTACCTCACGTTTGCCTCTGCCCACTTCATCACGTTCCAAGGGCATCGTTGTGAGACGCTGCATGGGCACAACTACCGGATTGCGGCCACCGTCGAAGGGGCGCTCGACCCGGAGTGTCAGTTCGTAATCGACTTTGGTGTGCTCAAGGCTGTGTTGCGGCGCCTGGTGGAGGATATCGACCACAAGGTCTTGCTTCCAACCAGGAATCCCAAAATTGGGTTACGCGAGGAGCAGGACCGCCTTCTCGTGGATTATCTGGGCACATCGACCTACGTCTTTCCAGTCAGGGATTGCGCCTTGCTTCCCATCGCGAACACGACGGCCGAAGAACTTGCAGCGCACTTTGCCGCAGAAGTGCGCGAGCACCTGCATCGTGACGGCTACACCAGCCTCACCGCCCTGGAGATCGAAGTGGAGGAGAGTTTCGGCCAGTCCGCGACCTACCGGGCACCCCTTCCCTAGGCGGATCGTGCCGCTCGGGGTGCCGCCACAGATGTTGCGATGACTCACGCCGCTCCGGCATTGGCCCTGGAACTCAGTTCCCCACTCGCGCCGACGGACGCGTGTACGCGCTTTCTCGACCTTCCGCACGTCCTCCTGCTCGACAGCGCAGCCGTGAGCGCTCAACGGGGGCAGTTCTCGTTCTTGACTGCCGATCCTGCCTTCGTGATTCGAAGCAAGGGCCCGATCACCTCGGTTCGCGCTCGGGGATCGACCGTTTGGCACGCAGCCCCGGGCGGAGCACTCGAGACGGTGGAGCGGTTACTGGAGACCTTTACCGCCGACCGGCTGGCCGGTCTTCCACCCTTTCAAGGCGGGGCCGCCGGCTACATCGGATACGAGTACGGCGGCCGGCTCGAGCGGTTGCCCGCTCCGTCGATTGATACACTCACCCTGCCGGACGTGGTGCTCGGCGTCTACGACTGGGTGGTGGCGTGGGATCATGCAACCGGTCAGGCCTGGATCGTCTCGACGGGAATACCCGAGCGAGGCTGGCGGGCCGAGAGGCTGGCTCGCGATCGCCTGCAGATGGTAGGGGACCGGCTCGCCGGGCCGGCCTCCGCTCCCACGCCAGTACCCCGCGTGCGCCCCAGACCGGCAATCGACAGCGTCCCGGTTCGTGATGTCCCTGGCGCCGACGCTATCGGTCTCCGGTCGACATTCAGCCGAGCGGGGTATGTCCAGGCCGTGCGGCGTGTCCGCGAGTACATCCTGGCGGGGGACATCTTTCAGGCCAATCTCTCTCAGCGGTTCGATGCTCGGCAGGTCGGATCCCCCTTCCTGGCCTATCGTCGATTGCGCCACCGCACCCCGGCGGCATTTGCAGCCTATTTCGTCACCGACGATGCTATCGTCCTGTCCGCATCCCCCGAGCGCTTGTTGCGACTGGACCATCGCGGCCATGTCGAATCATCCCCGATCAAGGGTACCCGGCCCCGCGGGGATTCTCCGGAGGACGACACCGCCCTTGCGGCGGAACTCCTGGCAAGCGAGAAGGACCGCGCCGAGAATGTCATGATCGCCGATCTCCTGCGGAACGACCTGTCACGGGTGTGCCGCCCGGGGTCGGTCAGGGCCAGCACCATGCTCGAGCTCGAGACACACCCAACGGTCCACCATCTGGTATCCACCATCGTCGGCGAGCTTGCGCCGGACTCGAACAGATTCGATCTCCTCCGCGCCACGTTTCCAGGAGGGTCGATCACCGGCGCTCCCAAGGTGCGGGCCATGGAAATCATCGAAGAACTG
>DATHRW010000108.1:0-7587 GCA_035464955.1 Gemmatimonadales bacterium
CGTAGTCGGTGGACGATCCCGGCCCAACCTTGAGCACGATCTTGAGCCGGCCGCGGAACGGCCCGGACGGAGGCATTTCGATCTGGAGTATGACGCTCGAAACGGACGACACGTGGTCGTTGATGTGGCCATGATCGTTCTCGTTGATCACGGCGTGGTACGTGGGTGCCAATGGTGTCGGCGGACTGGTCGTGGGATCGACCGGCGTCAGGTCGAGCTGCCCGTGCGCGTGGAACATCGTCACGTAGTTCCCGCCCCGGGTCGCGATGGTCCGCTGCGTGAGATCGATAGGACCGGTCACGTACAGGTACTGGTACAAGCCGCCGCCGCAGAACGGCTTCGGGATCAGCTGATCGAACTGGATGGTGTAGTGCTGGACCGTGACTCCCGTCATCGGCGCGCCCTGGCCGGCCACGAACAGGATGGTGGCCATCCCGTCGGTGGGGATCGGCACGGGGGCCGTGGCGGTCGGCGGGCCGCCGACCAGGGCCTTCAGCTCGTCCGGCAGCAGGTTGTAGATGTAGTCCGGAATGTCGCGCCAGGGAGCCGGGTTGATGCCCGGCGCAAAGCCAACCGGGCCGCCCGGATCGAGCAGGCCCGACCGCAGGAAGTCGATGACCACCAGCTGCTCGGCCAGCTCCCAGTGGAGGACCTGATGCTCGTGGGTGCCGGGAATCAGCAGCTCGAAGTGCGCGTTCGCGATCGTGATGCTACCCATGTCGAACAGCCGAACGTGGAATCGCAACGGGTCGTACGCACCGCACTCGAGCTGCACCGCGCTGCCTTCCCACCCATGCGGCTCGGCATAGGCGCCCTGCATCGTGCCGCCCAAGGCGTCGGTCCAGGTGCAGTTGAAGGGGAACGCGTCCGGGAAGCCGAACATGGTCCGGTTGCCATCGAGTCCCATCAGCGCCGAGCGTAGTTGCTGCGGTTTCGCTTGGCCGCTGAAGATCAGGTTCACCGGATCGTCCGGCGTCGCGAGGTTCGAGCTGGTGAACGGCCAGAGGGTGAGCGATTCTCCGCCCACGTCGACCGTCACCAGCGACGCAGGCGGCTGCGCGTCGGTCGTCTTCGCCGAGAGTTCGGACACGGGGCCGATCGGATCCGACTCGTCGCTGCAGCCAACGGTGAGGACCAGGGAAAGTGCGGCTGCGGCAATGCCCCCGGTCATGCGGCATGACAACATGATGACCTCCTGGTGAGGGAAGAGCCTCGGGCGCTCCCGTGGGAGGCCGAGGCCCTGAGACGCTAGGACCAGGGGGTCAAGTGGGGGTCAAGCGGGGACCGGGAAGGATCGCTTCAGGGCAACTCGCTATCGGCTATCGGCTATCGGTCCTCGGAGCTCTAGGATTGCAGAGACTGATAGCAGATAGCTGATAGCCGCTAGTCTCACTTACCAGCCTTCACCGCATCCATCACCCGCTCCCGCCCTCCCGGCGTAATCATGTCGCGAGCCACCACCTCACGCATGATTCGGGCGACGAACACGTAGCCGCGCGATTCGTAGCTGAGCCAGCGCTGCCACTCGAGCTGGTCGAGTGCCGCGTTCACCTGCTCCTCGGGGAGGCCGGTGGCGGTGGCCAGAATCTCGGGAGATGGACGCTCGTCGAGGACAGCGGCGGCGGCCAAGACCTGCTGCGCGTCCGCACTCAGACGATTGAAGCCGATCCGGATCGCGGCAACGATGGAATCGGGCAGGCCGCCGGGCGCGGTCTCGGATAGGGTGTGAAGCGGCGCGGGCCAGGCACCGGCCTGGGAATCGAGATCGAACCCGGAGGCGACGGCGTGGAGCAGCTCGACCGCGAGGAGCGGGTAGCCCGCGGAGTCGGCCACGAGGCGGCGCGCGAGGCGCTCGGCTTCCCGGTCGGAGTAACCCGGGATGGCCCAGTGCGCCAGTTGCGCTAGTGCGCCTTCCGAGAGTGCACCGAGGGTGAGGCACACGCCGGGCACGTCGCGCCCGAGGCGGGAGCGGAGATCGTTTAACTCATCACGGTCCTCACGAAGATTCGCGGTCAGGATGAGAAACAGCGCCGTCGAGGCCAGGTCGCGCACCACCGCCAGCACGGCGGCGAAGCTATCGTGATCCAACCAGTGGGCGTTGTCGATCATGACGACGACCGGATGCTCCTCGAGTGCCGCCCTGAGAACTTCGCCGATGGCCTGCCCGACCGGCTCAGGCGCGATGCCCTTCACCGCCTGGGCGTACTGGTCCTGCCACTCGGCGAGTTGCTGGGTGAAGCTCGCCAGCGCGGCCGGCGGCGAGCCTGCGACACCTGGGACGTCGAGCAACCCGCCCCGCGCCAGACCGTACACACCGCTCCAGGCGCGAGATCGATCGGCCTCGACCGCCCGGAGTACGACCACGGCGGCACCGTCCAGCCGCGCGCGATCGAGCAGCTCGTCGGCCAGCCTGGTCTTCCCGGTGCCCGAGTCTCCCAGGATCACCGCAGCATGGGCCGCGCCGCGTGTGCGACATGCGTCCCATGCCCCGACGATCGACCCCAACTCCTGTTCTCGTCCCACCAGCGGCGCGCGGCGGCTCTCGGCCAGATTCTTCGCCGCGTCGGACCGCGTGGCCGACGAGGCCAAGCCGAGCGACCGGTCCTGCCGGATCCGTTCGGCCAGCTGGGCGGTGGCCTGCTCGGGCTTGGACTGGAGTTCCTGCACCAGCCGGGTGGCCAAAGTGTCGTACCGCTCCAACGCCGCTGCCCGATTGCCCGACAGCGAGAGGCAGCGCATCACGGCCCGAAGCGCCGTTTCCGACCACGGGTCGAGCGCTGCGGCGTGCTCGGCGCGCCGCATGGCGTCGCTCACGTGGCCGGCCGCGAGCAGCTGATCGGCCGAACGCGCCAAGACCTCGACGCCGCGGCGGCGCCAGGTGCCACGTTCCGCCGTGAGCCAGTCTTCGAATTCGGACGCGTCGTCGATTCCGAATCCTTCGAGGAAGTCCCCGCCGACCAAGTCGCCCGCATGCACAGTGTCACCCGCTGCTACCGCTTGCTCGAATTGATCGACATCGAGCTCGACCGCATTGTCCGCCAACTCGACCGTGTCACTCTCGGTCGTGATGTTCCTTTCGCCCATGATTTGACGCAGCGCGCGCAGCGCTTCGTTCAGCGAGTGGCGCGCGGCCTTCTCATCCTTGTCGGCCCAGAGGAGGCCGATCAGATGCTGGCGGCTCCGCCGGCGATGCGGCGAACGGGCCAAGTAGATGAGGAGCGCCAGGTTCTTCCGCCACAGCAGTTCGGCCGGGGCCGGCTGGCCGTCGACCCGCACCTCGACCGGGCCCAGCGTCCGGCAGGTGATCATGAAGGACACTCCCGGGCCAGTTCCACGGCCCGAGTGCGGAGCGGTATCACCTGGGGCTCTGGGTCGGCCCAGATTTCGAGGAGACGCTGTACCAGTGTACAGGCTCTCGGCTGGTCTCCCAATGATTGCAGCACTCGGCTCCGCTCGAGCCTCGCGTAGGTGCCGGCCGCCCAGTCGACCTCAGCCGCTTGCGCTTCGCCCGCGAGCCATCCGGCAAAGTCCGAGTTCTCGTACCAGAGCCACTCCTTCTCCGCCTCCTCGAGCTGACGGATCCGTTCGTACCAGAGCGCGCGGTGGCGGTGGAGCACGGCGCGGGCAAAGGGATCGGCCACCCGGTCGGCAGAATCGGAGGCGAACAGCGGTCGCGACAATTCCAGAGCACCCGCGTGATCTCCCGTGAGCGCGTGACGCATGGCCTCCAGGAAGGTGACCAGGCGCAGTGATGCCGCGTTCCGGCCAGCATGCTGTCCGGCTCGGGCGTGCCAGGCATCCAGTGCCGCCGCATCGTTCCTAGTGTATGCGTCGATTCCCAGTGCCCATGCCGCTCGGACACCGCGATGCCCGTCCAAGGCCAGGGCCTCCAATACCTGTCGCCCCTTGCTGGCCTCTTCATCGGGCATGCTGCCGGCGCCGAGCGCCGGAAGCAGCACGCGCCACTCATGGGCTTGGAGGCGGGCCTCATCGGTGGGCGTCAGGTTGAGGGCGGAATCGAGATGCGCGAGGCCATCGACAGGACGTCCCATGGCAATCGAGGCCAGTCCTTGGGCGGTGTGACCGCTGGCGTGTTGGAGCGGCGGGGCACCGGGCGCATCGGTTAGCCACCTACCGAGCCGGAGTTGGGCGTCCGGGATGTCGAACGACAGTCCCATGCGTACCACCCGCGACACTTCGTTGATGAAGCTCGTGTCGGGGTTTCCCAGGAGCGTCGGCTCGAGGGCCGCAGCCGAGTCGGGGGCGAAGCGGTACAAAAAGGCGAGGGACAGCTGCCGCCCGACGTCGAGCTCTCCGCCTGGCTGCGTGCCGATCGAGTCGCGCTGCGCCACGACCCGCGCGGCTTCGTTCCGGCGGCCGAGGCTTATGTATGCCCATGCGACCTGATTGAGCACCGGTCCGAAGCGCGGATTCAACGCCCGGGCCGCTTCCATCGTGTTGAGGGCGTACTCCAGCGGCAGGCCCGAGAGCGGGCCGCGATGGAACAGCTCGTTGCCGTACACGAACTTGGCGTAGAAGTCGTGCGGATAGAGCGAGTCGGCCCGGGCGTAGATGGCCCGTCGTCGAGCCAGATCGGGCTCCAGCTGGGCCGTGATCAGGAGCGTATCCAGCGGGCCGAAGTCGGCCTTGTGGGCCGCGTACACCCCGGCCAAGTCGATGTCGGTTGGGATCCGCTGCCACCGCCGCGCGTCGGCCAGGCGCCACGCGGCCTGGGCGAAGGTCGTATCGATGGCGAGCGCCGCCTCGAAGTGATCCCCCGCCACTGCCCACGCGTCGCGTCCGAAGGCGATCTCCCCGTTGAGGAATTCGCTGATGGCCCGGAAGTCTTTGGTCGCGAGGCTCGGGATCTCACGATACAACGACACCCAGAGTGGAAAGACCTCCCGCACCAGGTCCAATCCGATCGAGTCCGGGAGCACCGCCCATGCGGTTTCGTTGGCGCGGTGCTCAGGCAGCCTGATGCGATTGCTGTCGGCATCGAGAACGTACATCGAGACCACCAGCTCGTTGCCCTGCCGGATGAGCTGCCCGTCGGTTCGGTACCGTGCTCGGGTCGAATCACGCTGGGCCAGCTCGACTTCCGGCAGGCCCCGGAGCTTGAAGTGGAGTGCTTCAGCGAATTCCTGCCCCAGATTCTGGTCGGCGCCTCCGGCAACGGTGAGCGGTGGAATCGCGAGGTCCGGCAGTGCTGCAGCCGGCGCGCCACCACAGCGGGGCCACCACTGGGCCAGCCGGCAGAGGGGCGCCGGCGGCACCAGCAGGAGCAGCCCGGCGACTGCGATCAGACCCAGCACGCCGGCGGGCCGGATGATCGAGCGGTGCCGGATCCGGTCGAGCGCCTTCCGGAATTCCACTGCGCTCTCCCATCGGTGGCCCGGCGTGTGGGCCAGGGCCCGCTTGAGCGCCGTTGCGAACCGCATTGGGATGCCGCGCCAATCGGCGTCGGCCACGTGCACGTCGCGATTCCATCGCCGGCCGGAGCAGGCCTCGTAGAGCACAATACCGAGCGAATTCAGGTCGGTCCGGGGTGACACCTCACCGGTCGACTGTTCCGGCGCCGCATACGCGGGGGTGCCCACCCATTGGTCGGGCCTGGTCAGGGTCGTGTCACTCGATGTGTGGGCGATCCCGAAGTCGCCCAGCAGGGCCCGGTCCTTCATGAGGAAGATGTTGGCGGGTTTGACGTCGCGGTGCACCGTGCCGAGCTGGTGTACCGCCTCGAGCGCACTCAAGAGTTGAACGCCGAGCGAGGCAACATCGGGAACCGACAGGGGACCGTGCTCGAGCCGCTGCGCCAGCGACTCGCCCTCGATCAGGTCCATCACGTAATAGTGGAGACCCGCCGCGACGCCGGCTTGATGGATGGCGATGATGTTGGGATGGCTCAGCGTGGCGAGGAGACGGGCCTCCCTGAGGAATCGCTCCGAGGCCACGGCCGTGGCCATCTCCGGCCGCAGCACCTTCACCGCGACCCGGCGGTCGAGGGTGGGGTCGTAGGCGACAAACACGATCCCCATTCCCCCGGATGCGATCTCGCTCTCGACCTCGTAGTGGGGTCGGAGCGCTTCGCGCACTCGTTCCAGCAGAAGGCTCATTTTGCGCCTCGCTGCAATGGTGCAGACGATCTGGCAGGAGGTCAAGCGGGGATCCGGGGAAGATCCTCGCAAGGCTACCAGCTATCGGCTTCCACGCACTTCCTCACCCCCCGCTATCAGTCATCGGCTATGGGTCCCCGCCTTGCAGAAACCGATAGCCCACAGACAGGCAACTACCGAGGCGCTCCTGCTGTTACCCTGCAGAGACCGATAGCCGATAGCCTGTTGCAGCAGCCACCACCCCTTGACCCCCGCTTGACCCCCGCCGGCCACCGTTCCCTTGGAACCTGAATCGGGGGAACCACCATGCGTGCCAAACAAATCCTGTCCCTGATCGTGATGGTCTCGTACTTGGCCGGCTGCACCGAATGGCAGGTTCAGCCTGTCACGCCGAAGCAACTGGTCGAGACGGAACAGCCGTCCAAGGTGCGGGTCGAGACCACCCGGAAGGAAAAGCTGGTGTTGCATCAGCCATTCATCCGTGACGACGCTCTATGGAGCCTTGTGAGAGGTGATTCGACTCGCATTTCACTCGATGAGATCGTGCCGGTGGAGAAAAAAGCGGCCCTGCCAGGAAACACGGCGTTTCTGGTTGTGGGAATCGTGGCATATCTGGCGCTCGGGATCGCATACCACAACGCCATTTCGAACTCGAGATTGGGCTCCTAAGGGCAATGCGCAGGCACCAACGGAGGGCATCATGCCTCGATCATGCATAAGACGAAATGGGTCCCCGGCGCAGTGCGGCGACGGCAACCCGGTTGTCCCGCATCCGCTCAGGAACCTGAGGTCGACCTTGGACTGGCTGGCCAATCTGCTCGCCGAGAAGCGGCAGGATCTGCCTGTCGTCTCCCTCGCCGACCTCGAGCGCGACGGCATCGTCAGCCGAAGCGGCCCCGAGGAATTCCGCACCAACTTCGGCAAGACCTTTACCCTGCAGCCGAGCATTTGGGCTCGGCCGCGGAATGAGGCCGAGCTCGTTCGTGTGGTCGCGTTCGCCTACCAGCAAGGCCTGCCGCTCAAGCCCATCGGCTCGCTCTGCACCTGGTCGCCGGCTGCTCGACCAGAGCAGTCCGGCATCGCCCTCCTAACCGACCGGCTCAGCGGGGTCGAGTACCCCGACTGGCAGGTGTTGAAGGACAATGTCCCCTGCCCACCGGTGGAGCATGCGCCGGTGGTAGCGAACGCAGCGCTCATCCGGCGCCGTCACCTGATGCGGGTCCGCTCCGGCACCACCATCTGGGATCTGAACGACGCACTCGACCGGCATGGATTGGCGCTCAAGACCATGGGCGCCTACGGCGGCGAGCGGGTGGGCGGCGCCTTCAGCACCGGGACCCACGGATCCAGCGTCTTCTTCGGGCCGATGAGCGACAGCGTCGTGAGCGTGGACCTGGTGTGGCAGGGGGTGGCGGTCCGGGTCGAGCCGGCCAACGGGCCGACGGATCCTCAGAAATTCAAAGAGAGTCCG
>DATHRW010000109.1:0-1937 GCA_035464955.1 Gemmatimonadales bacterium
GTTGCCGAAGGCGAGGGCGGGCTCGGTGGAGCGGGCGAGAATCGCTTCCAGTCGCGCCTTTTCCGCGGCCGGATCCGCGACTGCCTCGGAGTACCCAAACTCGATGGCCCAGAGATCGTACGGGCCGGGGGTGGTGGTGTAGTACTCGCCCTGCGGCGCGCCTGGCTTGGCCAGGTTGATGTTCTCATAGTCCATGACCGAGCCGGTGAGGCCCATGCGGGATGTCAAATCTTTGTCCTGCATCTGGTCAGGGGACAGGTAGGTACTCGCCTTCATGTTGTGGTTGAGGCCGAGCGTGTGTCCCACTTCGTGCAGCACCAACGAGGTCAACCCGTCCCGCGTGAGCTGCTTCATCTCCATCTCGCCGGCACCGTACGCCTTCAGCGCCTGCAGGCCGAACAGGGTGGAGTAGTGCAGCTCGTGACCCAACGAGCAATAGAACCGGTCGTCTGTTAGTTCGGTGGGCTCAGCGCCGAGGGCCGCGGTTTCGTAGAGCTTCTCGTATCGTACCCGGTTGGTCATGTAGACCCACTCGAGCATGATGTCCGCTCCCAGGACCTGGCCGGTGCGCGGGTTGACGAAGTTGGGCCCATAGCCTCCGAACGGCGGGTTGGGCGACGACGTCCAGCGGAGCACGTTGTAGCGGATGTCTCCCGCATCCCAGTCAGCGTCGTCGGGTTGCACCTTGACCACGACGGCATTCTTGAAGCCGGCCTTCTCGAATGCCCGGTTCCAGCGCAGCACGCCCTCGCGGATGATGTCCCGGAACTCGACGGGGGTGGTGTTCTCGATCCAGAACACGATCGGTTCGACCGGCTCGGACACGGCCGCCGCGGGATCCTTCTTCTTCAGGTACCACCGGTCGATCATGTCGCGGTACGGGGTCGCGCTGGTGGACGTGAGGTCGGTGAGCCGGGTGAAGAAGTAGCCGACGCGCGGATCATCGAAGCGTGGCTGGAAGTCGTTCTCGGGCATCTCGATCAGGCTGTGCTGCACCACGACGCTGACGTAGCGCGCGTCGGTCACCGCGCCGCTGCCGCGCACGATCGGGCTCGAGTTGTCGTACACGTATTCGACGATGACGTCGGTGTTCAGCGGGTAGTTCTTGACGGCTCGGATGCTGGTTTTGTCCTTGCTCAGGCTGCCCAAGGCAAAGCGGGTCCCCGGCTTGACGTTGGGGTTCGGCGAGGGTTTGACCTGGGCAAAGACCTCCTTCAAGAAGAGGTCGTCCGCCTTGATCAGCACCGCGCCCGCGCTGTCCCGGGCCACGATCTTCTCCGAGGCGAGCAGGGCGGGGCTGATGTTTGCGTCCGCCGCCCGGTGGAGTGCGCTGGCTGGATCGAAGTAATACGACGAGTTGACCTCGACGAACTCGAGTTTGTCGAAATGGCGCCGGACGGTGAACACGTTGTTGCCGCGGAAGGCGCCACGGAAATGACCGGCCTCCGTGACCCCATGTACCGGGTGCATGAAGTAGATGTAGTCCTTGCCGAGCTGCGACGCATCCAAGGCCAGCTGAAGCGACCCGGTGACGGTGTCCTGGTAGACCGTGAAGAGCCCCTCCAGCTTCCGGCTCGACTTGGTCACCTCGGCGATGGACTTGAGGGTGCTGTCCTTCTTCTCGCCGGCCGCCTGCTTGGGTGCGGGCGTCTGGGACGCGGATGGACGGGCGCACCCCAGAGCGGCAGGTGCCAGAGCCAGGGCGAGCAAGGCCAGGGTTCGACGGGTCGACATGCGATGATCCTCGTGGGCGGCCGGCGCCGCGTGAAGGAATGGTGGGTTGAAGGGCGTATTCTGGCCCTGAAAGGGCCGGCCCCGCAAGGGCAGGCCAGCAGTGAGCATCGACCGATAGCTATTGACTGTTGGCCATTGAGCCCTACGCCACTTTCCGGGCCTTGGTTTCCCGAGTCACCACGAGTCCGTTAGCTTATGAGGCG
>DATHRW010000110.1:0-2681 GCA_035464955.1 Gemmatimonadales bacterium
AATTCGAGCGTGAACGCAGCATAGGTCTTGCCGAAGGCATCGGGAGGGGCGTTGTTGCCGCCGGCCAGCGGATTGAAACCGTCAGGAGTAATCGCGAATTCTTCGTAGCCACGCAGCGGGACACCGAATTGGGTGCCGCCCATGGAGTACAACTCGGTGAAGAATGGCCCGGCATCGCCAAAGATGAAGCCCGACTTGGCGGTGAGCCCGAGCACGAAACGAATACCGCCGGTGAAGTCGCCCTCGCCCCCACCCAAGCGGCCGAGCGGCGCATACCAGCGGCCCTCGAGATCGATCTTCCGATACGACCCGGTACCACCGAGGAACCCACCATTCACTTCCAGGCTGGTGTTGACCAGCGCACCGGCGCTGGCGAACGGCAATCCGATCCGGGTGTCGCGCAGGATGGTACCGCCGAGCGTCGAGCGGGTGCAGTTGGTGCAGCGGAACCGACTCCGCAGGTCTTCCGACCCTTCGGTAAACTTGATGAGCTGGATGCCGTAGGAGCCAAAGACGCGGGTGAAGCGCGACCCGAAGAGCGGGAACCCGAGTCTGATGCTGCCGCCCACTTGGCGGCGCCGGCCGAGGTCTTCGATGGTGAAGCGTTGGCGGGAATTGAACAAGGAAATGGTGCCCGAGATCCGGCTCTCCTTGATGGCCGGATCGGTGTAGCTCAAGGTAAAGTCGTTGATATTGCGGCCGAACTGCCACTGGAGCCGGCCCCGTTTGCCACGCCCGAACAGGTTGGGCTCTTCCAGCCCGAGAAACCCGCCGACTCCGGTACCCTGCCCCACCGAGGCGCCGAAGTTGATGTTGCCCGTGCGACGCTCCCGGATCGTGAAGGTGACGTCGACGTCCTGTCCGTTGGCTGCCTGCTGCACGTCGGGCGGTGGCAGCGGTTCCTGGAAAAACCCGAGGCTCGCGATCTGTTGGTAAGAGCGAATCAGGAGGTCTCGGCTGAACAGCGAGCCGGGCGCGAGCAGAATCGCCTCCCGGATGACCCGCTCATGCGTCACGTCGTTGCCGACAATGTTGATCTTGTTGACCGTGGCGGGCGACCCTTCACGGATGACCCAGCGCAGATCGACCACCTGGCTGCCATCGGCCGCCGTGCGCCGATTCTGCTCGGGCACCACCGTCGCGTAGATGTACCCGTTGTTGGCGTAGAGGGAGCGCACCTCCTCGGTCGCGTCGAACCAGGCGGAGCGGTCGAACGGCATGCCGGCCTCGGGAAGCGGCTCGCCCGGGGGGCCCACGGCCTCCTTCCCGCCAAACGGGTACTTGGCGCTGAGATCGTCGGTGGAAAAGCGGCGATTGCCTGAGAGTTGGAAGGTGCCAACTCGGTAGACGGGCCCTTCCTCGACCTCCAGCCTTAGTAATGCCTTGCCGGTCACGGAGTCGGGGATGAGCTCGTGGCTCAGGACCCGAAAGTCGATGTGGCCGTTGTCGCCATACCACTGAGGCAGCCGCTCGCGCACGTCCCGCTCCAGCTGCTCCTCGTCGTAGTCGCCCTTCTGGAACCACCAAAATCCCTCGGGGCGAGTCGCCATGTGCTTGGACACGGTCTTGTCGGTGAACCTGGTGTTGCCCTCGACGACCAGCTGGCCCACCGCGACTCGTTGCCCTTCTTCGACCTCGAAGACCACCCGGAGCGCGCCGGACGGCTGGCGGATTTCCTTCACGTTCACGCGCGCCGCATAGAAGCCGCGATCGGTGTAGAGGGAGTCGATGGCGGCGCGGGCGCGTTCGACGCCGTTGCGGTCGATGGCGCGACCTTCCCTGATCTTGACCCGGTCTTTGACGGTTCCGAGCGAGACCCGATCGGTCCCGGCCACCGCCCACCGCTCGAGGATGGGCCGCTCCTTGACTCGGAAGGCCAGCACCAAGCGGCCGTCGACATCTCGCTGTTCCACGACCACATCGTCGAACTGGCCGGTGCGGAAGAGATTCCGCACGGCGCGCTGGACGTCCCGGTAGTTGACGCTCTGGCCGACCGCAATTCCTGCCGTACCGAGGATTTGCGTGGCGGTGAGGCGGTCCTGTCCTTCGACCGCGAGGCTGTCGACGGTCGTGCTGACGGCCTCCTGGGCCGCCAGGCCGCGAACCACTCCGAGGCCGACGAGTGCCACGGCAGCGACCAGGCCTGGGGCGAGGAAGCGAATCATGCCGCGCATGGGGTGCTCAGATGCCGGCGCTGCCGGCGCGTCGTCCCACAACCTCTTACGCCCCCGAGCCGGTCAAGGCGCTGAAGGAGAGCCGATCGCCGTCGGGGTGAACATCGACTTCGACTTCCTCCCCACCGCCGAATTCCCCGAGCAGGATCTTCTCGCTCAGCGGATCCTCGATATAGCGCTGGATGGTGCGCTTGAGGGGCCGTGCGCCGTAGCTCTGATCGTAGCCGTGCTCGACCAGGAATTCGATCGCCGCCGGTGTCAGCCGGACCTCGTCACCAAGCCGCCGTTTCACTTCCTCGAGCAGAATCGTGACGATCTGGGCGATGTGTTCCCTGGTGAGCGGGTGGAAGACGATCGTGTCGTCGAGCCGGTTCAGGAACTCGGGATTGAACACGCGTGTCAGTTCATCCTTGATCTTCTCGGACATCCGCTCGAACGAGGTTTCCTGGCTTTCCGAATGGAAGCCCAGGGTCTTCCCCTGCGTGATGTCCCGCGCGCCGACGTTCG
>DATHRW010000111.1:0-30758 GCA_035464955.1 Gemmatimonadales bacterium
CCGAAGCCCATAGGCCAGCTCGAAAAAGGCCTTGCCTGCCTCGGCCGACTCGAAGACGAAGGTGGAGTTTTGAAAGATGGGGCACTTGAGTGCCCCTTCGGAAAGACGCGGATCGAATCCATAGCTCATCATGAGGCTCTCAGGCCTCAGCGATCGCGAGCCGATGGATCTTTGTTTTGGGTTGCGCAACGGTCTGCCCCCCAGTGAAGGGCTATTGGCTATTGGCTATTGGCTATTGGCTATTCCGGAAGATAATCACTGCAGACTAGTAGCTAATAGCCAATAGGTGATTGTCTTTATCTGATATCAACCACTCGCCCTCACACCTTCCCCCTCACCCACTCCACCACCCGATCGAGCGCGACCCGCTCCTGTTCCATGGTGTCGCGGTCGCGGATGGTGACGGTTTGGTCGTCCGTGGTTTGCCCGTCGATGGTGATGCAATACGGGGTACCTGCCTCATCCATTCGCCGGTAGCGCCGGCCGACGGCCCCGCTGGCATCGTAGAATGCTGGCAGGACTCGTTGGAGATCGCGGTAGACTCGTTCCGCGAGCTCGGGCATGCCGTCCTTGTTGACCAAGGGGAATACGGCGGCCTTGATCGGGGCGAGCCCGGGGTGGAGTCCCAAGACCACGCGCTTCTCGCCCTTCACTTCTTCTTCACGATACGCGTCGACCATAACGGTGAGCGCCACCCGGTCGGCCCCGGCCGAGGTCTCGATGATGTACGGGATGTAGCGTTCGTTGGCCGCTTGGTCGAAATATTCGAGCTTCTTGCCCGAGTACTCCTGATGCGCTTTCAGGTCGAAGTCAGTCCGGTTGTGGACGCCTTCGATCTCGTTCCAGCCAAATGGAAACTCGTATTCGATGTCCTGTGCAGCACGGGCGTAGTGGGCGAGTTCTTTTGCCGTATGCTCGTGCCAGCGGAGCTTGTCGGGCGTGAGGCCGAGGTCGTGGTACCACGCCATGCGCCAATCGCGCCAGCGCTCGAACCATTCCTGGTCGGTGCCGGGCTTCACGAAGAATTGCATTTCCATCTGCTCGAACTCGCGCGTCCGGAAGATGAAGTTCCCGGGCGTGATCTCGTTCCGGAACGCCTTGCCGATCTGGGCGATGCCGAAGGGCACCTTCTGCCGCGAGGCTTGAAGCACGTTGAGGTAGTTGACGTAGATGCCCTGCGCCGTCTCCGGCCGGAGGTACACCACGGCAGCCGATTCCTCGACCGGGCCCATGAACGTCTTGAACATGAGATTGAACAGCCGCGGCTCGGTGAGCGACCCTTTGGTGCCGCACACCGGGCACTGGGCATCCGGCGTCCCTGGGGTTCCCTTGATGGCGGGATCGTCGGCCCGGAAGCGGTTCTTGCACTGCTTGCAGTCGACCAGCGGGTCAGTGAACCCCGACACGTGGCCCGAAGCCTCCCAGACCTTGGGGTGCATGAGGATGGCGGCGTCGAGTCCTTCGATGTCGTCCCTGGCGTGAACCATGGCCTGCCACCAGCGCTCCTTGACCGCCCGCTTGAGTTCGACGCCCAGGGGGCCGTAATCCCAGACCGAGCCCAGTCCGCCGTAGATCTCGGAAGATTGGAAGACGAACCCGCGCCGCTTGGAGAGCGAGACGAGCTTGTCCATGAGTCCTTGTTCGGCCATGGGTCCTGGTCTCGGGTGGTGGGTCGTGGGAGGATACCGGCCGCCGGCGGCTCAAGATACCCGGATCGGTCGGGGCCGGGCAACCGAAGCCGTTGCTATTGTTGGCGGTGGCGAGGCGGTATGTGATGTATCAGGTGCCGAGGAGTCAGGAGTGATGAGTGAGGAGTGTGGGGTGGGCGGGAGGTACGGGCCCACATTCGTTGCGTCCCGACAGACAATGACGCCCGGCGACCCCAGTATAGGTCGGGTCGTTGCAGTGGAAGGCCGGAAGACGGTACAGGACCTCACACCTCGATGATTTGGTCTCGCCGCGTGCCCACGCTCACGTACCGGATCGGAGCGCCGGCCAGGTCCTGGATCCGGTCGAGATAGGCCCGCGCTTGGGCAGGGAGGTCAGCCATGCGGCGGGCGCCGCCGGTCGGCTTTTCCCACCCGGGCAGGATCTCATACCGGGGCTCGACCTGTTCGAGCGCCGCTACCTGAGCAGGCAAGTCGTCCGATACCGCCCCGTCGACCTGATATCCCACCCCCACCGGGATCTCCGCAAAGCCGTCCAGCACGTCCAGCTTGGTCACCGCCAGGCCGGTCAGGCCGTTGACCCTGACCGAGTACCGCACCACCGAGGCGTCGAACCAGCCGCAGCGCCGAGGCCGACCCGTGGTGGCGCCGAACTCGCCGCCTTCCGCTCGCAACCGGTCTCCCTCCGGGGCCCCGGCTTCGGTCGGGAGGGGGCCGTTCCCGACCCGGGTGGTATAGGCCTTGACCACCCCCAACACCTGATCGATGGCCGTGGGCCCAATGCCTGCGCCCACCGCCGCGCCGCCCGCCGTGGTGTTGGAGGAGGTGACGTACGGATAGGTCCCGTGGTCGACGTCGAGCAACGCGCCCTGGGCGCCCTCGAGCAGCACGCGTTCCCCAGCCCGGAGCGAGCGGTGGACCAGGAGGCCCGTGTCGGCGGTCAGCGGCTCGAGCCGAGGCCCGATTCGCTCGAGGAGCGCAAGATGGTGCTCGAGCGATGCCCGCTCCGCGCTCCCCATCGACTCGAGCAGCATGTTGGAGCGCTCAACCTGCGCAGTCAGACGCTGGAGGAGCCCGGCCGGGTGAATGACATCTCCCACGCGGATGCCGCGCCGGCCGGTCTTGTCCTCATAGGCCGGGCCGATCCCGCGGCCGGTGGTGCCGATTTGCTGCCGCTTTTCGCTGGCCGCGTCGAGGAGTTTGTGATAGGGCAGCACCAGGTGGGCCCGGTCGGAAATGAAGAGGCGCCCCGTGGTCTCGATGCCGCGCGCGGTGAGGGCATCCAATTCGGTAAAGAAGGTGTCCGGATCGAGGACCACCCCGTTGCTCACGACGCAGCGCGCCTTGGGACGCAGGATACCCGATGGGATCTGGTGGAGGATGAACTCGGTGTCGCCGATCACGACCGTGTGGCCGGCATTGGCACCGCCCTGGTAGCGGACGACCAGGTCGGCCTGCTCGGTGAGGACGTCGACAACCTTGCCTTTCCCCTCATCGCCCCACTGGGCACCAACCACCACGACACAATGGCTCTTCGGGTCGAACATGAGTCTCCGCCGCGATCAGGAGGACGACTTGCGAGATCGAGTCTTGGCCCGGCGGCTCGACTTCTTGGGCGGCGCATGCTGCTGGGCAGAGAACGCCTCGGCGGTCTGGGCCGTGATCATTTCTTCGTCGCGGAGCCGTGCGATTTCGGAATCGAAGGTGCACATGCCGCTTTCTTCGTCGTCGGCGGTCATCAGCTCCTGGAGTTCGAGCAGCGTGCCGTGGGTCCGGAGCCAGTTCCGCACGGCGTCGGTGGCCACCAGCACTTCGAACACAGCGAGGCGACCGTCCCCCGACTTCCGCGGAACGAGGTGCTGAGCGCTCACGCCGATCAGTACGTCTGCCAACCGGGTGCGCGCCATATCCCGGTCTTCCGACGGAAACATGGAGAGAAGCCGTGACAGGGTGCTTGGGACGTTGGGCGCCGAGAGCACGCCGATGACCAAGTGGCCCATCTCCGCCGCCTTGATGGCGGTCTCCGCCGTGTCGCCATCGCGAATGTCTCCGATGACGATCACGTCCGGATCCTGGCGCACCGCCGATCGCAGGCCCGCATTCACCGAAGCGGTATCGATCCCGACGTCGCGCTGGGTAACACTGCTCTTGAGATCGCGATGGAGGAATTCGATCGGATTCTCGATCGAGACGATGTGCTTTTCCGCGGTGCTGTTCAGGTGGTGGATCATGGCCGCCATCGTGGAGCTGCGGCCGCTGCCGCTGGAACCGCTGATGGCAATGAAGCCATGGGGTTGCTCCACCACGGTCGCCAGCACCTCGGGAACGGCGAGCGACTCCAGGGACGGCACGGCGAAAGGAATGACCCGCATGACGATCATAAAGGAGGAGCGTTGGCGGAGCAGGTTGACTCGAAACCGGCCAACGCCGGGCATGCCCCACGAGCAATCGTAGTCTTTGAGGTGATCGATCCGGCGGCGGTCTTCCTCGTGCGGAATGAGCATGAGCGCGATGGCCCGCGTCTGGTCCGGCGTCAGTCGTTGCTTGGTGAGCGGCACCAGTTTGCCGTCGATGCGCGCTCGGAACACATCGCCTGCCTTGATGTGGAGGTCCGAGGCACCTCGCTTGACGGCGACTTGAATGATCTTCTGAAGAGGATCCTGTTTCATGCGGCTGGTTCCAATCGCGTCAGGAATCGTGGGATGCGGCGACGGAGTGCGGCGGCATGAGCCCGATCAGGGCGCGGCCCCGGTCCAGCGTCTGCCGAGCGAGGACCCGGGCCTTCGCCGCGCCCGTCGCAAGGAGATCATCCACCTGGTCGGGAGCGTTCGTCAGCTCTTCTGCCTTGGCCCGGATTGGCGCGAGGGTACTCGCCATGTTATCCGCCAGGACCCGCTTGCAGTCCAGACATCCCCATCCGGCCGTGCGGCACTTCGTCGCCACTTCCTCGACCGTCTCCGGCGGCGAGAAATGCTGGTGAAGGTGATACAGGCCACAGATCTCAGGAGTGCCGGGGTCCTTCCGCGTGACTCTGGCCGGGTCGGTGACCGCTGGCCGGAGCCGCTGCCAGATGACGTCCGGCGAGTCGAGGATCCCGATGGTGTTGCCTTTGCTTTTTGACATCTTGCTCCCCCCGTCGAGCCCCATGATCCGCTTCGCCCGCGTGAGCAATGGCTGCGGCTCCGGAAAGTACGGGTCGTCAGGGGAATACTCGGCATTCCACCGCCGTGCGATCCCGCGGGCCAGCTCGAGATGCTGCACCTGGTCTTCACCCACCGGTACGAGGTCAGCGCGGTACAGCAGGATGTCGGCCGCCATGAGAATCGGGTAGTTGAGGAGCCCAGCCGGAATGCTCTCCAGCCCGGCGGCCTTGTCCTTATACTGGGTCATGCGTTCTAATTCACCGACCGGGGTGACGGCATTCAGCAACCACATGAGCTCGCTGTGCTCCGCCACGTGCGACTGCACAAAGAGGGTCGCGCGCTCGGTATCAATACCGGACGCGAGCAGTCCGATCGCCATCTCGCGAGTGCGTTGACTCAGGTCCCCACGCGCCTCGTGGACGCCGGTCAGTGCATGCAGGTCGACGATCGCGTAGAAGCAGTCGTAGTCTTGTTGTAGATTGACCCAGTTCTGGACCGCACCGAGCCAGTTACCGATGTGGAGTTCACCGGAAGGTTGGATTCCTGAGAATATTCGGGGCATCACGCCAAGCTACCTAGCCCGCGGTGGACGTGCAAGATGGTATCAACCAAAGACTTACTCGGCATCGCCTGCCGGGCGGCGCGCGATGCCGCAGAATACCTCCAAAGCGTGTCTCGCCCGCTCGACCCCACGGCCTGGGGCACGAAGGGCCCGTCCGATTTCGTGACCGAGGTGGATCGGACCGCCGAGCGCATGATTGCGGAAATCCTCCGCGCCTCGACACCCGAGGCGGCCATCCTGGGCGAGGAACTTTCGCCCGAAGCGCTGTCGGCGCCGCTAACCTGGGTGGTCGACCCGCTTGACGGGACCACGAACTTCTTGCACGGCTATCCCGCGTATGCGGTGTCGATCGCGGCAGTCCAGGACGGTCAGGTCGCGGCCGGAGTAGTCCTCGATGTCGTGCGAGACCTGCTCTACCATGCACAGGCAGGGGAGGGCGCCTGGCTCGACGGCAATCGCTTGACCACGTCCGCCATCGCGCGCCCGGAGCACGCGCTCATCGGAACCGGGTTTCCTTTCAAGCACCGCGACCGTTTGGAGCAATATCTCGTGCAGTTTGCCGACATCCTGACGGCATCAGGCGGGATCCGGCGTGCCGGGTCCGCGGCCCTCGACCTGGCGGACGTCGCCCGGGGAAGCCTGGACGGGTTCTGGGAGCTGGCCCTCGCCCCGTGGGACATCGCCGCCGGGGCGCTCCTCATCAGGGAGGCAGGTGGCCATATTACCGACCTCCGAGGCAGCGATATTGCAGTAGCACACACCGCCGTCGTGGCCGGCAACCCAGCCATCCATCCGTGGTTGCTGGACCGGCTCGCCCAGGCGGCCCACCACTTACCGTCAACGTGAGCATGCGATGACCGACGCCGAGACGCCGACTCCTTCCGACGCGCTGGCCCAGGAGCACTCCCTCAGGCAATGGAGCGATGCGATTGCGCAGGCGACCCCTGCGCCTGGGGGCGGGTCAGCTGCAGCCATTGCGGCCTCCTTGGCTGGAGCAGTTCTGGTCATGTGTCTAGGTCTCACGGTAGGCCGGAAACGGTTTGCGAACGTCGAAGCCGAGTTCACAAAGCTCAAGGAAGAGGCGGATGAGATCCGTGAAAACCTCATTCTCCTGGCCGAAGAGGATGTGGTGGCCTACAGCTCCGTCATCGAGGCGCGAGCCCTGCCCCATTCCTCCCCGGACGAATCATCCCTCCGTCTAATCAACCTCAACAACGCCCTCCTGGGAGCGGCGGACGTCCAGTTGGAGGTCCTCAGGCTCTGTCGGAACCTGGCCGCGACGTCGCGGCGCGTGTTCGAGGCCGGAAACCCGTCGGTGCGGGCCGACGCGGCGGCGGCGATCTTCCTGGCCGTTGGGGCGGGCCGCGGGGCGCAGTACAACGTCGAAGCCAACCTTGCCGGCCTGGGATGGGGCACGGAATTCGGCCTGGCGGAGGCGGTAGCCGACGGCGGCGTCAGACCGGAGCGGGTGGACGCCACCCTCAATCAAGCGGCGCAGTTGATGCTCGAACTCGGGCAGGAGGAACGGCAGTTGATGGCCCAGCTCAGTCGCGGCCTTAGACCGTCGTGAGAATCCGCGGCCCGTCGCGGGTAATGGCCACCGTGTGCTCGAAATGCGCGGAGAGGCTCCCGTCTGCCGTGACCACGGTCCACTTGTCCGCCAGGGTCTTGGTGGCCGGATCGCCGGCGGTGATCATCGGCTCGATGGCCACGGTCATGCCTTCGAGCAGCCGCCGTCCGCGTCTGGGGGCGCCGAAATTGGGGATCTGAGGTTCTTCGTGGAACTCGGTGCCGATGCCGTGCCCCACCAGTTCCCGCACCACCCCGAAGCCCGCGTGCTCCGCCACCTGCTGCACCGCATACCCGATGTCGCCGACGTAGTTGCCATGCCGTGCCTGGACGACACCGGCTTCCAAGCAGCGCCGGGTGACGTCGAGAAGTCGGACCGCTTCAGGGGTCACCTCGCCCACGGCGATGGTGGTCGCGGAATCGGCGTGTAATCCCTCGAGATAGACCCCCACGTCGACGCTCAGAATATTGCCCTCCCGAAGCACCCGCTCCGGTGAAGGAATCCCGTGCACGATCTCTTCGTTGATGGAGGTGCAGAGGGTCTTGGGATAGCCGTAGAGTCCCTTGAACGACGGTGTCGCGCCAGGGTGGCTTCGGATGAAGGCCTCGGCGACCTGATCCAGATCCTCCGTCGACCGGCCGGGGCGGCACTCGGCCCGGACCAGCTGCAGCGTCTCGGCAACGATCCGGCCTGCCCGAGCCATGATCTCGACTTCACGCGGCGACTTGATGGTGATCATCTATTGACCGACGACCGCGCGCACCCGCTCGGCGATCACCTCGACCGCGCCGACCGCCGGGATCCTGTGCACCACGCCTTGGGCCTCGTACCAGTCGAGCACCGGCGCCGTGAGCTCGCGGTACGCTCGCAGCCGGTTCCGGATGGCATCGGGATCGTCATCCGCCCGTTGTTCAACCGAGCGGCGCTTTGCCAGGCGCGCCAGGATCTCTTCGTCGGTTACCGAGAAGAAGATCACGTAGTCGAGCTGCCGGCCGAGCGAGGCGAGCAGCAGGGCCAGCCCCTCCGCTTGGGGCACGGTTCGGACCACGCCATCGAAGATCACCCCGTGTCGCGCGCCAGGCTTGGCTAGCTCCTCCTGCATCACACCGAGAATGATGTCGTCACTCACCAGGTGCCCCGCCTCCATGACGGCCTTGGCCTCCCGCCCGAGCGGCGTACCCTGACGGACAGCCTCTCGCAGGAGGTCGCCGGTGGCGAACTTCGGAATGCCCAACCGGTCTGCGAGGATGACTCCCTGGGTGCCTTTTCCCGCCCCGGGCGGGCCCAGCAAGAGAATGTCCATGAGCGTGCTATCCCCGTACCTGGTGTGCCGAGGGCAAACGGCGGCGGTGAGCAGGACCGCGCGCACGCAGGGCCCCGCTCACCGCCAAGTCATCCTCGGCATCGCTAGATGTAGCGCGGCTGCCGGCCCCCGCGGAAGCGGACGCGTCCACTGCGCATGAAGCCATCGTAGCGTCGCAACTGGCGATGCTGCTCGATCTTCTCGATAGTATCGAGCAACACGCCGACAACGATCAGGATGGAGGAGCCGGCGAACTGTGCCTGGATACCCAGTCGCTGCGACACGAAGATCGGGATCAAGGCGATGGCCGCGAGGAAAATGCCGCCTGGGAGGGTGATCCTGCCGAGTACGCCGTCGATGTAGTCCGCAGTGGCGGCTCCTGGCTTCACACCGGGAATGAACCCACCCTGCTTCTTCAGATTCTCGGCCAAGTCGACCGAGTTGAAGATGATCGACGTGTAGAAATAGGTAAACAGGATGATCATGACGGCGAACAGAATGGCGTAGGGAATGCCGCCGGGAACGAAGAAATTCGCCACTTCACGGAGAATCTCGTTATTGGTGAAGCTCGCCGCGGTGCCGGGCACGATGATGATCGTCTGAGCAAAGATGATCGGCATCACGTTGGCGGTGAGAAGCCGGATCGGGATGAAGCTCTTCTGTCCTTCACGCACCCGTCCTCTCCCCATCACCTTCCGTGGGATCTGGATCGGAATACGGCGTGCGGCGATGGTCATCCCCGTGACCGAAGCGACGACGGCGACCAAGACCAAAAGGAACGTCACCGCGGCCGCAATGGATACCACTTGTCCGCTCACGAACCCGAACAGCTGGAGTCCGCCGGGCCACACCCGCTCGAGAATGGAGAAGGTGATGAGCAGGCTCATTCCGTTGCCGATGCCGTGCTCGGTGATCTGCTCTCCCAGCCACATGACGAAGATGGCGCCGGTCGTGAGCATGAGCATCATCACGATGCGGCCCCCGAGGCCCGGATTCTGGATCGCGCCGGGAATCGACTCGGTGAACAACGCAAAGGTGTAGGCCTGCGACGCCGACAGGATCACCGTGAGATACCGGGTCCACTGGGTGATCTTCTTCCGCCCTTCTTCCTCCTTCTGCATCTTGCTGATGGTCGGCACGACGCCGCCCGCCAACTGGAAGACGATGGATGCGGAGATGTAGGGCATGATGCCCAAGGCAAAGACCGTGGCCCGGGACAACCCGCCGCCCAGCATGTCGTACAATCCGAAGAACCCCGCCGCCGCGGAATTCCGGATATAGTCCGCCAGAGCCTGCACGTTGACGCCGGGAGCGGCGATGTGCGCGCCGACCCGGTAGATGAGCAACACCGTCAGGGTGAACAGGAGCTTCTTCTTGAGCTCCGGATCGATCGACATCGTGGGAAGGCGGGGGCTGGTCACCTACTCCTCGACGGTCCCACCCGCCGCCTCGATCTTGGCGCGAGCCGATTGAGAGATGGCGACGCCGCGAACCGTGTAGGCACGCTCGGCGTTCCCGGTCGCGAGAATCTTGACCGGAGCGTCCAGCTTCCCGATCAGCCCGGCGGCGTGCAGGGTCTCCGGCGTCACGTCCGTCCCCTCGAGCCCGGCAAGCCGAGCGATGTTGACCGGCTGGGCTGGGACCCGGAACGGGTTGGTAAAGCCCCGCTTCGGCAGGCGCCGGTAGATCGGCATCTGCCCGCCTTCAAATCCGGGGTTGGTGTACCCGCCGGTCCGGGCCTTGTGGCCCTTGTGGCCGCGCCCCGCGGTCTTGCCCAGGCCCGAACCCGGGCCCCGTCCGACGCGCCGCCGTGGCTGGGTGGCCCCCTTGGGCGGACGCAGGTTGGAGAGCGTCAGCTTCTCTGCTTTGGTATCCTCGGCCATCAGGTCTCCTCGATCGGCGTCACCTCGACCAGGTGCCGCACCTTGTACAACATGCCTTGAATGGAGGGCGTGTCATCGACCACGACCCGCGCCTGATGATGCCGCAGTCCAAGCGAGCGGAGCGTTCGCCGGAACGTTTCCGGGTGCCCGATCCCGCTCCTGATCTGTTTGACCGCGAGCTTGGCAGTGGTCTTCTTGGCCATCCTAGACCTCCTGCCGGGGACGGTAGTGGATTTGCTCCATTTCGACGCCGCGCTCACGCGCGACCTGCGCCCGTGACACCAAGCCAACCAGGCCATCCATCGTGGCTCGCACCATGTTGTGCGGGTTGGCCGACCCGAGCGACTTCGTCAGAATGTCTTTGATACCCGCGCACTCGAGCACCTGTCGGACCGGCCCACCGGCGATGACGCCCGTCCCGGTCGTTGCGGGCTTCAGGAGAACACGCCCGGCGCCATGCTGGCCGACGATCTCGTGCGGGATAGTGGTCCCGGAGCGTGGGATCGTCTCCATGCTTCGCCGTGCCGCCTCCACCGCCTTGCGCACCGCCTCGGAGACCTCGTTGGCCTTGCCCATGGCGACACCCACCTTGCCATCGCCATCGCCGACCGCCACCAGCGCGTTGAAGGAGAAGCGCCGGCCACCCTTCACGACCTTGGCGACCCGATTGATCGTGATCACGTTCTCGACGAGATCCGAACCTCGGTCCCGATCGCTGCGATCCCGGCGGCCCCCGCGTCCCCCGCGTCCTTCTTGGGACCTGCGCTGACTCGGTCGCTTCTGGGGCGGCGCGGCCACGGCGGGAGATTCCGCCTCCGCCTTCGGCGCCGTTTCGGGTTGTTCCGCCGCCGCTGGCACGGGCTGCGCGGCCGCCTCCTTGGCGGGCTCGCCTGCTACCGCGTCCTGCTTCGTCTGCTCGTCAGCCATTAGAACTCCAATCCTCCGGCCCGCGCGCCCTCGGCAACGGCGCGCACTCGGCCATGATACTTGTAGCCTCCGCGATCGAACACCACTCGGCTATGGCCGGCGGCACGGGCTTTGGCGGCGAGCACCTCGCCGACGGCGCGGGCCCGGGCCACCTTGCCGGAGCCATCCACAGTCACGCCCTCGCTTTGGTCTGCGACGCCGAGCAGAGTCACACCCCGATCGTCATCGACCAATTGGGCGTAGATATGCTTCAGAGAACGAAACACCACCAACCGGGGCCGGTCGGCCGTCCCTTGGATCCGCTTCCGCACGCGGAGCCGACGGCGGTATCGCCGTTCCTGTCGCGTCTTGGGTGCGTGAATCGATCGCATGATTACTTCGCTCCTGTCTTTCCGGCCTTGCGGCGGACATGTTCCCCGCGGTACCGGATTCCCTTGCCCTTGTATGGCTCGGGCGGCCGGACCTTGCGGATTTCCGCCGCCACCTGACCCACCAGTTCCTTGTCGGCGCCCTCGATCTTCAGCATCGTCGGGGCCTCCGCCGAGATGGTGATCCCGGAGGGCGCCTGATACTTCACCGGGTGCGAGTATCCGACAATGAGGTCGACGCCGTAGGGTTTGGCCTCCGCGCGGTAGCCGACGCCCTGGATCTCGAGGTGCTTCGAAAACCCGCGCGCGACACCCTCGACCATGTTGTTCACCAAAGAGCGAGTGAGCCCGTGGAGTGCCCGGTGCCGAGTCGCCTCCGAGAGCCGAGTCACGGTGATGTGGTCGTCCGCGTACTCCAGCGCCATCTCGCCTGGGAGCGTCCGCTCCAGCTTGCCTTTGGGGCCTTTGACCGCCAGGTGCGAGCCCGAGAGCTCCACCGTGACGCCCTTGGGGATCGGGACTGGCCGCTTACCAATTCGCGACATGATGCACCTACCAGATGTAAGCGACGAGCTCGCCGCCTAGGTTCGCGGTCCGGGCATCCCGGTCGCTCATGAGGCCCTTCGGCGTCGAGACGATGGCCATCCCCAGCCCGTTCTTGACCCGAGGAATTTCGCGGCTCTTGACGTAGCGCCTGAGCCCCGGGGTCGAGACCTTGCGCAGTTCCCGGATCACCGGCACCTCGTTGTGGTACTTGAGGTAGAGCCGTAACGAGCCCCGTCCTCCGCCGTCTTCCAGCACCTTGAAATCGGTCACGTAGTGGTTGTCCCGGAGCAGCCGGGCCAACTCCACTTTGAGCTTCGAAGCCGGGACATCCACCCGGCGATGCCCTGCGGAACACGCGTTCCGAATGCGCGTCAGCATGTCCGCGACTGGATCTGTCATCGTCATTCGATCACTGCCCCCTTACCAGCTAGCCTTCCGCACGCCCGGAATTTCCCCCTGGAGGGCGAGCGTGCGGAAGCAGATACGACACAGGCCGAACCTGCGGAGAAAGGCGCGTGCGCGCCCACAACGTGCACAGCGATTCACTGCACGGACCTTGTACTTCGGCGTACGCTTTGATCGCTCGATCCAACAGGTCTTGGCCATAATGTCCCTATGTGTCCTTAGTGTCGTCTGCTGCGTTATCCAACGCGAATCGGCGTCTCGCTGCGGAACGGCCATCCAAACTCCCGAAGCAGCGCCATCGCCATGTCATCCCGCCCGGCCGTCGTCACGATGGTGATGTCCATCCCGTGGATCTTCTCCACTTTGTCGAAGTCCACTTCGGGAAAGATCATCTGCTCCTTGATGCCGATGCTGTAGTTCCCGCGGCCATCAAAGCTCTTGGTCGGCAGGCCGCGAAAGTCGCGCAGCCGCGGCACCGCGAGCGTCACGAACCGATCGAGGAACTCGTACATGCGAGCCCCGCGGAGCGTCACCCGGGCACCGATAGGCATCCCGGCCCGGAGGGCAAAATTCGAGATGGCCTTCTTGGCGCGGGTGATGACGGCCTTCTGCCCCGTGATCCGCTCCAGCTCGTCGACCGCGGCCTCGAGCTGTTTGGGGTTCTTCGGCGCCTCGCCCATGCCCACGTTCAGCACGATCTTGAGCAGCCGCGGCACCTGCATCGGGTTGTCGAGGCCGAACGCCTGCGCCAACCGTCCCCGCACGACGGTCTCGTAGTGGACCTGGAGGCGTGGCTTGCCCTCACGGGCCTTGGGCGTGGCCTCGCGCTCGGCGCCGCCCTCTTTGGCCTTCCCGCGCTTTCCCGCCGGCTTCTCCCCTCGGGGGGCCTGTTCCGCTTTCGGACTCTGGGTTGCCATACCTATCTGTTCCTCGGGATCGAGTCGCCCGATTTGGTCGCAATGCGCTCGACCGTGCCGTCCTTGTCGACACGCCGACGGACCCGGGTGGGCTCGTTGGTCTTGGGGTCGATGAGCATCGCCTTCGAGTGATGGATGGGTGCCGGCATTTCCATGATGCCGCCCTCGGTCGTTCCCGTTGGTGCGCGGTGCCGCTTGACGATGTTCACCCCTTCGATGGTGATCCGGCCCGACTTGGGATGGGTACGCAGCACACGGCCGCGCTTCCCCTTGTCCTCTCCCGAGATGACCTGCACCGTGTCGCCCTTGGTGATCGACATTTTGACGCGGGTCACGGGCCGTTGGCGCTTGCGCTTGCCCTTCCGATAGACCAGTCGATTCACTTACAGCACCTCCGGAGCGAGGGAGACGATCTTCATGTAGCGCTTGTCGCGCAATTCCCGGGCTACCGGCCCGAAGATGCGGGTCGCCCGCGGCTCTCCCTGATCGTTGATGAGGACCGCCGCGTTGTCGTCGAACCGGATGTACGATCCATCCCGTCGGCGGGTTTCCTTGGCGGTACGGACGATGACCGCTTTCGCGATGTCGCCCCGCTTCACCTGGCCGGTCGGAATCGCGTCCTTGATGGCCACGACCACCTTGTCGCCCAGGCCTGCGTAGCGGCGCTTACTTCCACCCAAGACCCGAATGACCAGGGCTTTTCGGGCCCCGGAATTGTCCGCAATCTTGAGAATGCTCTCTTGCTGAACCATGAGACGCTCCGCGCTACTTGGCGCGCTGGACGATGTCTATCACCCGCCACCGCACCGTTTTCGACAGTGGCCGGGTTTCCATGACGCGAACCGTATCGCCCGTCTTGGCACCGTGGGTATCACGTGCCTTGATCCGAGTCGTGCGCGTCATTTGCTTCCCGTAGGTCGGGTGGGCAAACTGCCGCGTCAGCTCGACTGTCACGGTCTGTTGCATCTTGTCACTGGTTACCACACCGGTGCGGACCTTGCGTTGCGTCCGGGGCGCGGATGTCTTGGCTGCGTCACTCATGCGTCGTTCCTTCCACTTGCCCCGTTCGTTCACGAAGCACGGTCTTGATCCGCGCGATGTCGCGCCTGATGGTCCGGAATTGGAGTGGGTTGTCGATCTGCTCGGTCGCCGAGCGGAATCGCAACCGGAAGCGCTCCTCGATCAACTCGGCCAGCTTGTGGCCGAGCTCTTCCGTCGACAGTTCCCGAAGGTCTCTGGCTTGCACTCGGTCAGCCCTCCTCGCGCCGCACGAAGCGGGTCTTTACCGGGAGCTTGGCCGCGGCGAGCTCCATGGCACGCCGTGCCACCTGCTCGGTGACCCCTTCCACTTCGAACAGCACACGGCCGGGCTTCACCACCGCCACCCAGCCCTCGGGGTTCCCCTTGCCTTTGCCCATCCGCGTCTCCGCCGGCTTCTTGGTAATGGGCTTATCCGGAAAGATGCGGATCCAGACTTTCCCGCCGCGCTTCATGGCCCGGCTCATGGCCACCCGGGACGCCTCGATCTGACGATTGGAAATCCACCCCGGATCGAGCGACATGAGTCCGTATTCTCCGAAAGTCACCGTGTTGCCGCGACGGGCGATGCCCCGTGTGCGGCCTTTGAACATCTTCCGGAACTTGACTCTCTTCGGCGCGAGCATCGGCCTTAGGCTCCTGTGCTGTAGGTGCGCCCGTGGAGGTCTTCCACGATCTCACCCTTGAAGATCCATACCTTGACGCCGACCGTGCCGTAGGTGGTCTTTGCCGTCGCCGTCGCGTAATCGATGTCCGCGCGCAGCGTGTGCAGCGGCACCCGGCCCTCGTGATACCCTTCCGTCCGAGCGATTTCCGCTCCACCCAGCCGACCGGAACACCGCACCTTGATGCCCGGCGCCCCCATGCGAAGCGCCGATTGGACGGCCCGCTTCATCGCCCGGCGGAACGAGATCCGCATTTTGAGCTGGTGCGAAATGTTTTCCGCCACCAACTTGGCCGACGTTTCGGGACGCTTGATCTCTTCGACGTTGATCGCGGCTTCTTTGCCGGTCAGCTGCGCCAGCTCATCACGCAGCTTGTCGACCTCGGCACCGCGCTTCCCGATCACCACGCCGGGCCGGCCGGTATGCACGGTAACCGTCACCTTGCCCGGCTTCCGCTCGATGTGAATCTCCGCGATGGCCGCGTGTCCGAGTCGAGTCCAGAGATATTTCCGGATCAGCTCGTCCTCTCGGAGGAACGCGGGCATGTCCCGGGCCGCTGCGTACCAGCGCGATCGCCAAGGCTTCACGATACCCAGCCGAATGCCGAGCGGATGCGTCTTCTGCCCCATCAGTCGGTCTCCTTGGTTGCCACGCGGATGACCACGTGACTAGTGCGCTTCCGAATAGGTGTGGCCCGGCCCTGCGCCGCGGGCTTGTACCGCTTGAGGGTTCGCCCCATGTCGATCGACGCCGAGGACACATAGAGCTGGTCGAGATCGAACGGCTCATTGTCCCGGATCGCCTTTTGTTCCGCGTTGGAAACAGCGGAGCGTAGGGTCTTCTCGATCTGCTGCGCGGCCAGCTTCTTGTTGAACTTGAGGATCGCGTACGCCTCGTTCACGTTCTTGCCGCGAATCAGGTCGACCACGAGCCGCATCTTCCTGGGAGACTGGCGCGCCTCCCGCTGTATCGCATGCCCGGCAGCCATCAGGTCGGCTTCACTTTCTTGTCGGCAGCCAGCTTCCCGCTATGGCCGCGGAACAGGCGGGTGGGGGCAAACTCACCCAGCTTGTGCCCCACCATGTTCTCGGTCACGTACACCGGGATGAACTTGTTCCCGTTGTGCACCGCAAACGTGTGGCCCACAAATTCCGGCAAGATGGTGCTCGCCCGGCTCCAGGTCTTGATCACCCGTTTGTCGTTCTGCTGGTTGAGCGCCTCGACTTTTCGCCCCAACGAAGCCTCGACGTAGGGTCCCTTCTTTACGCTTCTCGACATAGTCTCAGTCTCATTCCCTGCCGGTTACTTGGTCGCCTTGCCGCGCTTGCGGCCGCGCACGATGAGCTTGGTGCTTGCCTTCTTGTGCTTCCGCGTCTTGCGCCCCTCGACCTTGCCCCACGGCGAGGTCGGTGGGCGGCCGCCGGAGGCCTTGCCCTCGCCACCGCCGAGCGGGTGGTCCACCGGGTTCATCGCGACACCGCGAACCTTCGGCCGGCGTCCGCGCCAGCGCGTCTTTCCAGCCTTCCCAGCGCTGAGGAGTTCGTGCTCCGAGTTGCCCACCTCGCCGATGGTTGCCAGGCACCGCTCATGGACCCGCCGCATCTCGGTGGAGCGCAGGCGCAGCGTGACGTAGTTGCCTTCCTTGGCCACGACTTGCACCCCGGCACCGGCCGAGCGGGCCATTTGGCCGCCCTTGCCGACCTTGAGTTCCACGTTGTGCACCGTCGTCCCGAGGGACATCTCGCCGAGCGGGACCGTGTTGCCGATCCGGATGTCGGATCCGGGCCCGGACACGACCGTGGCACCCTGCTCGAGGCCCTTGGGGTGCAGGATGTAGCGCTTCTCGCCGTCGGCGTAGACTAGGAGCGCAATCCGAGCGCTTCGGTTGGGATCGTATTCGATCTCAGCCACCCGGGCCGGGACGCCAAACTTGTCCCGCTTGAAGTCGATTCGGCGGTATTGGCGCTTGTGACCACCGCCACGGTGGCGCATGGTCAGGTGGCCCCGGCTGTTGCGTCCGCCGGTCTTTCGCAGCGGCTCGACCAGCGACTTCTCGGGCGTGGTCCGCGTGATTTCGTCAAAGCCCGACACCGAGCGGAACCGCGTACCCGGCGTCACCGGACGGAACTTGCGAATGCTCATGCTCAGCTCTCGAACACGGCGATCTCGTCGCCGTCCTTGAGGGTCACCACGGCCTTCTTCCACCGAGGCTTGGCACCAATGGTCTGGGCGCGGAAGACGGACTTCCGCCGCACCTGCATGGTGCGCACGTCAGTCACGGTCACGTCGAACAACTTCTCCAAGGCATCGCGGATCTGGAACTTGTTGGCCTCCGGATGCACCTCGAAGGTGTACTCACGCCGGGCCTGAAACGCGGCCGAGCTCTTCTCGGTGACCAGCGGCCTGACGATGATCTCGTGAAGTGCGGGCATCAGCTCGTCCCCTTCTTCTTCTTCTTCTTCGCGACGGTCTTCTTCGCCGCTTTCTTGGCCGTCTTCTTCTTGGCCGTGGCCGCTCCACCAGCGCGCTTCTTGGTGGTCTTCGTTGGCGTGGCCCGCTTGGCGGTCTTGGGCCGGGCAGCCTTCTTGGCCTTCTTGGCCGGCGTCGGCTTGGGCTTCGGCTCGGCCGTCGGCTCCACCTCTTCGCCACCCTCGGGCAGCGCCGCCTGTTCCACGACCACGGTGTCCGCCCACAAGACGTGATACGCGGTCGCCTCGTTGTACGGCATGACCTCGATCGAGGGAAGGTTCCTCGCGCTCAGATAGACCGGCCGGTTCATGCCGTGGGTGAGCACCAGGAGCTTCTGATTCATGGCACCCCACCGATCGAGCAGCGCGACAAAGTCGGCGGTCTTCGGCGCCGCTAGATCCCAGCCTTCGACCACCGTGAGCGCACCCTCGGCGGCACGCGCGTTGAGCGCAGAGCGGCGGGCCAGACTCCGGACCTTCCGTGGCACCGGTGTCGTGTAGTCGCGCGGGGAGGGTCCGAAGACCGTCGCACCACCCCGCCACTGGGCCGACCGAATGCTGCCTTGACGGGCACGGCCCGTCCCCTTCTGCTTCCAGGGCTTGGCCCCCCCGCCGGAAACCATGGACCGGGTCTTGGTCTGATGCGTGCCTTGCCGCTGGTTGTTCCGGAAGGCGCGGACCGACTGATGCAGCACGGCGTGGTTCACCTGACCGTCGAAGTACTCGACCGGTAGGGCGAACGCCTTGCGGCGCTTCTCGCCGGACGCCGAGTAGAGTGGCGCCTCAATCATGACGACTCCTGCCTCCCTGCTTGGCGATGGTCAAAATGCCGTTGCGTGCGCCGGGCACCGCGCCCCGAACGAACAGCAGATTCTGCTCCGGATCGACTCGCATGACGGTCAATCCCAGTTCGGTATGCCGCGCGGCGCCCTGATGCCCCGGCATCCGCTTCCCCTTGAGCACGCGGGACGGGTTGGTGCCCGGGCCGATGGAGCCGGTCCGCCGGTGCCGCGTGTTGCCGTGCGACGCCGGGCCGCCAGCGAACCCGTAGCGGTGAACCACACCCTGGAACCCCCGTCCCTTCGTGGTACCGGTCACCTTGACCAGGTCGCCCGCAGCGAACAGCTCGACGGTGACCTGGCTGCCGACCTCGGGCGCCTCGCTTCCCGCGAGCGGAAATTCCTTCAGCACGCGTGGCGCGCGCTCGAGCTTGGCCTTCTGGGCGTGCCCAAGCTCGGGCTTCGTCGTGCGCTTGGCCTTGCGCTGCCCGAAGCCGAGCTGCACCCGGTCGGGATGGACCTGCACCACCGGACAGGGACCCGCCTCGATCACCGTCACCGGTGTCACGGTGCCGTCATCCGCGAAGATCCTCGTCATGCCGAGCTTGCGGCCAATCAATCCTGTCGTCATCGCTAACCGACCTTGATTTCCACGTCGACCCCGGCGGGCAGATCCAACTTGGTCAGCGCATCCATGGTCTGCGGCCGGGAATCCTGGATGTCGAGCAGGCGCTTATGCGTCCGGAGCTCGAACTGCTCGCGACTCTTCTTGTCCACATGGGGGCTCCGGAGCACGGTCCAGCGCTCGATCTTCATCGGCAGCGGGATGGGCCCCGACACCTTCGCCCCGGTCTTTTCGGCGGTGCGCACGATATCGGCCGCCGCCTGGTCCAAGACCACGTGGTCGAATGCCTTGAGACGAATTCGGATCTTACCTGCCATGGCTGTTGCCTCTTCAGTGAGAACTTCGGGGAGTCGCTCGGCGGTTGGGCGGCTGGGCGGCTCGTCTCCCGCGCCGACGCGGCCCTGCTCCGACTGACCTACCCCCTACGTCCTACTCCCTATTTCAAGATCTTCGTGACCACGCCGGCGCCCACCGTCCGGCCGCCTTCCCGAATCGCGAAGCGGAGCCCCTCGTCCATCGCGATCGGCGTGATCAACTCGATCGTCATCTGCACGTTGTCCCCCGGCATCACCATCTCCACCCCCGCCCCCAGCTCCACCGACCCCGTCACGTCCGTCGTCCGGAAGTAAAACTGCGGCCGATAGCCCTTGAAGAACGGCGTGTGCCGGCCCCCCTCCTCCTTCGTCAACACGTACACTTCCGCCTCAAACTGCGTGTGCGGCGTGATCGACCCCGGCTGCGCCAGCACCATCCCCCGCTCGATCTCCGTCTTCTCCACCCCCCGCAGCAACAACCCCACGTTGTCGCCCGCCTGCCCATCGTCCAGCAGCTTCCGGAACATCTCCACCCCGGTCACCGTCGTCTTCTTCGTCGCCCCAAACCCCACCATCTGCACTTCCTCCCCCACCTTGATCTTCCCCCGCTCGATCCGCCCCGTCGCCACCGTCCCCCGCCCCGTGATCGAGAACACGTCCTCCACCGGCATCAGGAACGGCTTGTCCACCTCCCGCTTCGGCTCCGGGATGTAGCTGTCCAGCGCCGCCAGCAGCTCCGCGATGCACGCCGCCTCCGGCGCCGCCGGGTCCCCGCTCGCCAGCGCCTTCAACGCACTCCCCTGGATGATCGGCAGATCATCCCCCGGGAAGTCGTAGCTCGACAACAGCTCCCGCACCTCCAACTCCACCAGCTCCAGCAGCTCCGGATCGTCCACCATGTCCACTTTGTTCAAAAACACCACGATGTACGGCACGTTCACCTGCTTCGCCAGCAGAATGTGCTCCCGCGTCTGCGGCATCGGCCCGTCCGCCGCACTCACCACCAAAATCGCCCCGTCCATCTGCGCCGCCCCCGTGATCATGTTCTTCACGTAGTCGGCGTGCCCCGGACAGTCCACGTGCGCATAGTGCCGATTCGCCGTCTGATACTCCACGTGCGCCGTCGCGATCGTGATCCCCCGCTCCCGCTCCTCCGGCGCCTTGTCGATCTGGTCGAACGCGATGAAGTCGCTCAGCCCCGCCTTCGACTGGATCAACGTGATCGCCGCCGTCAACGTCGTCTTCCCGTGGTCCACGTGCCCAATCGTCCCCACGTTCACATGCGGCTTCGTCCGCTCAAACTTGGCTTTGGCCATGGCGTGCGTTCCTCGAATCGGTCCGTCTTTGAGTCAGTCTTCGGCTATCGGCTATCGGCTATCGGCTATCGGCTATCGGCCCAACAAGGTACCGTCGTTCGCTGTTCGCTGTTCGCTGCTCGCCCTTCTCCTCACTCCTCCAAGCTCGCGACCGGGATTGAACCGGTGACCTCATCCTTACCAAGGATGCGCTCTACCAACTGAGCTACGCGAGCGACCGTCGGTGTCCCAAGCGGGCGACGGGACTCGAACCCGCGACCCTCAGCTTGGAAGGCTGATGCTCTACCAACTGAGCTACACCCGCGATGCCCTCCCCCCCTCTACGCCCGGGCGGGAAGTGGGCCCGGGTCCTACACCATTCCACATTCCATCGTTCCGCCTGACCCTCTTACCGCCCATCAGTGGTGGGGGTAGGATTCGAACCTACGTAGGGCAAAGCCCGGCAGATTTACAGTCTGCTACCATTAGCCACTCGGTCACCCCACCGCGATCCGCGCGCTACCCACGCACGTCCCGGCCCGCTCGGGGACCAGGCACACAGGAGCTGACGGAGGGACTCGAACCCTCAACCTGCTGATTACAAATCAGCTGCTCTAGCCATTGAGCTACGTCAGCAGCCCCAAAAATCGACAGACCCCTATAATATCGGGCCTGTAGGCCCGAGTCAACATCGGTAAATGCCAGAAATATGGTGGGATAGGCCCGCTCAGGGCCGGGGCGGGAATCAGTCGCGCCGGACCACCTCGACCCCGCCGTCCTTGGTGTCCCGGACCTCGAATCCGTGCTCACGGAGCAGGTCCCGGATCCGGTCCGCCTCACCGAAATCGCGGGCTTTCTTGCGCTCGAGCCGCACCAGGGCCCATTTCCAGGCCCAGTCGGCTGCCTCGGCCGCCCCGGTCGGCGGCTCGGCGGGTGGGCTGGATGAGCGCGTGGCGGACTCAGCCAAGCCCGCGGCGTCCGACCCAGCCAGGCTGACCCTCTCCACCGCCTGGGCGCAGTCCAGCACCGCGCCGGCCAGAGCCCACGCACCGAGTGCCCTCGGACCGGGCCGGACCCCCTCATCCAGGAGCCGGTTCCCCTCCCTGGCGAAGTCGAAGAGCGCGGCCACCGCCCGGGGCGCGTTCAAGTCCTCATCCAGCGCCGACTTGAATGCGTCGCCGAACCGGCCGGCGGCATCCTCGAACGGCTCAGTGGGCCCTTTCCCGCTCCGCTCCGAGGCCTCGGCCAGCTTCCGGCCGAACTCGCCGAGCCGCCGCGAGCCCTCCCGAGCCCCCTCGAGCGCCTGGTCGGTCCAATCGAGCCGCTGGCGGTAGTGGGTCTGGAAGACCAACAATCTCACCGCCCCACTTCCCACTCCCTGCTCACTGAGATCTCGCACTGTCAGGAAGTTTCCGAAGCGTTTGGACATCTTGGTGCCGCGCACGTTCAGGAACTCGCCGTGGAGCCAATACCTGGCAAAGTGCTCCTGGCCCGTGTAGGCGCACGATTGGGCGATCTCGTCCTCATGATGCGGAAAGATCAGATCCACGCCGCCCGCATGGATATCGACCACATCCACCCCGTACTGCTGCCCGACCAGTTCGAGCGCCATGGCCGAGCACTCGAGATGCCACCCTGGGCGACCACGTCCGAAGGGCGCGTCCCAGGCTGCCCCCACCTGCTCGTCCGCGGGGCGGGCGGCCTTCCAGAGCGCGAAGTCCCGAGCGTCTTCCTTGGCATATTCGTCGGTATCGACCCCTGCGCGATCGCCACCCGAACCGGCGCCGGCCTGGAGCTGCTGGCGGTCCAGCTGCGATAGGCGGCCGTAGGCCGGGAAGCTCGCAATCTTGAAGTAGACCGAGCCGTCGTCCGCTCGGTACGCGTGCCCCTTGTCGATGAGGCCCTGCACCAACCGGATCATCGGGGCGATGAATTCGGTGGCGCGGGGGTATTCGTTGGCCGGACGGATTCTCAAGTAGTCACGGTCGGCATAGAAGGCGTCGATAAACGGCTGGACATGCTCACGTAGCGACGTTCCAGCAGCCGCCGCGGCGTTGATGGTACGATCGTCCACGTCGGTCACGTTCATGATGTGATAGACGTCGTACCCGCTCGCCTCGAGCCACCGCCGGAGCAGATCTTCGAACAGGAATGTCCTGAAGTTCCCGATGTGGGCAAAATTCCAGACGGTCGGGCCGCACGTGTAGAGCGATACCCGGCCAGGCTCGAGCGGTTCAAACGGCTCGAGCCTGCGAGTGAGCGTGTTGTGGAAGGTGAGGGACATGAGCGGGAAGTCGGTTAGTCGGGAAGTCGAAAGATACGTCGGTTGGACAGCCGGGAACTGGGGACTCGTGGCCCCGCGAGCTCACTCCTCACTCCCTACTCGTTACTCCCTACTCCTCCGTCCTCCCTGAGGTTCGGCAGCCGCAACTCCCGCCGCACGTCCTTGAGAAGCTGGGAATCCACGGGGAAGGCGTTCTCGAACGTCACCCGCGCCGGATCAAGCTTGGCCGCCCGAACATAGGCGTCCCGGTACCGGGTGGCCAGCTCCGGCGCCCGGACATCGAGCAGCATTGCCCCGCATCGCACCGCGGCCCGGCTGCTGACGCGCTCGGCAGTCACGCGGTCGTTGCCAGGTACGCCCTGCCGCGCCACTTCGCGACTGGCGACGGGATAACATAGCTCGCGGACCGCGGCAAACAGCACAACCTCCGGGTCATCCAGTGCGAGCGGCATGCCGACGGCCACGACATTGTCACCCGGATCATTCGGCTCGCCCAGGAAAATTCGGCCCTCCGGCCCTATGGCCGGCGAGGCGATCACCACGCCACGGTCGAGACGACGATCCATGAGCCAACCTTCGAGGGCTGGCTCCATGCGCTCCTGCCATTGCCGCTCGACCGCCGCCAGGTAGGCATCCCGTCGCGGTGACTCCGCCTCACGGTGCGCCCGGACAAACACCCGCCACTCTTCTTCGAGGGCGGCGATGAACTGGCCGGCAATCTCGCGCTGGTTCTTCTTCTTTAGGACTTCGGACAGAACCCGGGCTCCGAATTCTTCTCGCGTCTCTCCGCGAGCGGCGGCGGCCAATGCAGCGAGCATCGGCTCGGGCTCGGGCGAACCGAAGTAGAGCGGCAGGAAATGGAAAATCTCAAAGGTGCTGTCGGTGGCAAACGCGATCCGGAAGTAGGATCGGAGTCGATCCAGCGTCGTCGGATACAGTCCCTTGGCTTCCTTGGCGCTCTTGATGTGCGCCGCGTAGTCGGGGGCGTAGAGTGGGAGCGGCGCAAGCCCGTCATACCCCACCAGCGCGAGGCCATGATACCAGAGATCGACGTGTGCCGCCGAACGAACAACCCACCCGGGGCCACCGCTTACCTGAGGGACGGCCTGTCCAGGAAGCGGCGCGGCACCAGCGACGAGCACGCCGAGCGCGAGGCCTATGATGTTTGCTTGCTTCATGAGATTCAGATCCTCACTGGAACACACAGTCATGGGTTACCCACACTCTCCGTTGCCACCCGGTGCAGCAGGTTGGCGAACGTGGCCGTCCGGCGGGCCCGCTCGGCCCAGAAGGTAGCGATGGAGCCCAAGGTATCGACATAGCCGAGATGCACCTCCACCCAGCGGTCGGCCTCAGCCCCGAGCCATTCCAGCATAGCGGGTGCATCCTGCTCGAGGAGTGACCCCAAGACGAAGCGCCTCCCACCGGCTCGCACGCCGAGTCCGACTTCCCGCCCCGCCCGCGCGAGGTCGGCGCGCGTCAGGATGAGGCCGCACCTGACGGGGGCCACGAACGCCGACACCAGCTCCTCGAGGCTGGCAGGCTCCGCGTCGGGAAGTCCCGGAGCCTCGCGCAGATGGAGGGGCAGGTCCGTGGGAACTCCGAGGCCTGAGGCCTCCGCCACCAGTGCCGACTTGAGCAGGCACCCCCAGTCACGAAAAGGGCCCGGCCCAATCTCGATCACCTTCTCGAGAAACCCAGGCTGCCAGCTCAGGAGGTGCTCGAAGAGGAGGGCGGCCCGTGCCCTGCCAAGCGCCGCTCGGCGAGTCGGATCGGTTTCGGCCTCTTCGAGTTCAGCCAGGCGCACATAGAGTCCGAGAAGGGCCGTCAGATGATCGGGCTCGGTCGGTGGTGCTTGGCCGAGTGCCCGCCAGAACCCCCGAACCCGATCCTCGGCTTCACCACCCAGCATGCCCTCCGCGCCCAGGTACACGGAGGCGTAGGGAACGAGCTGGAAGACGAATAGGTCGGTGTGCTCGGCCGCGGTCGGCGGTCGATCGAGATTCAGGACCCGAACAAGTCCCGCGGTCTCGTCGCTGGGGGGCTCGGCAAGAACGGCAAGCGCGCGAAGTAACTCCATCCGCTAGGAGGAGCCTGGCCCGACGCCCGCTGGGTGTCTCGGTTCCGGCAAGCGGAAGTGTTCCTTCGCTGGCTTCAGGGGCCGGAGCAACCAGAACGGCCGGCGGGTACCCTCCGGCGAATGGGTATCAGCGGGGCGGGCCTTCTCCAACCAGCGCCGGTACATGTCACGCGCCAAGTCCGTGTCGATGGCGATGTCGCCATAGGCGTCGCCGGGATCGGCCTTCCGGATGCGAACCGCCTGATGCCAGCAGTGCTGCCCGGAGACGGGATCCGGATGCACGGAGAACGTGAGGTTTTGATGTACACCGACATCGGTCCACCAGATTCTGAGGGTATCCGGATCGGACGACGCGAACGGTTCGACACCGCCCCGGCGCGTGAGGCCCCAGCTCGCACCGCGGTGATCCAAGTTCACCGTAGCCATGAGCTGCCGCTGCCCGGTCTCGCCGAGTTTCCACCGACCCATGTGGTGACTACAGGCAACCACGCCGGGGCGGATCCCCTCGGTCACCCAGGCCTTGACCACGAAGTGCCCGATCTCCGTTTCCACCCGAACGAGGTCGCCGGTCGAAAGGCCGAGGCGGCTCGCATCGGACGCGTGGATCCAGAGCGGATTGGTGTGCGCGATCTCGTCGAGCCACTTGGCATTGGCGCTCCGGGTGTGGATGTGGACCGGGAGTCGGAAGGTGCTGATCAGCGGCATCTGATCCGCGGCCAAGTGGTCCGGGTGGATGTGGCTCTTGAGATAGGCAGGTAGGGCCGCTTCGGGCCAACCCCATTCGGCCAGGGTGCGTGAGTAGAACTCGAGCCGGCCGCTCGGCGTCGGCCAGCCGCGCAGAATCTTCCCGTCTACCGTCACCCCGACGGGGCGGCGGCCTTCGGCGTCAGACTCGGGCGACGGATGCGGCACCACGTTGGGCGATGGCGGCTTGGGCGCCTTGGTGTACACCCGGCCGAATTGGTCCTCGCGGATATCCTGGAGGTCATCGCGGGGAACGTCGTACGTGTAGACGGGGCCGACGCGTCGCTCGACCTCGAACGCACCGTAGCGGCGCATGTAGTCGAGCGGGCTCAGGCCCAGCGCGGCGGCTCGCTCCGGCAGTCCGGGAACCGAATGCTCGAAGGCGTAGGCGTAGTACTCATCCACCGAGAGCTTCTCGCCGGGGCGCTGCTTGGAGGCGACGAACTGGCGGATACCCAGGGCCCCATCGGGATCGATCCGCCAGGTGAGGTCGATCCAGAATTCGTTCTCCTCCCAGACTTCGCCCGGATTGATCTCCCGCGTATCGGCCACCCGCTCGCCCATTCGTTCGCGCAGCGCCCGCAATACCGGCTGGCGGAATCCGATCCATTGCGCGTCGTGGGTCTCGTACGAATGCGTGTCGTGCCGCTCGGAGCTGTGGCCCATCGGCAGCACGTAATCGGCGAAATAGGCCGTTTCATTCCATGTGGGGGTAAGGGCCACATGCAGCCCGATCAGGTCCGGGTTGGTGAGCACCTCGATCCACGAGAATCCATCCGGATTGGTCCACACCGGGTTGTACACCCGCGTGAAGTACACATCGACTCGCCCTCTCCCCTCCTTCAAGAAGTGGGGCAGGAGGAAGGAGAGTTCGTTCATCGCCAACGGGTATTCCACCGGCCACGTCAGCTCGTTCCAGGTGTTCGGGTGAGGCGGCGTGTGAATCGGCCTGGGGACGAACTTGTTCCAGGCGTTGGGGAAGGTGCCGCCTTCGCTCGCCACAGCACCCATGAGGGCGTTCAACAAGAACAGGGTGCGGGACACCTGCCACCCTCCTTCGTTCCCGGCCGCGGCACTACGCCAGTTGTGCGTGGCGAGCCGAGTTCCGGCGGTGGCAATCACCCGAGCCACGTCCTCGATCACGGAGGCATCGAGCCCCGATTCCGCAGCGGCAAACTCGAAGGTGTAGTCGCGATACAGCTCCTTCAGTACGCGCTCGAAGTTGTCGAATGACGGCTCCAGGTCGCCGCGCTCGCAGGCGAGATACTCGTGCCAATTCCACCACTGCCGCACAAACTCTCGGTTATAGAGATCGTGTTGAATGAGGTAATTCGCCACGGCCAAGAGGACCGCAGCCTCGGAGCCGGGATACGAAGCCAGCCAATGGTCCGCGTGGGTCGCGGTATTCGACAGCCTGGTGTCGAACACGATCAGCCGAGCGCCGTTCTTCTTGGCCTCGATGACGCGCTGGGCGTGCGGGTTGAAGTAGTGCCCGGTCTCCAAGTGCGCCGACACCAGCACCATCACCTTGGCATTGGCAAAATCCGGGCTCGGCCGGTCGTAGCCCATCCAGAACTGATACCCGGCCCGACCGTTGGAGGAACAGACATTGGTGTGGGAGTTATGTCCGTCCACACCCCACGCGGCGAGGATCCGTTCGGTGAACCCATCCTCGCCGGGACGACCCACGTGATACATCACCTCGTTGTGGCGATCTTCCTGGATCGCCCGGCGAATCCGCCCGGCGATGTCGTCCAGCGCCTCATCCCAACCGACCTCGACCCACTTCCCCTCGCCCCGCCCGCCGGCGCGCTTGAGGGGCACGAGGATGCGGTCCGGGTCGGTCACTTGGGTAATGGTGGCCGGACCCTTGGCGCAATTCCGCCCCCGCGAGCCAGGATGCTCCGGATTGCCCTCGAACTTCCGTACCTGGAGCGTCTCCTTGTCCACGTAGGCCAGCAGTCCGCAGGCCGATTCACAATTGAAGCAGGTGGTGGGAACCAGGCTGTAGCGGCGTTCCACCCGCTCGGGCCAAGCCCGCGAATCCAATTCCACCCAATCGTCCCACCGCTCCTTCGGCGGGAAGGACGCCAGGTGAATCCGGCTTGGCCCGGGGTAGAAGGTTTCACCGCGCCGTTCGACGTCTTTCTTGGCCGCGCGGACTCGGTCGCTTAGCTCTCTCGGCGTCATCGTCACATCCTCACGCGAGCGGAACGGATTGCCCGGCCTGCACGTAGGCGTGCTCGTGGGCCAGCAGTCCGGCCAGGGCCAGCGGTGCAGCCGCCATCCCGATCCACGGCGCCAGGACCCCGCCGGCCACGAGTGCCACCCCAACCCAGAAGAACCGGGCGTAGCGGCCGCGGATCATCTCCCACGCGGCCAGCTTGGCGTGGGCCGTGGGATGGGTCATGGTGCCTTCCCCCAGCACAAAGAGGAGGTGAATCAGGCTACTGACGGCGAGCACGGCGACCAGCGGAATGAAGGCCCGAGGCGCCAGGCTCGGTGCGACCAGCAGCACGGCGGCCGAACCGGCCAGCACGGCTTGGACCGCCAGGTGCGGCACGAGAAGCGGGCTCTGCCAGAGATCCCTGGCCTTTGCCTGGGCAAAGAGGTAGGCCGTGTACACCGCGGTGAGGAGGGCCAGCGGCACGCCAGCCAGCATCAGGAACCATTGGAGCTGTGGCAAAGCGATCACGCTGCCAACGAAGTGTGCGGCCAGGACTCCCGCGTAGCCCGAGATGACGATCCCGCCACGTACCAGCCAGCTCTTCAGCTGGGCATGGGTGAAGAGGTAGTAGAACCGCTCGGGGTGCTCGAGGTCCCAGATCAGGAGCAGCCCCGTGAGTGCAAGGAAGCCGCCTCCCACAAGAGGGGCCACCCACTGCCACAGTACACTCGACGCGGGAATGATGTTGAACGCCACGAGCAGGAACGGCACCAGATAGGCGCCCGCCGCGATGCCCTTGGTCCACGTGTACAGGCTGACGCGCCAATCCCACGGCATCTTGTGCGGAATGTCGTGGGCGAGAATCGCGGCCGCGGAATTGTTCGGCTCGGTGGGATGGCCGGAGACCACCGAGTGGGGACCGGCGGCCTGCTCGCTCCACATGAAGAGCCCGCCGGCGGGCCGGCGTGCCGCGATAGGATCGAGCGTCGCCTGGTGCGCGCCGTTGTAGAACAGCTTGGGGCGAGTCGCCTTCTCGGGCCGCCGCACTGCCACCGGCCCGCGCATCGCCAGCTCGGCCACGCGCGACCCCGGACTGTTCAGGTCGCCGATCAAGATCGCCTCCGTCGGACACACCACCACGCAGGCCGGTTCGAGCCCCACGTCCAGGCGATGCGCGCAGAAGTTGCACTTCTCGGCGGAATGATCCTCAGGATTGATGAAGATGGCGTCGTAGGGACACGCGGCGATGCAGGCCTTGCAGCCGATACAGATCGACTTGTCGAAGTCCACGATCCCATCCGAGCGCTGGTGCATCGCCCGCGTGGGGCACGCCGTGACACACGGAGGATCGTCGCACTGGTTGCACCGCGTCACCTGGAAGGCGCGACGCGCCTCGGGAAACGTGCCGACGTCGACGTACTTGACGTAGGTCCGGTTGACCGACAGCGGCACTTCGTTCTCGGACTTACAGGCCGTGGTGCAGGCATGGCAGCCGATGCACCGGGTGTGATCGATGACCTTGCCCCACTGAGTCGGTATACCTCGCTGTGCCGCAACAGCTGCCTCCGGCATCACAAAGCTCCCGAGAGACCCGGCTGTCCGGGATTGGTTCAAGGGCAATTCCACTTGGGATGCCCAAACATGAACGCGGCCAGCGCCTGGCACAAGAAGAGTGAAGCATGTCTAGAGCTGTTTCTGCGATCCAGTCCGGCCAGACCAGCCGGACACGCTCCCAAGAAAACACACAAGCAGTGACACCGTGGCGAGCCGGATCGAAGGACTCGGCCCCATTCCCGCTCAGTCGAACAGAGGTGAGTCGGCGCCGAAGACGTTGGTGAGGATGCGCCGAGCCTGGGGTGGGATGCCGACCATCTCAACGGCCAAGCCCGCTTGCTCCGCCTCCTCGATGACATTCTTGAGTGCGATCGCTCCCGAGTAGTCGATCCGGCCGAGCTGGGCGAGATCGACGACCAACCGATTGGCAGAAGGATGTGCGGCAAGCTGGGTAATCAGGGCCTCCTCGAGGCCCGGAGCCGAGGCGAAGAACAGCACCCCATGCGGCGTGAGTCGGAGCGTCTCGTCCTCGTAATCCGTCCCGATATGGACCGAGAGTTCTCGCCAGAGGTGGATCAGGATCGCGAGTCCAACGCCCAGAAGCACCGCCCGTTCGATTCGCGGGGCGAGGGTGAGCGTAGCGGCGAAGGTGACCCAGGCGACTAGGGCTTGGGGAAATGAATAACGGGTCAGCTTGGCAAGTTGTCGCAACGTGATCAGTTTGAGCACCGCCGCGATGACAATAGCGGCGAGGACGGCTCGAGGAAGCGGGGCCAAGATCCCGGCCACCGGCAGGAAGGCGAGCACGACCAGGCCTGTCACCGCACCGCTCCAGCGTGTCTTTCCCCCCGACATGCGGTTGACCGAACTCCGCGAGAACGAGCCGCCCACCGGAAATGCGGCCGAGATGCCCGATGCGAGGTTCGCGACACCTTGACTCAAGAACTCCCGGTTCGGACTCCACGGCTGCCGGTCCTGCGCCGCATAGATGCGCGCGATGGCTGCGGGCTCGGCGAAGCCTACCAAGGCGATCACGACCCCGGGCAGAATCAGGGACGGTAGCGACGACCACGGGAACTCCAGCGAGAACGGGGGCAGGCCCGAAGGAATGTGGCCCACTACTGGTCCGGGATAGCCCGCCACCAGGCTCACCCCCACTCCGATCGCGGCAGCGACGAGGACGCCGGGGAAGAGCGGATGGAGCCTGCGCCCGCCGAGGACCAGGGCAATCGTCACGATGCTGAGGAGGAGAACGGCCGGCTCCCACAGATGTACATGGGAAAGGGCCCACCATGCCTGGCCCAGGAGCCCGGCCCCCTGGGCTTGGACCCCAAGTGCGATGGGCAGCTGGGAGGCGACGATCAAGATCGCCGCCGCGTTGGTGAAGCCGGTGAGGACCGGGCGCGACATCAGGTAGGCCACCCAGCCGATCCGGAAGAGTCCGAATGCGGTTC
>DATHRW010000112.1:0-2233 GCA_035464955.1 Gemmatimonadales bacterium
TGATCTGAGGCGTTGAGGAACCCTTAAGGGAACCCTCATGACCCGTGTCCCATGGGTCTCAGGCGTCTCTGGGATGCTTTTCTGGTGCTTGGCGAAGACACAGGAGACGGATTCCCGACCCGCATCCCCGGTACCGGTCCCAACCTCTCGTCGGCTAGTTCCGGTGACGCTGCTCGCGAAGCGGTGGCAAGAACGCAGTGCGGCGTCGGCTCGGACGTCCGCCGCGCTCACCAGGACCTCGAGCCCGCGATGCGCCCCGACTCCATCAGCCTCCTGAGGTTCTCGAGATCCGACCGGAATCCTCGACGGAGGACGGCGAGTATCGGTCCCTCGAAGAGCCTCAACGGGCCGCCCACGTCCCCGCTGCCATGTCCAATCCACCCGCGTGCCGCCCTCGACCGGCGTGAACGTGTACCGAGTCCACCCCGCTCCGCGGCGCGCTCACCTGGCGGAGCGCCGTCGCCCGCGGAGGGCCGAGCTCGGTCACCTCGAAGACGCTCTGGCAGTGTCAGCCGGCGCAGTTGCCGCACACGAGTGCATGGCCGTTAATCGGTCCCAGCAGGGTCAGCAGGCGGTGGGCCTGGTCATTCCCAGAGGCGGCCCAGTCGAGGGGAACGGCTGCCTCGTTCTCGCCAGATTCGCTCGGTGTCGGCGCGGAGTTACCTATCGGCCTCGCACGCGCCACAGTGTCGCCGGGCGGTGACATGCCCTCATGCCCCTTGGCCAGGTTGTCATCCCTGACTGATATTCGGCACCGCAGGCGCCCATAGGTTGCCCGATGCTGACATCCGGCCGTCGGAGCTCTGACGGTCGCGCGGGTCCGCTGATGTCGGCGATGGCCAGGCAACCGGACTCGGTTGCCCGGATCTCCGCATGCCTGGGACCGGGCGCGTTCACGCTGGCAGCCTACTCCCTATCCCCTCGAGCGCCGGCCGGCGTATGCTGCGCGGCCGGGGGGTCGGTTGGCAGGAGGTGCTCCGATGGAGCTGCGTGACCTCATCCCCTGGCTGCTGTTCCTCCACGTGCTGGCCGCGATCGTGGCCATCGGTCCCAACTTCGCGTACTCCACGATCCGGGCGCTGGGGAGTCGCGAGCCGCAGTACGCGAACTTCGGCACGCGGGTCTCGCACGCCATCTCGGCGCGGTTGGTGTATCCCATCGGCCTGGTCATCCCGGCCACCGGAATCGCCATGATCCTGATCCTTGGCCTCGACCTGACGTCCCGGAGCTTCTGGTGGCTGGATCTGGCGATCGTGATCTACACCGGCGTCTACCTCTACTCGTTCTTCGTGCAGCGACGGATCATCGAGCGGATCATCGAGATGACCGCGTCGCCGCCACCGGCCGGGACCAGTGGGCCGCCGCCGGCACGCGTCGCGGCGGCGAGTCGGGCACAGCTCGGTGGCAACGCCATGCTGATCCTGCTGGTGATCGTGGTGTCGCTGATGGTCGTCAAGCCACAGTTCTAGCGGCGGGGTCGCGCGTCCATCGCCGTCCGGGCTAGCATGGGCGGGTGTTCGAGACCGATGCAGAGATCGACGACATCCAGCGCCTCTTCGACCGAACCTTGCGCACCGCGAACCCGCACATGGTCAGCATCGTCAACCGCGACCACTGGCTCAGCGCCCGTCAGGTGGTGACCTACCTGCAGGGCACCAGGCACGTGGTCTTCGCCACGGTTGCCGAGAACGAGCCACGGGTTTCGCCCCTTGACTCGCTGTTCATCCATGGGCGCTTCACCCTGTCCACCGGCAAGGCCGCCTCCAAGGTGCGGCACCTGCTGGCCAACCCGGCCTGCTCGGCGGCTCACATGGACGGCGACCGCATCGCGGTGGTGGCCAACGGTCGGGTCGAGTGGATGGAGCGCAACCATCCCGATCACGACCAGATCGTGGACACCTGGACCGATGTGTACGGCTCCAACCCCTACACCTGGGGCGACGTGGTCTTCTTTCGGCTGAAGCCGATCACGATGTGGGCCTACGCGGCCGATCCGTCGCAGTTCCCCGAGTCGGGTTAGTGGCCGCGGACGAGGACCTCGCGCGCCGGGTCCAGCTGGGCACCTCGTACGCTGCGTCACTGCCGCCGAAGTAGTGTTGCCCCGGCCGATGGTCGCTCCGCGTTTCCGCGTTCACGTGGCCGTCGTCCTGGCGGTCGCGCTGGCAGCGTGCAGCTCGCCGGCAAGCCCGCCCGGCGGCCTGTCCGCCGCGTCTTCCGGGGTGTGCGACGCGAT
>DATHRW010000113.1:0-8579 GCA_035464955.1 Gemmatimonadales bacterium
ATGGTGACAATCAAGCTAGGAGAAGAATTGCGAGCGGGGTATTCGGAAAAGCACCCACCGGAGGGTCGGGAAAACTACGGAGGTGGTCAGTGCCGCGAGGTCAGGTATTCCAAAGGTCGGATTCGAGGGCAAACCGAATGAGACCTGCCATGTTCCGAATGTCGAGCTTTCGCATGAGACTCTCGCGATGGGTCTCGACGGTACGCGGGCTGATACCGAGTTCGGCTGCGATCTCCTTGCTGGTGAGTCCGTTCGAGACCCGGACGAGCACATCGCGTTCGCGCGCCGTCAGCCGTTCGAACGCGTTCTGCCGCTGCTGGTCTTCGAGTTCGCCCCTCAAGGCCGCGCTGAGCTTGTCAGCCACCGGCGGGCTGTAGAACGTCCGGCCACCGTGGACCGCCCGGACGGCCTCGCGAAGCTCGGCGGGCTGCCCGTCCTTGAGAACGTAGCCGTGGGCGCCGGCTCGCACGGCCTGGAGCAGGTATTGGGCGTGATGGTGCATGCTGAGGATGAGGATCCGAACGTTCGGCAGTGTCTGTCTGAGCTTTGCTGCCGCGTCCAGGCCGGACCCTCCTTCCATCGTGATGTCGAGGACGGCCACATCGGGCTCGTGCTGCTGGGCTAATGCGAGGGCCTGATCGCCTCGCCCGGCCTCGGCCACGACTTGGAATCCCTCGCTCTCCGCCAACACCTGACGGATGCCTTCACGCACCAGGGCGTGGTCGTCGGCGATGAGCACACGAATCAGCCCGCTCAAGAACCGGCCCCGTCGCGTGGGAGTCGGACCTCGAGCACCGCCCCCGCTCCAGGCTCGCCCGATATCGAGACCGAGCCTCCCAAGGTGATGATGCGCTCGCGCATGCCTGTGAGACCCATGTGTCCTTTGCGTTCCAGCGAGTCGAGTGTGTGCTCGGGTGGGATGCCGCGGCCGTCATCCTGGATCGAGAGATAGATCCCTCCCGGGTCCTCGGTGAGCGTCACAACCGCCGACTTGGCCTGGGCATGGCGTGCCACATTGGCGAGCCCTTCTTGGACCGCTCGGAAGATGGCCAACTCCGCCTCCTCGCCCAATGCCGACAGCCGGGCTGGGCAGCGAAGCCGGATGTCCAGGCCACTCTGCTTGCCGAAGTCCTCGGTGATTGCCCGAAGGGTGGGACCCAGGCCGAGTTCGTCCAGCAGCGGTGGGCGCAGGACATCGGTAACGCTGCGGATGCTCCGAATGCCGGTGTCGACCAGTTCGAGGACCCGGTCGATGCGGGGGACCTCATCGGGAACAGCCTTCTCCCTGAGCAGGCCAAGCTGGAGCTTGACGGCCGATAACACCTGAGCCGTTTCGTCATGCAGTTCTCGGGAGAGCCGCCGCCGCTCGGCCTCGTACTGGTCGAGCATTCGAGTCGTGAGCGCCTCGAGTTCCGCCGTTCGGACGGCCAGGCGTCGATAGAGATCGGCGTTTTCGAGGGCCGCCCCCACCTGCTGGCCAAGCGCGGTGAGGAAGTCGGTGTCCAAGGCGGCAAACGGATCCCTGGCGTCGCCTACGATGACCATCGATCCGATGACAGTCTCCCCGTGCAGCACCGGCAACGAGGCAAAATAGCTGTAGCCCCACTCCGAGCCGGGTCCATCGAGCCCGTGCACGCTCTCGGGCTGCCCCGTTTCCAGGCTGCGGTGGATTGCTGCTTCCGCTCGCGGGGTGGGCTCCGTTCCCACCCACGTACGGCACACACCGGCGCCGCCAACATAGCGCCCAGGAGCAGGAGACCGTGCGTAGAGTGCGCTGCCCCGCACCCCGGGGAGTGCCAGAGGACGCTCGAGCAGCGCGACCAGGACGCCGGCCTGGTCGGTTGGCTCGTCGCCTCGTTGCAGGTCGCCGGAAAGCGTTGACAAGGTCCGAATGCCGCGACGCAGGTCTTCGAGCACCAGCAGGAGTATTCCCGCGCCCACGGCCAACTCGAAGACGATGTCCAAGTAGTAGCCCCACGGATTCCATGCGCCGCGCGCCCGGAAAAATGGGTAATCCAGGTGATGCGCGCTCCAGAGCAGCATGGTTGCCGCGAGAACCGCTGCTGCCCAGGAGCCGACCTGCCGGTGGTGTTGCAGGAACACCCATCCGGTCCACAGGGTAGCCGCACTCAGGAAGACAACGGCCGGAACAGCGGCAAGGTAGAAGTTGTCCAACTGATAGATGGCGGCATACGACCAGATCGGAGGGAACAACACCAGCAGCAGATAGCGCCGCCTGAAATCGAGCTGCCGGGAGAAGATGAGCGCGGCCCACAAGATTCCGAGAGCGGTCCACCCCGTCACCACCTGATGCCAGTACAGCCAGATACGGTCGCCGCTCGCCATGAACGTGATGATGGCCGTGAGCCGGAGGGCGTACATGGCCCACGCCAGGGCCCAGTAGAGGAAGTAGCGTTTGCGATATTGTTGATAGAGAAATACGCAGAGTCCGGCGAGTCCGAGCGTGACTGCGGCCTGGAGGAATGGTGCGGCGAAATCGGCGACCGCCGATTGGGGCAGTTCGAAATCCATCGGTCAAACATAAGGACGATGGGATGTCGGAGCGCAATAGGCCGTGGCACGTCTCGGGAGCCTCCTCGTACGCAGGTTGGCCCGGTCCTGGAGCAGGATTGAGGCGACCGACCGGATCCGTCAGCGTCGAGGCTCGCATCCCAACCTCCGTGTCCCCATCTTTCTCCGAGCGATACTCTCATTCACGTGCTCTGCCACTCCAGGGATCTGACGTATGCTACCGATTCGACTTTCACGACAATATTTACGACTTCCTCTCCTGAGCCTCGCGCTCGCAAGCGCCGGGGCGGGCTGCCAAAGCGGTGACGGCGTGCCGGCTCGGGCTCTTGACGCCATGACGGTGGAGGGACTCACAGCCCACATCGAAGTGCTGGCCTCGGATGACTTCGAAGGTCGGGCCCCGGCCTCGGTGGGAGAGCAGAAGACCATCGACTACCTGACCGCCGAGTTCGGGCGTTTGGGTCTCGAGCCGGGCAATGCCGGGAGCTATGTGCAGCAGTTTCCTGTGGTCTCCATTACATCCGAGCCTACGGCGCTGCGCGTAAGGGGACCAAAGGGCCGCGCGGCATACAACGTCGGCAGCGAGTTCGTGGCCTGGACCAGGCGGGTCGTGCCCGCGTCGGCCATCTCCAATTCCGACATGGTGTTCGTCGGATATGGCACGGTGGCGCCGGAGTATGAGTGGAACGATTACGCCGGGCTGGACGTGCGCGGCAAGACGGTCGTGATGTTGGTGAACGATCCGGGTTTCGCAACGAAAGACCCGGCCCTCTTCAACGGCAATGCCATGACGTACTACGGCCGCTGGACCTACAAGTTCGAGGAAGCGGCACGGCAGGGCGCGTCCGGGGTGTTCATCGTGCACGAGACGGAACCGGCGGCCTATCCCTGGGCGGTGGTGGAGAACGGCTTCACCGGCCCGCAGTTCGGACTCGTGGCCGACGACAACAACATGTCGCGGGCGGCGGTCGAGGGCTGGGTCACCGTCGAGGCGGCACGCCGCATCTTCGAGCAAGCGGGGATGAGTTACGATTCGCTCAAGACACAAGCGAGTCAGCGGGGATTCAAGGCCGTTCCGCTCGGTCTCGAGGCGTCGGTCGGCCTCACCAATGCCATCGCACAATCCAGCACCAGCAACGTCCTCGCCGCGCTGCCGGGAAGCAGCCGGCCGGACGAATTCGTCGTGTACATGGCGCACTGGGACCACTTTGGACGCGATACGACGCTCGAGGGAGACCAGATCTACAACGGGGCCCGCGACAACGCCACGGGGACGGCGGGCCTGCTCGAACTGGCCAAGGCCTTCGCGACGCTCGAGCCGCGGCCCGCCCGCTCCATGCTCTTCCTGGCAGTCGGCGCCGAGGAGCAGGGGTTGCTCGGCTCGGCATACTACGCCGCGAACCCGGTCTACCCGCCGACCAAGACCGTCGCTGCGCTCAACATCGATGCCATGAACATCTGGGGGCCAACCCACGACATCATGGTGGTCGGCTACGGCAACTCGGAGCTGGATGACGTCGCCGAGGAGGCGGCCCACGCCGATGGGCGCGTGCTCCGGCCCGATCCCGAAGTCGAGAAGGGCTACTTCTATCGCTCGGATCACTTCAGCTTCGCCAAGATCGGCGTCCCGGCGTTCTATGCCGACCCGGGCATCGACAACATCGAGCACGGCGAGGCCTGGGGTCTCGAACAGCGCGAGAAGTACACGGCCGAGCGCTACCACAAGGTGACGGATGAAATTGGGCCCGACTGGGATCTCAGAGGAGCGGTGGCCGATCTCCGGTTCGCCTTCCGCATGGGTTACCGGCTGGCCAACGAAGCGACCTTTCCCAATTGGCGGGAGGGCACCGAGTTCCGCGCCCTGCGCGATTCGACCATGGCGTCCACCCGGTAGAGTGCACGGAGCCGGCCCGTCGTGCTCCGGTCACCCGCACGCGTAGCGCGGAGCCGGTTCCACCGGTAGCTTGGGCCATTCCCGGCCCGGCCCGGCGAGGACCAGGCCATTGCTCCAAGCCCCGCGGCCCTGACCGAGGCTTGCCATGTCTCCCGTCGTTGTCGTGCCGACGGAAATTCTCGTGGTCCGGCTCAGCTCGATCGGCGGTGTTCTCCTGACGACACCGTTGCTCAGGGCCCTGCGCCACCGCCATCCGGAAGCACGGCTGACCGTGCTGACCGACGAGCGGTACACTCCGCTCCTCAAGCACAACCCCAACGTCGACCAAGTCGCGGGTGTTGGCCCGAATGCCTCACTCTGGGCGTGGGCGCGGAGTCTGAGGCAGCACGAGTTCGGCTGCCTGCTCGATCTCGAGGGCAACGTCCAGAGCCGATTCCTCCGACGCCTCGTGCCAGGGCGCTGGCGTCGTGCCGAGCGGCGCTGGCTGGCCGAACGTGTACTGATTCATACCAAACGAGACCTCTTTCGTGAGGAGCTATCGGACGCCGAACGATACTTCACCGCAGCCAAAGACTTGGATGTGGTTCCCGATGGTCAGCCGGTCGAATTCTGCCTGAACGAGGCAGCAGACGTCGAGGCGACACGATGGCTGGATCAGGCTGGGATTCTGAGCGATAGGCCGCTGGTAGCCTTTGCACCAGGGGCCAGGGCAGCCACCCTGCGTTGGCCGGCAGACTCGTGGGTCGAACTCATTGCCCGGGTGACGGACACCGGGGCCGATGCCGTGGTGGTTGGTGGGCGCAGGGACGCTACCCTTGCGACCGACATTGCGGTCAGGAGCGGCGCCCGCGCCGCGAGCTCAGCGGGGCTATTGAGCCTTCAGGGCACGGGGGCCATCTTGAAGCGAGCGCAGGCGGTGTTGACGGGAGACAGCGGTGCGCTCCACATGGCGACTGGCGTTGGAACGCCGGTGGTGGCGCTCTTTGGCCCGACCGTGAGGGCATTCGGCCGGTTTCCCTACCAGGCCCACGCTACGGTCGTCGAGCGAGACCTCCCGTGCCGACCATGCAGCGTGCGGGGCGGCCAGGCGTGCCCACTCCAGCATCATGACTGCCTCCGCTCGATCGAGCCGCAGGATGTGCTCCACGTGCTAGCGCGGCTGCTCGCCTAAGGGCCCGCGCTCGGCGTTGCAGGCTTCCGGTTTCATTCCTCACGAGGGGGAGCGATGACGACGGACCTCACGTACCTGGCGATCCTAGTGGCAGCGCTGGTGTTCTTCGTGGTTGGCGGCGTGTGGTATGCGGCCGTCTTCGGCAAGGCCTGGCAGAACGCGCTGAACCTCAACCCGGAAGAAACGGCTCGTGCGCAGCAGGACTTTCCCAAGGCGCTCGCTGTGTGGTTTCTGAGCGGTCTCCTCGTCAGCTTCGTCCTTGCGAATCTGGTGCGCGTCCTGGGGGCCACGACCTTCGGCGCTGGGGTCATGGTCGGCTTTTGGGCCTGGCTCGGCTTTGCGTTACCCCTAAACCTGAACAGCCTGGCCTTCGAGAAGCGGTCGCCCCACGTCTTCCTGATCAATGCCGGATTCTACTGGGTAGCCTTTGCGTTGGTGGGCGGCATTCTGGCGGTGTGGCACTGAGCAGGCTCTTCGTGTCCTTGCTTCACGCCCCGGGATCGGTGATTCTTCGGGGTCTCCTTCCAGGGGGGCGCCGTTGAGTCCCGGTTCCCGGAGTTGTCCCAGGTGCACCGCCACGCTGGTCGCCGACGCGCGGTACTGTCATGTGTGCGGCGTCGGTATTGCCGCGGCCGCATCTGGCGAATTCGCGCTGTTCGATCTCGAGCGCTTCTTCGACTATGCGCTGGACATGCTGTGCATTGCCGGTGTCGATGGCTACTTCAAACGCGTGAATCTGGCATTTGAGAGAATTCTCGGCTTCACTCCTGAAGAAATGCTGGCCAAGCCGTTCGCCGAATTCATCCATCCCGAAGACCGATCCGAGACGACGGCGGAAGTGGGCAAGCTGGCCAGCGGGGCGCCGACGCTTTCCTTCGAAAACCGGTATCTGTGCAAGGATGGCAGCTACAAAGACCTGAGCTGGACGTCCTACCCCGAGCCCGGGACCGGCCTCTTGTACGCCGTGGCACGCGACATCTCGGACGCCAAGCGGCGGAACGACCTGGTGGACGGGTTGACCGGGCTCGCGAGTCGGAGAGCCTTTGACGAGGCTCTGGAGAAGGAGTGGAAGCGAGCGGTCCGGCTTCGGGTGCCGTTTGCGGTCGCGTTCATCGACATCGATCACTTCCGGGACTACAACAAGCACTTGGGACACAAGGCGGGCGATGCCTGTCTGCGCCAGTTGAGTCAGGTCCTGCGCAGCCACTCGCGGCGAGCCGGGGACTTGGCGGCGCGCTCCGACGGTGGGGAGTTCGGCTTCTTGATGGAAGGTGGGCTCACACCGGAAAAGGCCATTGCCCTGTGCGAGATTATCCGTGCCGGCATCGAGGCGCTGGACCTGCCGCATCCCGGAGCCGATTCCCCGGGTTGTGTCACCGTGAGCGTCGGCGTGGCGGCAGGCGTACCGGCTCCGGCGGAGACCCCGGAGCGCATCGCGCAGCTGGCCAGGGAGGCCCTGACCGACGCCAAGCGACAAGGCCGCAATTGCGTGGTGTGCGCGGCCTCTTGATCGCACGTGTGAGCAACTGCTTCAGCTCGGGGTCCCGTCGCATTCTTGCTGCGGGACCCTACCTGTTGAGGGTGTGTCCCCTGTTTGCCTCGGATCATGTCCATAGCGGCCGCTCATGCGTCACGTGAGGCGCAAGCTCACCGCCATCGTCGCTGTCTTCCTGGCGGCACTCTGGGCCACCATGTGTATCCGCGGTGTAACGCGGCCGCTTCCGGCCGGCCTCTCGTTTGCCGGGGTGGAGCACCGCGGCGTTCCCGTCGAGTTTCTGGCCGATCTCACCTACGAGCGCGACAGCGGGCAGGTGGTCGAACAGGCCATCTTCGACCGGGTGTTCCAGCTGATCGATCGCGCCGATCGGTTCATCCTGATCGACATGTTCCTCTTCAACGGAGAGCACGGCGGCGATCGCGAGTATCTGCCGCTGGCCGAGCGTCTCTCCGAACGGTTGATCGCGAAGAAGCGGGCCTCGCCCGACGTTCAGATCACGTTCATCACAGACGAGATCAACACCTTCTACGGGGCATACACCAGCGCGGAAATCCTGAGTCTCCGCGCCAATGGCATCACGGTCGTGGTGACCGATCCAACCAAGCTGCGCGACTCGAATCCGGCGTATTCCGCCCTGTGGCGCCCATTTCTTCAATGGCTTGGCACGGGTGGCGAGGGGTTCCTGCCCCATCCGCTCACCAGCTCGGGCCAGAAAGTGACGCTCCGGTCGTATCTCAGACTGCTCAACTTCAAGGCCAACCATCGAAAAGTGATCGTCACCGAGCGGGAGTGCCTCGTTGCCTCGGCGAATCCGCATGACGCCTCAGGCTTCCACTCGAACATCGCGTTCGTCATGCGGGGAGGGCCCTGCCAGGACGCGCTCCTGGCCGAGGGCGCCGTCCTCCTGTTTTCGGGCGCCAAACCACCTGCCGATCGCGTGGATACGGCGGTCATCGGCGATCCAGGAATGACGGTGCAATACCTGACCGAGGGACAGATCAAGCGGGGGCTGCTCAAAGAAATCGGGGCCCTCCAGGGTAGTGATCGGCTGGATATCGCCATGTTCTACCTGTCAGATCGCTCGGTGATCCGGGCGCTCCTGGACGCAGCCCGGCGGGGCGTCGGCATCCGGCTGATTCTCGATCCCAACAAGGATGCCTTTGGGCGCCAGAAGGGCGGGATCCCCAATCGACAGGTGGCGCACGAGCTCGTCACCCAGTCCGGCGGGCGCATCGCCCTGCGCTGGTACGACACCCACGGGGAACAGTTCCATACCAAACTGGTCCTCGGGCGGCACGAGAGCCATGTCGTCGCGATCGGCGGATCCGCCAACCTGACTCGGCGCAATCTGGACGATTTCAATCTCGAGGCGGACGTGAAGGTGACAGCCCCCCCCGATTCCCGTCTGGCGGAGGACATTGGCCGCTACTACGAACGGTTGTGGACAAACGCGGGCGGCCACTACACCCTTGACTACGAGGCGT
>DATHRW010000114.1:0-14382 GCA_035464955.1 Gemmatimonadales bacterium
CTTGTCGGGCTCGAGGGAGACACCCTGGTGCTCCACGCCATGGGGCCCAAGGGCCGCGGCTACCACTTGGAAGTACCTACCGGTTGGCTCACTAGGATCGAGCTCTATCGTGGGAACAAGCGGACCGGCGCCGGCGTCGCCAAGGGGGCGATGAAGGGAGCGGGGTTGGGCGCAGTTGGTGGGGCCATTTTCGGCTTGGTAGGGAGCCTCCTCTCCGAGGCGTTTGACTTCTTCGATACCTACGACGCGGACATTGGCGGTAACGTTGCCCGGGGAGCGGCAGCGGGCGCGGCTACCGGGGCCGTCGTCGGCGCCGCCGACGGGGTCGTGAACGGCGAAACGCAGTGGGAGGAAATCGACCTGGACCGAGTCCGAGTCATTCTGTGCCGCCAGCAGGAGCGTTACTGCGCGGACTCGGCTATAGAGTAGGGAGTACGAGTGACTTGCCTCCTCATTCCTGCTCATCACTTCCTACTTCCTATCCCTGCTTCTATCGTCTCCCTCCCGCGAGCGCCCGGTAGTATTCCTCCACCAGATCCCGGTATTCCGGCGGCACCTTGTCGCTCCCCACCTGCTCGAGCCGATCGGCGTCGGGTGCTGTCAATGCGCGGCGGAGGCCGTACTCGAATTCTTTGAGACTCTGCAACAGCTCGCGTTGGAGGCGGATGGCTGATCGAGTGTCCTCGTAGGTGTCGCTCATCCCGAGGTCGCGCATGCCCGAGAGCACCCGGTCCAGCTCGCCGGTCTCGATGCCTTCCTGACGGAGCTGGTTGCGAAGGTTCTGAAGCTCACGCCTGCGCTGGTCGGCTTCCCGGCGCCACTGGCGGACGTCCTCAGGAGAGAACCGGCCCGGTTGGCCAGCCGGACGTCCCGTGGCGGTTGGCTGACCGCCGTCCCGGGGCCGCTGCCCTTCCTCGGCCTGTTGTTGCCCCTCGGCGGGTTCACCTGCTTGACCTTGCTGGCCTTCCGCCTGCTGACCGGGTCGGAGCCTTCGCTCCGGGTCGCTTTCCTGACCTGGCTGGCCTTCGGCTCCGGATTCGGCCCGCTGCTCCATGCGCTCGCCCAGGGACTCGAGCCCGGTCACGGCCTCGCGGGCACGGTCGAGGGCCTCCTCCATGTTCCGCTCGCGTGAGGGACCGAGGGCGCCGGTCGCCTCGTCGATCTTGTCGCGGAGCTCTTCCAAGTCCGTTCGGATTTGTTCTTCGAAGTTGCGAGCGTAGTCCTGGGACCGACCCTGGATGACGCCGCGAGAGTACAACAGCTTCTCCTTGAGCTGGTTGTCGCGGATCGATCCCGCGGCTTCACCGAGGCGGCGTGACGCTTCGGTTTGGTCACGACGGGCGTCGCGTGCCGCCTGGTCGAGCTGTTCTTCCAGATGACCCAGCTCCGCTGCCATCGCGCCCTTGCGGTCGACCATTTGCCGGAGTCGCTCGCCTGCAGCAGGATTGGCAGGATCGAGGCGCTCGAGTTCCTGCATCATCCGCCGCTCCTGCTCCAGCAGCCGCTCGGCACGTTGGCGGGCATCCTCGATGTCCCGGGTAAGGCGCCCCTCACGGGTCCGCTCGAGCCGACGCCGCGCCTCTCTGAGTTCCTCGAGGGCGGACGATCCCTGTGCCGTTCCGTTGGAACCCCGTGCAGAGGCGGCCCGTCGCATGGCCTCGGCGGCCTCACGCAACCCTCGGGCAGTTTCCGCGAGGTCTGGCATCGATTGCTCACGGGCCAGCTGCTCGAGCCGTCGAGCTTCCTGCTCCACCTCGTCCGCCAGGCGCCGTTGCCCACCGCCACCGCCGCCCGACGGGGGTGGTTGACCGGCCTGAGCTCGAGCGCGAAGCCGTTCATTTTCCTGCTGCTGCCGCCGGGCCAGCTCTTTCAGCTTCTCCAACGTGTCGTCGATGGTCTGGTCCGCTGCCTGCTGGTTGCCGCGTTGCACCTGCTCGTACTGGTTGCGCATGCGATCGAGCTCGAGTTCGAACAGGTCCGCGAGCTCCTCGCTGATCTCCCCGTCCTGACCGGGCGCTCCGCCACCCTGGGCAAATCCAACCTGGACTTCGCGATACGCGGCCTCGGCACGCTGCAGTTGCTGCAGGGCCCGCTGCTCGGGCGGGAGGGCCGCTTTCGGCTGCCGCTGGCCCAGCTCGGCCTCGGCGGCCTCCATTTCTTCGATGGCCTTCGGCAGCGCCTCCGCGACGAGGGCGAACGTCGAGTCCATGCCCACGACGCCGCGGGTACGCATCCGCTCGACCAAGGTGGTCACCTCTTCTCGCAGCCGCCCCTGCGACAGCGTCACGGTGGACATGTGCTCGCGGAATTCCTTGTCATTGTAGCGGAGGCTGTCGCGCACGATGCGGAAGGTCGCGGCGATGATCTGGCGTTGCCGCTCCGACAGCTCCCCACCGACCGAGCTCATGCCCTGGCCGGGCTGCTGATCGGCCTGCCGGAAGCTCTGGTCGAAGGGCCGAATCTCCATGAAGTAGATGTCGGTCACGGCCTCCTGCCTCGAGGCACCACGGCGTCCGTCCGATGCTTTTGCATAATAGGAGATGAAATCGCCGGGCTCGAGCTCCAACTCCTCCAGGAAGAACGTATGACCCGCCGAGACTTCCTTCAGCGATCGGTTCCCCGACCAGAGCGAGAGCGTCTGCTCCTCGCCGCCGTTCACGGCATAGACGAGGTCCACCGTTGCGACGCCGTAGTCGTCCTGCGCGTGCACCTCGGTCGAGACCTCTTCGAGGCTCGACACGGAGATGTCGCGGCCCGGCTTGGCGAACGACACGCTGGGCGGCTGGTCGGACAACGGGTCGATGAGATAATCAGGCGAAGCGACCACCAGGTCGCCCTGCGCGCTCTCCAGCAGGACCCGGTACGTTCCTTCCTCCCGAACCGTGACTGTTCCGGTGAGCGTGCCATCCGCTTCGATCGTCAACGGGACAGTGTCGCCTGGTTCGACGAGAAGCACTCCGGCGTTCACCTCGAGCGTCGACGTGATGTGAACCATGGCGCGGGTGCCCGTCAAGGCGATGACATCGCCGGAGCCCTCCTGGGTTTGTGGCGGGAGTCCGGTATATCCGGGGAAATGGTACTCCACGGCGATGTCCTTCACGTACGGCAAATCGACCACATCGACGCGGAACACCGGTGACCGGACGCCGCTGGCCTCCACGAAATACTCCTGTGGCTCCGACAGGTCGAACACCATGACCGAAAACCCCGTTGCGGAATCTTCGAGGGTCATCGGCCAGCGATCCCATTGTGCTGCCTCGGCAGACTTGACCACGAGGTCGACCTCGTCGGCGTCGAAATTTCTCAACTGAGCCGACACGGTGAGGTCCGATCCCCGCGGCACGGTCACGCTCCCGGGCTCGACCACGATGCGGTACGGGTTGATGCCGAGTGCCCGCCAGGGCATGAGGAGCAGGGGAGCGCCATTGTGGAGGAAGGCGGGACCGAGCAAGAGGAGCAGCGCACCAAAGGCCGTAGACCCCGCCACGACCCCGGTCGAGCGACGGAGCGCGGGTCGGTCGACTCGCTTGCCATCATCGATCGCACGGCAGCGATCGACGGCGGACGCGATCACCTGCTCGATCAAGACGGTGGAGCCCGTCTGCGGAACACCGGGTTCGTGCGGCCGGCCGAACTCGACCGCGCTCAGCACCTCGCCGTCGAGCGAAGGTTCGTGCTCCTCGAGGTACAATGCGACTCGCTCATCCGACACGTCTCTGAGCTGGGGCTTAATGACGTACCAGATGGCCACACCACCGATCACCGCGTAGAGCAATACCCGAAACACTAGAACAGCGGTGTCATCGAACCGAAACCGATCGATGCCGTAGGTGGCCAGCAGCATCATGCCAACGGTGGCAAGCGCCAGAATAGCCGCCCCGCGCAGGAACACTCTGAGGCGCCAACGGGTCCGCACCGTGCGGACCACCTGGAGCAACTCCTCCTGAGCGGAGATGTGCTTGTGTTCGGAGAAGCTAGCCACTCGATGCCTCCTCGGCGCGTTCGGTTCTCGCCACGAAGGGTAATCGGTTCGCGGCGATCGATTCAGCGCCGAGCACCAACAGCCCCGCGGCCAATAAGTACCACCAGAGCGATTGACGCCGCTCGCGGTCCGCCGGTGTCAGGCTGGCCGCCTGGCTGGGTTCGAGCGCTCCAGGCCCGGTATCCGCGGTCACCGCCGCGCTGAACTCTTCCGGATCGAGCGGGCTGAGGTCCGATTCCGTGCGGTCGGCATTGACCGCCACCGGATACACGGCGATGCGCCTCCCGGTGGGCCGCAGTGCGTAGAAACCCGCCTCATCCAAGGGCAGAAAGCGGTTCTCACCGGCCGTGGTCTTGGAGACGCTCGTTCCCCCTGGGGTTTCCACAACGACCTCGTCGAGCGTTGCTCCCCGCGTGCCGGTCAGACGATCGACGTAGTGGGACAGATCGAGAATCTGACCCGAGGCATAGAAGGGAGGGTCCGTCCGGCGGCCGGCGAGGTGGCGGGCCATCTCGTGAACGACGGGCAGATAGACCGGCTGGATCGGCAAATCGCTCCACGCGTTGTCGAGTGCCGAGGCCCACATGAGCGACTTTCCCTGGCCGATGGTGCGCTCCGCGAGCGCCACACCGCCGTCGGAAAACCGCGCCACCACGGTGGCCGTGGAGTCCATCTGGAGCGGCCGGTAGCGATAGAACCGGGGCAATGACAGATCTCCATGCTCCGGGCTGCTAAAGGCGGCAAATACCGGATGGGCGTAGTCGATGCTACCGAGTGCAACGCCGCGCATCGGGAGCTGGTCGATCGGCGCTCCCCACGTGCCGGGGAGAAGTGAGCGCGAGTCGGCGGGCCAGCTGCTCAGATTGCTCCTACTGCCGAGGACGGTCAACAGCCCTCCGCCATCGCGCACGAATTCGATCAGGTCCCGTCCGGCCTGGCCACCCGGGAACGGGCAATCGTTGAGCACCACGACCGCCCGGTCGGCCAAATCCTCGGGCCGGAGCCGGTCGACCCGGCGTGACTCCACCAGGAAGGCCGGTTCGTGGCTGATACGGAGCGCCTGTCGAAGGTAGAGGGTTCCGCGGCCGCCGGTGGCCGCCTCCACGATCAGGATCGACACGGTGGGGCGTGGGGGGAGCACGAAGTGAAAGGCATTGTCCAGCGTCAGCGAATCGCGCGCTGTCCTAACCGTCGCGCGGGCAGTGGCCGATGGTTGGGCAAGCGGCCCGAATCGAACCGTCGCGGCGCTTCGTGCCCCGACGTCGGCCAGTTTGCGGTCCACCGCTGCGGCATCTACCTCGAGTTCTACCGCGAGACCTCTCACGGCGGCCTCGCCCTGATTGACCACTCGGGCCAAGACATAGACCTCCTCGCGCCCGCCCCGTTCACCGCGTTGAATTTGTGCGTCCGATACCAACACGTTGACCGGTTCTGCCACCGACAAATCGACCGTGCGAAAGCGGGTTCCACGCGGCAAGCCGACATCGGCTGAGCGCTCCCACCCTTGGTTCTGGAAGTCGCTGATCATCACGACCTCACGATCCGCCAGCTCGGATCGGTCGAGCAGCTGCCGCGCGACCTGGAGTGCCGGTGCGAATCGGGTGCGTCCGGGGCCGGGCGTGAGACCGCCGAGGGTGGTGCGGAGCGCAGCCGGATCGGAGGATGCCTCGGCGACGAAGCTCGCCTCATCGGCAAAGGTTACGAGGGAGACCTTGTCGCCGGGGCCGAGCGCATCCAGAACATCGCGGGCGGCTTCGAGCGCCCGCTGCCAATGGTTGCTGTAGCCCATGCTGTACGACCGATCGAGCAGGATCACATGCTCGGTGCTTCCCGCATCCGCCGGGCCCGTACCGCGCAGGCGGTCTAGCAGCGGGCGAGCGAATGCGAGGGCCAGGAGTACCAGCGCCAGGCACCGCGCGGCGAACAGTGCCCAGTGCCGAATGCGCTGCCGGCGGACCGCTCGGTAGGGCACCTGATCGAGGAAGCGCAGCGACGGAAACCGGACGACCTCCTTCCGGCTCCGGTGCGTCAAATGCACCAGGACCGGAACTGCCAAGGCAGCCAGGGCGGCGAGGAAGAAGGGAGCCAGGAACGTCAAACCCATCAGCGGACTCGCGACATACGGTGCCGCCGGCTGAGGTAATGGAACAGGGCGTGGTCGAGCGGCTTCGACGTTTCGATGAGATAGTAGTCGATGCGGTTCTGGCCCATTCGTTGAGTGAGCTCGGCCACGTGCTCCTGCATCAGGCCACGATATCCGGCACGGACCCGGGCGGGCAGCACGGGAATCCGCTCACCGGTCTCCAGGTCCTCGAATTGGGTCGCCTCGTCGAAGGTGAACTCGACCTCGGCGGGGTCGAGGAGATGGAACACGATGAGATCGTTGCCCCGCCGCCGAAGTCGGTTGATCGCCGTGAGAATGTCCGGCGGCGGCTCGTACAGATCCGAAATCAACACGAGAATGCTTCGGCGGCGAATGCTCTCGGCGATGCGGCGAAGCGGGAGGTCGAGCTGACCCCGGCCGCCCGGCGTGATGCGATCGATCGAATGGAGAATCGTGTCCAGCCGTCGGCCGGTTGGCGGTACCTGGGTTACCACATCCTGATCGAAGGTGACCAGTCCGACCCGGTCGCGTTGGTGAAAGGAGAAATAGGCTAGGCTTGCGGCCAGGTAGCGGGCGTAATCCAGCTTCGAGATTCCCTGGCTCGCATAGTCCATCGACGCGGAGATGTCGATGAGAATGCTGATGTTGGCGTTGGTTTCCGCCTCGAATTCCTTGACATAGAGGCGATCCGTCCGTCCGTACACACGCCAATCGATGCGGCGAATGTCATCACCCGGCATGTACGCCCGGTGCTCCGCGAAGTCGACTGAGACCCCGAGGTGAGGCGACTGATGCAGGCCGGCGACGAAACCATCCACCACCGTCCGGGCTAGGAGATCGAGCCGGTCGATGCGCGCCAAGACCTTGGGGTCGAGAAAACGAGTTGTCACAGGCCCGAGGACGGCGGTGCCACCGTCTCCAACAGCTGATCGATGAGATCGTCCGAGGTGATGCGTTCCGATTCCGCGTAGAAGTTGGTGAGGACCCGATGCCGGAGCACCGGGTGCGCCAGCGCTTTCACATCATCGAACGTGACGTGGAGCCGACCCTGAGTGAGCGCGCGGGCCTTCCCACCCAAGACGAGGTACTGAGCCGCCCGGACACTGGCCCCGTAGGACACGCACTGCCGGATCGCCTCGGGGGCACGGGGGTCCTTGGGCCGGGTATGGCGAACGAGTGACACCGCATACTGGAGCACCGGGTCGGACACCGGCACCTGGCGGACCAACCGCTGGAAGGCAACCAGTGCCGGTCCGTCGACAGCATGCTCGAACTGCGGGTCTTGAATCGCCGTGGTGCTTCGCACCACGTCCATCTCTTCCCGCTCCGGCAGGTGATCCATAGTAATGTGAAACATGAACCGGTCGAGTTGGGCCTCAGGAAGCGGATAGGTACCCTCCAGCTCGATCGGGTTTTGCGTTGCAAACACGAAGAAAGGTTCATCCAGCGTGTAGGTGCGGCCCTGGACGGTCACCCGGTGTTCCTGCATGGCCTCGAGCAGTGCAGCCTGCGTTTTGGGCGGCGTGCGGTTGATCTCGTCGGCCAGGATGATGTTGCTGAAGATCGGGCCCGGCATGAACACCATGCGCCGCTCACCGCTCTCGGGATCTTCTTGCACCAAGTCCGTTCCGATGATGTCGGACGGCATGAGGTCCGGGGTGAACTGAATCCGTGAGAACTTGAGATCGAGCACGCGGGCAATCGTCTGGATGAGCAGCGTCTTGGCCAGCCCCGGAACCCCCACGATGAGGCTGTTGCCTCCGGCCAGCAACGTCAGCAGCACTTGCTCGATGACGGGTTCCTGGCCGACGATGAGCTTGCGGAGTTCGGTGAAGATCTTGTCGCGCCCGGCCTTGAGCTGCCGGGCCAAAGCCAAGTCGTCAACGGTATCGTGGGCGGCTGACTCGATCTGGGTCGTCATGGGGCTTCCTGGATAAAAGGCGTCAGTGCGTCATGGCGTACATGACGTAGTTTACTCCGAGCTTGTACGCGGTATTGGTAATGTCCACCGGGAAAAATCCGGTTTCCGAGTATTCCCACGCCTCACCGATATCGTTGTTGTAATTCGCAATCACCAGCAGGCGTTTCGTGGGGTCGTTATCCTCGAACAGGCCGAAGAATTTGGATGGAACCCCGCGGTACGGATGATAGAAGTCGAGCGACTCGATCGTGAAGAACGAATTGAACAGCGGGTGATCCGGGGCGAGTTGGATGAAGTGGCCCTCGGGCAACACCATGCGCATGTATTGGGTGAAGTTGCCCCACTCAGGCCCCTGGGAAAAATTGTCGGCAAAGTCATCGACGATGAGGAAGCCGCCTTTGAGCAGGTAGTTGCGAAGATTGTCCGCCTCCTCATCGGTCAACGTCATGTACCCCGGTTCGACGAGATATGCCACGGGGTACTTGAAGATCTCGGGGTCGCCGACCGACAGCACGTTGCCCCCGTCGAGGCGCGCCTCGATCGCGGTCAACTCGCCGAGGATCTTGGAGAAGTTCCGATCGGCGCGGGGCCAATCGTGGTTCCACTGGTAGTCCGCCCCGCCGAAGAACCCGCCCCCGCCGCGCTGACGGCTGGTGATCGGAGTGTAGGCCAAGCGCACAAACGTGTATCGGCCGTCATAGCCGACATTGAAGCGGTCGGTCCGGTCGGTACCGGGAGCGCGGTGTTGGGCGGTGGCAGGCAGCGCGGCGAGCGCGACGGCCGCCGACACCAACACAGGAGATCGAATCTTCATCCGGTTTACTCCGTGCCTGGGCTGCGCGTGGCCTGCAACTCGAGCAACAAGTCGAGGGCTTCCTGGTAGTTGGGCGCCTGCTCCAAGGCCTCGAGCACCGTGCGACGCGCTGCTGTCCGATCGCCTGCATCCCGGTAGGCGCGCGCCAGTTCGTAGAGCGCTTGCGGCCGATCCACCGGGTCGAGGGCCAGCACGGCGCGCCGCTCGCGCAATTCGGTAGCCTCCTCACCTCGGGCCCGCGCATAACCGGCGAGCATCCGGTGCTGCGCGATGTCGTACGGGTATACGAACATGAGCGATTCGAGGGCACGGGCGGCACGGTCCGGACTGCCGCGTTCAGCTTCGATCTCGGCCAGTGCCTGGAGCGCAGGGTAGTGCTTGGCATTACGAGCCGTGAGCTCGGTGAGTTCCGCCGCGGCCTGATCGAGCTGTCCTTGAGCCTGGTAGACCTGGCCAAGTAGCCACCGAGGGCTGTCGCTGCCGAGATACTCCGGAAAGAGCGCCTTGGCCCGGCGGAGCGGGACCAGCGCCTCCTCCAGCCGACCTTCAGAGAAGAGTGCCTTTCCGAGCCCCAGCTGCACGGCGAAGTCGGTCGTGTCCGCGGAAGCCCGGCGGCCGATCACGTCCCGCCCTGGGGCTCTGTGGTCACCGGTTCCGTGACGCAGGGCGGCAAGTGCGGTCGCAAAACGCGTCTCGAGGAAGGAAGTGAACTTCTGATCGAGCGCCGTGGGCTCAATGCGCAGTACGGTGCGAAACACATCCGGGGTTTGTGCGCCGTCGCGATAGGCCGCGAGCATGTGCCGAATGGCCTCGAAGCCGTATTCCTGTTCGATCAACTCGAATACCAGCGACGACTGGTAGTAGGAGTAGATCACCTGTTCCGGGTACGCGGGCCGCATGAAACCTTGATTGAGGTTGCTCACCGGCGCCAGCTGTCCCTCGCGAAACGCGATGAGAAACCCGGGTGTCACATCGTCGCCCCACCCGGGGCGCGCTCGACGCTCCTCCAGCACCGCCAAGCCCTCGGTGAACCATCGCGGGACGCGATGCCCGCTTGCCGTCATGTGAAACGTGTGGGCCAACTCATGCCAGAACGTCGCACCCCAATGAAAGTCGCCGGGCGGGCGCGCCGAGGGTGCATCCATCGCGATGACGGGACCGAAGCTCACCCCCAAAGCGCCGAGCCCGGCAAGTCCGATTGTCCGGACCGAGAAGTCGGCGTGCCGGGGATACACCTCCACCCGGATCGGCGTGGACGGCCTGACCCCGTAGCGCGTCGCGAGGCGGTCATACGCTTCCTCGGCCAGCGGCTCGAGATAGAGCCGGACCACTTCCGCCTCCTTGGGATCGAGCACCAGTTGAAACCGGGGTGAGCGGATTTCGACGTATTGCCCGACGACATCGAGCAGGTCGAGCGTGTTCTTGGTCCACAGGTCATACGGGTCACCGGCGAAGGCCGTCTCCAGGTCGCGCCGACCCTCGGCGATGGCGCCGGTGCGAAGACGGTTCAAGCCGCGAAGCGCGTACCCACGCCAAGCCAGCGAGTCCAGCCGCACCGCTTCGTCCGCAAAATCGACCGCCTGCTGGTAGAGACGATTCCGGGCGGCAAGCTCGGCCAGGGTGGTGAAGAATGCCGAGTTCCGCGGATCGATTCTGAGGGCACTGTCACGGGCTTGAACGAAACCGGCGGAGTCATTGGCCAGGTAACGAGCTGCCGCCATCATGGCCAAGGCGTCGACCGCTCGCGGATTGACGGCCAACGCCCGTTCGGCCTCGGACGCGGCCGAGGCGAAATCCTCCAAATCGATGTACAGACGAGCGAGAAATACACGGGCCCCAACCAGATTGGGGTTGATCCCGAGGCTCCGCTGCACCAGGGCGTAGGCGTCGCTCGAACCGTCGAAGTGTTTCACGCGAGCCAGGCCGAGAATGGCATCGGCGTGGTTGGGATTGCGCTCGAGAATGGCAGTGAAGGTCGTCGTGGCTTCGTCGGCCCGGTACTTCTCGAGAAACAGGTTGCCGATCTCGACTTGGATGTCGAGATCCTGCGGGTCCAAGGCGACGGCCTCGTCGTATGCCCGCAGCGCGTCCTTGTAGAGTTGTGGGTCGGTGCGTCCGAGGTAGCGGACGGCTCGCGCAACGGCCCTGAAGTCGGCTGCCGTCCGTGCCGCTCCACGATTGTACACGTCGATGAATGTGTCGAATTGCCTCGTCGCCGCGTCGAGTTCGCCGCGGTCGAAGCTCGCGACGGCAAGGTTGAGCTCGGCCGAGAGCCGGTCGGCCGCACCGCTCGCGATGGCGCGCTCGTACACCTCGCGAGCGTCCACGTCCCGTCCCTGGCGAGCGAGGACCTCGCCGAGCGCATTCCAAAGCTCGTGGGCGTCAGGCACCGAATCTTCGATGGCCGAGCGAAGCGTCTGTTCCGCGTCGACGTAGTCACCGATTGCCTGCAGGCTGCTGGCGAGCCTGCGAGTTGTCTGCCAGGATGGCTCGCGGCGGCTCAGTCCGCGGTAGGCCTCGATGGCCGTCCGATATTCTCCCGCGCTGGCCAGCGAATCGGCCTGCGCCAGTGTTGCCTGCGCGTGACCGCGCGACCCGCAGGCCGACACAGCGAGTCCGAGCACCACTCCCGTGATCGGTCGGGCTCGTCGGATCATGGTGTGCCGTCCTCCCGGTCGCGGATGGTCTTGTTGGTTGCGGCGAGGTCGAGCAGGATCGCTTCCAGTCGTTGCTCATAGACCGCGGGTTCCAGCCGACCCTTGTCGCGCTGCAATGCGGCGATGGCCTGTTCGATGACCCGCTTCTTCTCGTACAGGGCCGCGAGCTCCGGGTCGCGCGCGATGGGACCTGCTGCGCTGTATCCGAGGGTGATGGTCCGAGCGAGTGCTCCGTCGGTCGTTGTAGGATCGGGCTCGTAGCTCCCAGTCTTGTCCCCGTTATCGTCGAGCAGGGCGTGCTCCGTGAGCAGGGTGCCTTCTTGGCTGTAGGTGCGAGCCACTTCTCGTCGTGCGTAGGTGAAAGCTTCGAGCACGGAGACGATTCCATCGTGATCGACATCCGCTTGCCCCCCGGCAAATGCCTCGACAAAGAACTTGCCGAAGCGGGCCTGATTTCGTTCCGTTCCGCTCTTGGTGGCGGTCATGATGACCCGTCGCGGCCCGGACAGGGCGGGGATGAAGCCTCCGCTAGCGCTTGCGAAATTGGCGACGACGATCGTCTGCGTGGGGAACGCATCGAGCAGCCGCGCGAGCTGCACGGCCGTCAGGTCGGGGCCGGGCAAATTGAGTTTGGGCTCGCCGTCGCGCGCACTCCCATGGCCAATGAGCACCACAATCACCTGCGCGTTGGGTTCGGCGCGTCCCGCCAGGTCCGTGAGGGCTTGCTCGATGTTCTCCATGGTGGAGCGGGCCGCGATGCGCGTCGTATCCCGACCGGCCGACTCACCGAGGTAGATGACGTTGTCGACCGGCACCCCGTAGCGGCCGGTGGTAGCGTCGATCAATTCCAGCGCCCACGCGTGGAAGGTGTCGCGATACCGTGCTTCACCGCCAAGTCCTACCACGACCACGAGGTGCGTCTGCGCGGGCAGCGTGGCGAGCGGCAGGCAGAGTGCTGAGACCAGCAGGATCGGGCGCATCATGCCAAGCCCCGGCGCCGGCGGAGCAGCCATTCCAGGCTGACGATCGCGAGTAAGGCCAGGAACAGAACAGGACTATCCCACAGGTCATGGGACTCGAGCCGCGTCATACCGCTCTCGGTGTACCGGACGTCCTCGGCCAGTCCGCCGAGGGTTGCTTCGGTGTAGAAGCGCCCGCCGGTCTGGGCCGCCACCTCCTTCAACAGATCGGCCCGCATTGCGGGGCTGAAGAACTCCGTTGGTTGGGGCTCCGCTCGAAGGGCCGCGTGGCCCTCGCCGAGCACGGCGTCTCCTCGGCGCGCCAGGACCCGGACGTCGTATCGGCCGGCAAGCTCCGTGGGGAGGCTGGTGCGGTAGACCCCATCTTCCGTCACGGTCCATTCCATTGGGTAGTCGGTTTCGGTACCCAGGGCATCGGTGACGGACGCTGTGACCTGGGCACCGTTGACGCCCAGGTAGCTCGAGTCGCGGACATCGGCGGTGATGGTGATGGTCTCGCCGGGCTCGACCTGTTCCGTTGGGGTCGCGACGGTGACCAGATCGGTCACGTTTGAGACCAACCAGCGAAGCATCTGACGCCAGAAGGTTTCATGTGTCATGTCGTCGAGCGGGACGTCGGCGTGCATTTGCCACAGCCAGGAATCCTGCGGGGTGAAGGCAATAGCCTTTCCCTTGCCATAGCGCTGAAAGGCCAGCACCACATAGGACTCACGCGAAGCGTCCGACCGGCCCGTGAGCAGGGTGCTTGCCCCGGGCTTGCTCTGGATGATCGGGTTGAGCAGTGACACTCGAGGAAGCCCGGTCCATCGTTCGCGGGATTGCGTTCCGTCATCGACCAACCGGGTGACCGGGTGGACGAGGCCTGCCGGGGTGGGCCCGACGGCAACCTCGCTGAAGAATTCCGCGTCCGCGGTGCGCGGGAGGACAACGGGCAGCACGGTTTCGAGCGGTGTCCCCGCGTATCCACCCTCGCCGAATGCGCGCCGCCCGCCCAACACCAACAAGCCTCCGCCGCGTTGCCCCACGAACTCCTCGAGCAGAACGAGTTGGCTGTGGGTGAAGTAGCTGGCTTCGACGCTACCCAGGATGATGCCGCGGTACGCGAAGAGCTCCTCCCGCGTTGCCGGAAATCCCGCGACGAGCTCATCCGGATCGTCCACGCCGAGTCGTAAGTACTTATTCTCCGCCGTGCGCTGGAGCGTCACGACCTGGATGTTCTGATCATCCTCCAACGCGCGTCGGATGAACTTGACTTCGAAGCGCGGCTCCCCCTCGAAGTAGAGAATCTTTTCCCGGCGGTCCTCGACCGAGATCATCACGTCGCGGGCGTTGTTCTCGCTGATGAGTTCGCCGGGCTGCGGCGGTACGTGGAATCGGAACAGGCGTGCCCCGGCCTCGGTCGCGGTGAGCTTGACCCGGACCACGGTGGCCTCGCGATCACCCGCCAGGCGCACCTCCTGGGAGTTCACGATGTGACCGCCATCCTCGACGTTGAGCGTGACCCGCTCGCCGCGAAAGCCGCTTTGAGTGAGCATGACGTCGACCATCACCGAGGACCCCTTCAGGACCTGGTGCGGAGCCTCGACGCGGCTGAGCTCGATGTCGCGCGGCAAGACCTCCCGGCCCACACCGACCGTGTAGATGGGAACGCCGTCCGATTGATACTGGAGCACGGATTCGGCCAGGTTGTCCGCCACGTTGTCCGCTCCATCCGTGACCACGACGACGCCCGCCAGCGGGACCCCGGTCAGCTCCCGGCGAACCCCTGCCAGCGCCCCGCCCAAATTGGTCCGAGTCTCTCCGAATCCGAGCGGCTGGGCACGATCGTGCCGGGCCACATCGGTGCCGAAACGGAAGAATCGGAGGGTGAAGCGCTCGGACAGATCCTGGAGCAGACCGGCCTCCTCGGACGAGAACGTCCGGC
>DATHRW010000115.1:0-7259 GCA_035464955.1 Gemmatimonadales bacterium
AACGCGGGCGGCCACTACACCCTTGGCTACGAGGCGTACGAGGACCGGTCTTGGCTCAAGCGGGTGATCTACAGGATTCAGGAATGGAGCGGGTTCAGCTCATATTGATCGGATCTCACCAATCCCCACTGAGAGGATAACCATGAGGCTCGCGTCGCGGTCGACCGTCGTCCTATTCACCAGCAGCCTGGTGCTCGCGGTGAGCGCGTGCACCACGATTCGCGGCGTTGCGGCGCTCCGACACGTGGACTTTTCGCTGGACAGGGTCGGCGACATGCGTCTGGCCGGCGTGGCCATGAGCCGGATCCAAGCCTATCAAGATCTGAGTGTCGGCGAGATCGCTCAACTCGGGTTGGCCGTCGCACGGAACGATCTGCCGCTCGACTTCATTCTGCACGTCCAGGCCGAGAATCCGTCAGATAACACCGTAACAGCGCAACTCGTGCGTCTCGACTGGACGTTGTTGCTGCAGAATCGCGAGACCATCAGCGGAAGCGTGGACACGAGCTACGCCCTCCGTCCCGGCGTGGCGCAGGATATTCCCATCGCGATGCATCTCGATTTGACCGACTTCTTCGAGGGGAGCGCCAAGGACCTGGTGGAACTGGCGCTGAACCTGGCGGGGCAGGGAGGCGAACCCAAGGAGATCACGTTGCGGGGCGTCCCGTCGGTCGATACCCCGTTGGGCCCCATCCGCTATCCACAGCCCATCACCATCGCCAGCCAGCGGATCGGGTCCTGATGGTCAGGGGCGGTCGGGGGTCCCGGAGGGTCGCGGAGCAAGCTTCCGATTTTCGAGGGCAGTACCCAGCTCCCACCCAATGACTTTCGCCGTAGGCGCGTCACGCCGGGCAATGCTCAAGACGAGGCGGTCTTCCGAACTGCCCGGCATGCCCTCGAACACGGTGAGGCTCTTGGCTTGCAGGATTAATTTGGCGCTGAAGATTCCCCGTCGGTAATCGACCCGCGTGAGCTGGTCGAGGCCGATCGATCGCATCTTGATCTCGGATTGCTCCAACGTCGCAATCGACGTTCGATACTCGAGCACAACGCGCCCGGGTTCCACGCGCAGGACCCCGCCGATGGTAATCCACCCTTTGCGTATGTCCGCGAGCTCGGGGTCGATCGTGAACGGGAGGGTCTGGATATCAGCCATGGGTCTCTATCAGTATGCTCGTGTGGGGCCTCATCGCTACCCCGCCGTGATGCGTGCCCCAAATGCACCGGCTGGTGGGAGCACGGTTGCCTGAGGGGGCAGCAGCGCCTGTGGCAGGGATTCCACCAGGCAGGTTGTTCCGGCCCGTGTGAGACTGACGCACGAGCCCGCGGTGATGATGTTACGGTGGGTGGCTGCCATGATCCATTATTGTACGATGAGAGGAACAGGTGGACTAGTGTTGGTTGGGTCGCGCTCTCCTCATGGGGGCCACCACGAGGCAACCCTGACTCGGAGGACCAGTCACATGGCATCGGCATCGGATCCCCGGTTCGATCACGCCCGCGATGTAAGCCGGCGCACCTTTCTCGAGTCGAGCCTCGCCGCTTCGGCGTGTTTGGCGCTGCCCGAGATCTTTCGGCGCAGCAGGGCGCGGCGGTTCGCCGCACCAGGTCCGTTCGAGTTGGAAGAGGCTACCATCGCGATGCTGCAGGAGGGCATGCGGAGCGGGAAGTATACGTCGCAGCGGCTCTGCCGATTGTACCTCGCGCGAATCGACGACCTCGACCGGCACGGGCCCACGCTCCGGTCGGTGATCGAGGTCAACCCCGACGCGCTTCAGATTGCGCGGGAACTCGACGCCGAGCGAAAGGCCGGCCGGGTTCGCGGGCCGATGCACGGCATTCCCGTCCTCATCAAGGACAACCTCGCCACCGCCGACCGCATGGAGACCACCGCGGGGTCACTGGCGATGGTTGGGGCCAAGCCGCCGCGCGACTCCTTCGTCGCCGCACGGCTCCGGCAGGCAGGTGCCGTGATCCTCGGCAAGACCAACCTGAGTGAATGGGCCAATTTTCGTTCCACCAATTCGGTGAGCGGCTGGAGCGGCCGCGGCGGGCTCTGCCTGAGTCCCTATGCGCTCGACCGAAACCCGTGCGGCTCGAGCTCGGGAACGGGCGCCGCCATCGCGGCAAGCTTTGCGACGGTCGGGGTCGGTACCGAAACCGACGGCTCGATCGTGTGTCCGTCCGGGGCGAGTTCCCTGGTGGGGATCAAACCGACCTTGGGGCTGGTGAGTCGCTCGGGGATCATACCCATCGCGCACAGCCAGGACACAGCCGGCCCGATGGCCCGCACGGTGACCGACGCGGCCATTCTGCTCGGCGCGATGGTCGGCGCCGACCCACGCGACGCCATCACTGCGTCGAATGCAGGCAAGGGAAGTGATGACTACACCCGGTTCCTCGATCCGGGCGGTCTCGAAGGCGCACGCATCGGTGTGGCCCGTGAGCGCTTCTTTGGCTACAGCGACTCCGCCGATCGCCTGGTGAACGACGCCATCGAGGTCATGCGAGGACTCGGCGCCGAGATCATCGACCCGGCGAACATTCCGCACGCCGGTGACTACGACGATGCCGAATTCACGGTGTTGCTCTATGAGTTCAAGGCCGATCTCAACGCCTATCTCGCCAACTTGGGCTCGAAGGCACCGATGCGGACCCTTGCAGACCTGATCGCGTTCAACGAGGCCAACCGGGAACGGGAGATGCCGTACTTCGGGCAAGAGATCTTTCTGATGGCGGAGGAGAAGGGCCCGCTCACCGACGACGCGTACGTCGAGGCCTTGGCCCGGTGCCGCAGGCTCTCGCGCACCGAGGGGTTCGACGTGGTGATGGCGGAACATCGCTTGGATGCTCTCGTGGCCCCGACCGGGAGCCCCGCGTGGACCACCGATCTGGTGAATGGCGATCACTTCCTCGGTGCAAGCTCATCCCCGGCCGCCGTGTCGGGCTATCCCAACATCACGGTGCCCGTGGGATACGCGTTCGGCCTGCCGGTGGGGATGAGCATGATGGGGAAGCCGTTCGACGAGCCGACACTGATCAAGCTGGCCTACGGGTATGAACAGGCCTCGCAGCTCCGCAAGCCACCGCAGTTCGTGCCCACCGCCGATCTCTCCCGGCCATGACTGTGGTGGTCCCGACCCTCCCGCCGCCTATGCCGGGTGCCGACGCGCACACCCTCCGCCCCGGGCATCCGGAAACGGAGGATGAGATTCCTAGCGACGGAGAGGTTTTTACTGGGCAGCCATTCCGTTGGCGCCGGCGGGCAGAGAAACGCCCGGCAGCTCCGTGAGACCCCCGTGCGCGTCGATGGCGAAGACCACGATTTCGGACGCTCCCGAAGCCAGCACGTACAGGTAGCGGCCACCGGACGAGAACGCGGCGTCCAGAGGCCTGCTGCCGGTACCCGCGTCACCGGTCACACCGTCTGCATCCAGCAGCGTGAGGTTGCCGCCGTGGTCGATGCTGAACCCCGACAGGGTCCCGCTTCCCGTATTGGTGGTGTAGGCAAATCGGCTGTTGGCTGAGATGGCGATCCAGCAGGCGGCCGTCTCCGTGGTCGGGACCGCACCATCGATGATGGTGAGAGAACCGTCGGAGCTCACCGCGTACGAAGACACCGTGGCGGCATCCGTGGCCCCTCCCACAGCCTCAGACACGATCAGGTGTCCCTTCCTGTCGAAGGAGAAACCGAATGGCGTCGGCGTCGCTGAGGAAAAGGAAGTCGGAGCCGACGCCAGCCCGTCCGGACCCACCGAGTAGGTCGTGATCAGATTGGTGCCCTTCTCGGTCACCGCCAGCACGTTGCCGTCAGGAGAGAAGCCGACCTGGGCCGGTCCTACGTTGGCTCCGCTCAAGGGCCGCGAGGAACCAGCGATAGGGTCCAACGAACCGTCATTGCCGAGCCGCAACGCGCTGATGCTGTTCGGTGAGCCGGCGTTGAGCACGTAGACCAGGTTGCCGTGCACCGTGAGGCTGATGGGTTGGTCGCCCCCGGAAGAAGCCACGGCCGCCAGCTCGAGACCTCCGGGGGTCACGCGGAATGATGAGACGTTGTCCGACCCGGCATTCACCACCAGGAGAATCCGGCCGTTGTTGGTGAGGGCGAGGGCACCCTGGTTGCCGAGGCCGCTGCCGGTGCCATCGCCACCGGTCGCGACCGGCGCGCCAGCCGTGAGCGAGCCGTCGGCCGCCCGGTGAAACACGAGGACCTCGTTGGGGCCGGCGGCATTGGTCATCAGGTAGACGGCCCCCGACCGGACGGATGCAGCCCCATGCCCCCCAGCGGCGTTCGCGGTGATGGCATCGGAAAGTGCGGGTGACGTGGGGTCCGCTGTGTCGCTGCAACCCGCAGCAGCCACCGCGGAAAGGGTCAGTAGTGGTCCGGCGATCCACCGCCGAGACAAGTGTGCAACCATGACGAGCCTCCTTGTGACGTTGATGTTGGACGACACACCAAAGCTCGTGATGAGACGTTCGCATGTGAAGGGAAAATCAGCCGAATGAGAGTATTCTAACGGCCCTCTAATTCAGCAGCGGGGAGCCAAAGAGAGAACGTGCTCCCTTGCCCGGGTTCGCTCGTGACATCGATCCTGCCATCTTGGAGCTTGGCCAACAACTGCGCGATGGTGAGGCCCAGGCCGCCGCCGCCGTGCGCTCGACTGCGGGAGGACTCGACGCGGTAGAATCGGTCGAAAATCCTGGTGCACAGTTCCGGGGCGATTCCTTCCCCCGTATCGGTTACGTGGACGCCGGCCATCTGCGCTTCCCGCGCGAAGGTAAACGTGATGCTTCCTCGTTTGGTGTAACGGACGGCGTTCGCCGCCAGGTTCAACAGGATCTGCCGGGTTCGGGCCGGGTCGCCGATTGCCTGCAGGGGGCCGTCGAGTTCCGCCCGGACGGTGATGTCCTCTCCGGCCGCCATGTCGGCGGTGATCTCTTCCACCTCCCGCACCACCTGAGCTAGGTCGAACGGCTGGCGCTCGATTGCAAGTTGCCGGTTCTCACCACGGGCAATCAGAAGCAGGTCCTCGACCATGCGGCTCATGCGGTCCACCTCACGGCCCGTGGCGGCGAGTGCCTCGGCGATCTCCTCCGCCGACCGACCCTCGGCGAGGGCCCACTGGACCTGGGCACGCAGATGTGTGAGCGGGGTCCGGAGCTCGTGGCTCGCATCGGCAGTGAACGCCTCGAGGGCTTGGTGCGAACTCTCGACCCGATCGATCATCATATTGATCGCGTCGGCCAAGCCAGTCACCTCGGCCAACCCTGTGGGGACCCCAACCCGTCGGCTGAGGTCGCGGGGCCCGATGTCCTGTGTCTCCGCGACCACCCGCCCCAGCGGGGTCAGGGCTCGCGCGACGGTCCGGTTCGCCCCCCGGCGCGCGGCCAGCGCCGCGACCGGCAGGAGGACGAGCGCGCCCAAGGACAATCCCAGCAGGGCGAAGAGATACGGCCCCCTGCTCCCGGCGACGTAAATGTCGAACTCCCCGGCGCGGCGGTGGAGGACATGAAATCGCCAGCGTCCACGCTCCGCGATGGATTGGAGCAGGGTACGACGCACGTCATCGGGGGTGCTGCCGATCTCAGCACCCGTCTCGATGCGCTTGGCTGGCATGGTGGGGGAGAGGAAGTAGACCGATGGACCGCCGACGGCGTCGCCGGTGGAGACGGTGCGCGTGATCATAAACCGATCGCCCATGCCCAGCAGCTGATCGGCCAGCATGGCCGGTGCCACAGTGGTGGGTGCCGCCCCCGGTTCGACGTAGAGGCCCAGCAGCGACTCGATGCCATCGGCTGATTGCTCGAGAGAGCGCCGGAGGCCGATCTCGCTCACCAGCGCAAAGGCCAGGACCACCAGGACCGCATAGGCAGCGAGCGTGGTCCAGACCAGTCGGTCGAACCGCTGGGTGAGAATGGCGCCGAGGCGGGACTCGGTCACGTGGCCTCCAGTCGGTAGCCCACACCCCTGACCGTTCGAATCGCGGCGCCACTCGACTCGAACGCCACTTTCTTCCGGAGATAATTCACGTATACGTCGACCACATTGGTCTCGGGGTCGAACTGGTAACTCCACACGGCTTCGGCGATACGGGAGCGGGAAAGCGTGCGACCCGCGTTCCGCATCAGGAATTCCAATAGGGCAAACTCCCTGGGCGTCAGGTCGAGGATGCGGTCGCCGTTCATCACTCGGTGTTTCAACGGGTCGAGCGAGACCTGGCCCACCGTGAGCGTGGTGTCTTCATGTCGCAGGTGAGCGCGCCGAATGAGGGCCACGATCCGCGCGAGGAGCTCCGGCAGATCGAATGGCTTGGTGACGTAATCGTCGGCGCCGCCTTCGAGTCCGCGTACTCGATCGTCGAGCTCGTGCTTGGCTGTGAGGAGCAGGATGGGAGTCGTCACCCCATGGGTGCGGAGATGGGCCGTGACCTCGAAGCCGTCCCGTCCGGGGAGCATCACGTCCAGCACGATGCACTCGTAGCTGGACGCGAGGGCCTGGTCCAGGGCCTCGTCGCCGGAGGCCGCCTCATCGATGGTGTAGCCCTCCTCTCGGAGGGCCTTCGTGAGAAAGCGCCGCAGGTCGCGGTCGTCTTCCACCAGGAGAATCCGCATGGCTGGAAGGTAGGCCGCGTCCCCGGGGGCGGGCAACGCGGCGGTCGATTATGAGTGGATTCTAATGACCCGGGACGACCAAGCCTTCCAGCGGCCAGGCAAAGACGGAGCGGAAACGGGCACGCCCCGCCGGATTCCGGCGGGGCGTGCCCTCGACGAGGCGATGGACCGCGTCAGCTGATCGTGATCTGCTTGGCCATGCCGTGCGCGAAGTGCGGCTTCCCGTCCGCGCTGTCCGGCGCGTAGCAGATGAGCACGTACTCGCCGGGGGTCACGTTGACGGTGACGAGGTTTTCGAGCCCAGGGGCGAGCGGCGCAACACCGCTGAAGGTAGCTCCCGGCGCCGGTCCCTCTAGCGTCTCGCTCCAGGCGAGGAAGTCGGCGAGTGTCTTGCCCGGCTCGAGCTTGGCCATGTAGACCTCGTGGATCTGCGGGCCGTCGTTACGGACCAGGATGCGGTGCGGGCCCGCTGTGAGCGGCTGGGAGAAGGTGAAGTCGTAGTCTGTGAGGGACAATACGACATCGGCCTCCGGCAGCTCCATGGGGGCGCCTGGATCGGGCACCACCGTGAACGCCTTGATCATGCCCTTGGCGAAGTGGGGCATGCCATCCGATGACGGGATGAGGCAGACGATGGCGTACGTGCC
>DATHRW010000116.1:0-9254 GCA_035464955.1 Gemmatimonadales bacterium
AACAGGAAGATGAGCTGGTTGGCGTAGGGTGCGGCGGCTTCTTGCGGGCTCGCGACGCCGAGCAGTGGGAACAGGGCCAGGGGGAGAAGCGAGGTGGCGGCGAGCGGCAGCGCCTCGGTGACCCACCAGATTACCATCCACACGGTGAGCCCGAGGACGTGTCGAGCGTCGGCACCGAGGCTCTGGGGGGCGAGGAGAAACGTCGCGCCGTACCCGGCCGGCCCGGCCCAGCGGGCCAGTCGCTGCAAGCGGGGGGGTGGGGATGCCGCGGCCGTGGCGGGCATGGCGGATCGGACGCTACATGTTACCGACCATGGCGTGCGCGAATTCGCTGGTCTTGAGGAGGGTCGCTCCCGTCATGAGGCGCTCGAAATCATACGTCACCCGCTTCTGGCTGATGGTCGCTTCGAGGCTCTTGATGACGAGGTCGGCGGCCTCCTCCCAGCCCATGTGCCGGAGCATCATCTCGCCCGAGAGAATGAGCGATCCGGGGTTCACCTTGTCCTGCCCGGCGTATTTGGGTGCCGTCCCGTGCGTCGCCTCGAAGATGGCGTGCCCAGTTTGGTAGTTGATGTTGGCGCCCGGCGCGATGCCGATGCCGCCCACTTGCGCGGCGAGCGCGTCGGAGATGTAGTCGCCGTTCAAGTTGAGGGTGGCGATCACGTCATACTCGGCCGGGCGGGTGAGAATCTGCTGGAGGAACGCATCGGCGATGACATCCTTGATCACGATCCCGTTCGGCAGCTTGCACCACGGACCGCCGTCGATCGGGGTTGCACCGAATTCCTCACGTGCCAGCTCGTAGCCCCAGTCACGGAACGCGCCTTCCGTGTACTTCATGATATTGCCCTTGTGCACCAGCGTGACACTCTTGCGACCACGGTTTACAGCATGCTCGATCGCCGCACGCACCAGCCGCTTGGTTCCCTCTGCCGAGACGGGCTTGATGCCGATGCCGGCGGTGTTCGGGAAGCGGATCGACTTGACCCCGAGCGTGTCCTGCAGGTAGGCGATGAGCTTGCGTGCATCGTCGGTCTGGGCCTGGTACTCGATTCCAGCATAGATGTCCTCGGTGTTCTCCCGGAAGATGATCATGTCGACCTTCTCGGGAGACTTGACCGGCGACGGCACGCCGCTGAAGTAGCGCACAGGCCGAACGCAGGCGTACAAGTCCAGCCGTTGCCGCAGCGTCACGTTGAGCGACCGAAACCCACCGCCCACTGGAGTGGTGAGCGGACCCTTGATGGCAATCAGATAGTGCCGGATCGCGTGAAGGGTATCGTCCGGAAGCCAGTTGCCCGTCTGGTCCTTGGCCTTCTCGCCCGCGAGTACCTCAAACCAGACGATCGACCGCTCCTTGCCGTATGCCTTCTCGACGGCCGCGTCGAACACCAGCTGGGAGGCCTGCCAGATGTCGGGGCCCGTGCCGTCCCCCTCGATGAACGGGACGATCGGGTGGCTGGGGACGTGGAGTGTGCCGTCCCTCATGGTGATGGGGATGCCGCCGGTCGGGGGTGTCAGGTTCTCGAACGTAGGGCGCGCGGTAGTCGACATGCGTTGGCTCACGGGTAAGGATGCGTGGGTATAGCCGCTGACAAACGACGGAATATAGCCCCTCCCGCCGCCGAATCCTGCCCGACTCCCGAGCGGTCATCCCGCGGCCGCTCTGCGGCATAACTCATGCTCTTCCAAGCGGGTAAGGCAGCTCGAGTGGGTCACGGGGCGCTGCGAGGCCCGGGGTGCGAAGCCTTGCATTGCCAAACCTCGCTCTCGGTGGGGTTTGCCGCTAAACTAGGGGGGAAGTTCGTGATGGTCACCGCCCAGCAAATGCCGGAGTTCGTGAGGGTGTTGTGGTGATGCAACAGCCGCGCGAATACCGGCGCTCGGAGCTACGCTATGACGCCGAGCTCGGCGATCCAGTCGAGATGACGGATGCGCTGACTCGAAGCGGGAGCAGCGACAAGTTGGTGCTCTCGCGAGAGCTGGCGGAGTTCGTCGTGGCCTTCTCCGGCGCCTTCCAGCGCTTCTCGATGTATCCGGATGGGCACCCGGCGCTCGAAACGGCCATCCACAATCTCGCCAAGAAATTGGAAATGGTGTTCCTCGACCGTGGCGCGGTGGCGGTTGGGGTCGCCCCGGGCCAGCTGCTGGTGGCGGGAATTCCAACCGACCCGAAACACGTCCTGCTGCGCGATCTTGCCGATCACCTGCACCGCCGCGACGTCGGCGGCGTCAAGCTGCTGCGCGGTGTCAAGCGAACGGAGTTGACGGAACTCTTCGCCACCCTGCTTCGGTCCTCCGGCGACGGCTCGGAGCAACCGGTCGAGCCGAAGCCACGCTCGCACTGGCCGCACATTCGGGTCTATCCGCCGTCCTACGATCATCTCATCCTCTTCGACGACTCGGACGACGCCGAGCAGGATTCGTCGGCGGCGGCGGCATGGTCGAAACTCATCTGGCTTGGGCTGGCCCGGGCCGCCGTGTCGGACGAGCTGACCGACGACGAGGGGTCCGCGCTTGACGCAGAGGCACTCGCCTCGGCGATCGAAGAGCACTGTGAGAACCCGGAGTACGTCACCCGAGTCCTCGGCGCATTGACCGAGTCTACCGAGGCGTGCCGCGATCGCGGTCGGGGCGAGTCCGTGGCCGTACAGAAGCACCTGGCCAAGTTGATCGGTCAGCTCTCGGAGGATGCGCTCAAGCGGTTGCTGGCCATGCGCGACAATGGAAGCACGCAGCGTCGCTTCCTGCTCGAAAGCTCCCACGTGATGGCGGCGAAGGTGGTGATCCGGCTCGTGGAAGCCGCGGCGAACGCTTCGAATCGCAGCCTGTCACCGGCGCTGCTCCAGCTGCTGCAGAAGCTGGCCACGCACGCAGAGGATGACGGCGGTCCGCGGCGTCAGGCGGCCGACGATTCGTTGCGGGAGATGATCCGTCAGCTCCTCGAGCGCTGGGACAAGCAGGACGCCCAGGGCACCCTGCCGGCCGTCTACGAACGCACTCTAGCCCGCCTGCCGCGGCTCTCCCCCGATGAATTCGACGAGGTGTCCGCTTACGCGCCGGAACCCGAGCGCATCGTGCAGATGAGCCTGGAAGGTGATGTGATGGAGGCTGGCACCCTGCGTGCGGCCGACTATCTGATCGCCACCGGGCGGGTCGGTGAGTTGCTGGATGTGATTGATCAGGCTCCAGAGGGCGATGCAATCGTCCATGAGCTCCGGGCCCGCGTGGTGCATCCCTATACGGTCGGCGTGCTCCTCAGCGCGCCGTCGGTCGATACCGAAACGCTGGGCCGCATCGTGCCCGCGTGCGGGCCGGACGCCGCCGGCGTGATGTTCGATGCCCTGGCGGCTTCCCAGGATCGAAAGGTTCGGGCCAAGCTGCTCGAATATCTGGCACGGTTTGGGTCGGAAATCGGCCCGGAAGCCGTGGAGCGAATCGGCGGCGCGCCCTGGTACGTGCAGCGCAATCTCATCCGACTCTTGTCGATGCTGCCGGAGTTGCCGCCGGAATTCTCGCCAGCGGCATGCCTGGCCCACGCCGACGCCCGTGTGCGTCATGAAGGGTTCAAGCTGCTGCTGCAGGACCCCGCGACCCGCGGCCGTGCCATCCGGGAAGCGGTCGGCGCACCGGATCCGCCCACCGTCCGTCTGGGATTGGTCGCCGCGGGCGAAGGGTGCCCGCCCGAGGCCGTGCAAGCGATCGTGGATCGGATGCGGAAGAACGCCCTGCCGGACGATCTCGTGCCGCTGGCCGTACGAGCCATCGCCCCGTCGGACGATCCGTCGGTGCTCGAATGCCTGATCGACACGGCCATGGGCCCGCGGCGCTGGTACTGGTTCCGGCGCATCGCGCCCAAGTCTCCGACAATGCTGGCCGCCATCACGGCGTTGACCATTCACTGGCGCTGGAATGCGAAGGCGCTGCCGCTGTTGCGCCGCGCCGAACGACATCGTGACAAGCAAGTGCGGGACGCGGCAGGCGCGCACCTCCAACTCCGGCAGGTAACCGACGACCCGCGGCTCAAGGTGATCGTTTAGCCATGAGTGAGCGCCCCGTCCTCTTCCTGCACTCCATGGCCCACGTGTTGTCCGCCATGCAGCTCTACGGCGAGAGCCACCCAGCGCGCGCCCGGGTGGTCGATCGATCATTCGAGAAACTCCGCGAACTCCTCGACGAGGAATCGCCTGCCACGTTTTCGTTCATCGACGGCTCGGTCATTCATGGCCAGCGCACCCTGCACGACATGCATCAATGGCCGTGGGCGAAACGGCTCGGCGCGCTCGGGGCCCAACGCATGGAGTTTGCAGCCGAGGTAGAGCGCGAAGCGTACGGCCAATTCCTGGACGACGTCTTCTCGCGTTTGGGCACGACGGCCCCCGCCGAGAAGTTACCGGCTCGACCCGGCATCACCTCCGGCATGCTCCGCGTGACCGGAGACGGAGACCTCGAGCTGTCCGATGAGTTCCTCAAGACCGCCACGATTCCGTATCGTCTCGGCGAAGAGACCGAAACCGTGCGGTGGCTGTATCAGCGGGCTGCACTCAAGGAGATGGTCCCGCTCGACGAGGTGGAGGCGGTGATCCGATCGCTGGCCGTCGCAATGCGGGCGGAAGGCGAGGTGTTGATCCCGCTCCTCGACCTCCAGTCGCGCGAGGACTACTCCACCATGCACGCCATCAACGTCGCCGTCCTAGCGATGACGCTGGCGGAATCGCTCGGCATGGGATCAAAGGATATCCGCGCCTTCGGGACCGCCGGACTGCTGCATGACATCGGCATGAGCCGCGTGCCCCACGAACTGCTGCAGAAACACACCCTCTCGAAGGCGGATCGGAAGCTGGTTCAACGGCATCCCGAGGAAGGTGCGCGGCTCTTGCTCCGGCGCGAGTCCGAGTTCGAGTTGGCTGCCATCGCGGCCTACGAGCACCACGGCCGGCCGGATGGCCACGGGTATCCCGATCTGCACTACACCCGTGACTTCCACTACGTGAGCAAGGTGATCTCGGTGTGCGATGCGTATGACGCGCTCCGGACGCCGCGGAGCTATCGTCCCGCCTGGGAACCAGCCGAAGCGCTCCGGTACATCGAACAGGGAGCCGGCACCATTTTTGACGCGGGCGTTGCCAGCACGTTTGTCAGCTTCATGCGACGGATGGAACGGCAGGTGGTGCTCATAGGGCCGGAAGGGCTCATGCTGGCCCACGATGGGGAACAGGGCAACGGTGGTGACCGCTCGGAGTCCGGACCGCCGCTCTCCGCGTAACAGCCCGCCCGCCGGTGTGCCTCAGGCAGGGTGGTTCATTTCCCTCCAGCGAACAGGGTTGGCGCATACGTCGCCATGGAATCGAGGAGTGGCGCGTCCGCATCCTCCAACATGGCACGCACGCGGATCTCGTGGGTGCGGGCCGCCGCGGCGTCGCCGTCTTCCAGAGCCAGCGCGTACAGACGGACCTCGACCATGGGGCGGTACGGTAGCTCGAACGGCGAGCGTTGGACCAGACTCCGATACCACGACGCCGATTCCGCGTGTCGTCCCAGGCTCCAAAGCAGCTCGGCCCGCATGAAGCGTTCGAGAATCCGGCCGAAAAAAGGAGAGCTCACCGCCTGCTGAAACCAGAGCTCCGGGCGATCGGCCTCGAGCGCCTGGAGGGCGTTCGCGTGGTCTCCCTCTTCCCAGGCGATCCGGGCCCTGACCCCGGTACCAAGCGATGCCGGAAACGCGCCGACTGCTCCGGCCAGAGCCGCCGACTCGAGGGCAGCCGCACACTCACTCGCCCGATCGAAATGACCAAGCCTGGCATTGAGAAGTCCGAGAAGGTAGAAACGGAGATGGGGGTGCAGGTCGTTGTGGACGCGTAACGGCAGCTGTGGGCTCGGTGGGGTCGCCGCGGCATCCCACTCGCCCAGCTCGTCGCGGATCCGGGCCACGTGGTCGGGTCCCATGACGAAAAACGGCCAGGCGGCGAACAATCCACGCATCTCGAGAGCCAACGCGCGATCGAGTTCTTGTGCCTCGTCGAGTGCCTCGAGCGCGCGGACATGCCGGCCACGCATGGCCTCCATGTGGGCCAGGATGATGTGACACAGCGCCTGAAGCTCTGGCGATCGGGCCACCGCGAGGAACTGTCGCGCGAAGCGGTCGGTCCCTGCCAGGTTGCCCGAGTACAGCGCCACGTCCGAGAACGCGATCCCGATCGTCAGGACACGGGCATTCTTCAACCCGTCGAGCACCTCCGCCTCTTCACCCGCGTCGGACAGCGTAAACGCCTTGAGGGCGCGCATGGGAAGCCCCTGGTCGCCGGCTGGGTTCGTGACGAAGATCCGGTCCACCAGATCGGCGACATCGTCCGAACGGCCTTCGAGCGCCGCGATCCGTGCGAGGTGCCCCATGGCGCTCATGTGATCCGGGTCGAGGGCAATGGCCCGTTCCAACGGCGCCCGCGCCTCGGTGATGGACCGCCCTCGATATGGGTTGTGATGGACCAACAGGTCGCCGAGGAGGTACCAGGCCTCGACGTTATCGGGGTAGAGAGCGACAATGTCCGAGTACAATCGCTCGGCCTCGGTTGAGCGACCCTCGAGCCAGGCGAGTTGGGCATCCAGCCACAAGCGATCGTGAGGCGCGAGGCGTGAGCGATGTGTCTGTGCCTGATTTGCCGCGAGGCGTGCGCCCTCGGGCATGGCACACGCGGCGAGCGCCGCTGCTAACCGGTAGTGCGCCAGAGCGAAATCCGGATCGGTGGCCGCGGCCTGTTGATACGCGGCAATCGCCTGGAAGTACTCTCCCCCTCGGAATGAATGTTCGCCTTCCAGGTAATGCTTGAGGGCCGGCAGTGACCGGGTCGTGTGCGCCGCGAGTCGGGCCACCCGGCCCGCTGGCCCGACGCTTCGGGAAGCCAACAACTGACGCGCGATCTCGTCGACTAAATCGAACAGTTCATTCTCGGCCTCACCCGCGGCCTTCGCCACCAGTTCGACCGTGCCACGCCGATCGTACAGCGTAGCCGAGAGTTGAACGCGGTCGCCTCCGACTACCACGCTGCCCGTCAACACGTGCGCCGCATCGAAGCGCGCCGCCACGTCACTGGTCACGGTTGGAGTGTCGGCCCGCTGTCCGTGTTGAGCCAGCCAGCCGAGGAGTGCTCGCGGGTCCAGCACGCGCAGCGTGCGGGCGCCATCCAGCTTGGTACTCAGCAGGTCGACCATGCCCTCGGCCAGGTAAGCGTATCTATCCGGGGCCGATACGGTGAATGGCAGGACCGCAACCAGGTCCGGCGAGGGTCCACCCAGGGCCGGCGCGTCCGGCAGAACCGGCGGTGCTGCGCCTTCCATTCGAATCCTGCCGGCCAGGGCTACGGTCTCGTCTGACGGCGTGAGTTCGAACTCATCGGCCAGGCGCCGCTCGAACGCGGTGAAGATCGACAGCGCGGCTGCGCGGTCGCCGTGCCGTTCGAGCAGCTCCATCAGGCGGCGAAGCGGTTCTTCCTCATATGGAGTGAGATCGGCTCCGCGTTTGGCCCACTCGAGCGACGTCCGTGGATCTGTCGTTTCCATTTCTTCGGCGATTGACCACGCCGCCCGCGCCGCCGCGGTCCTGAGCGCTGCACGCTCCGTATCGAGCCACCGCTCGAAGTCCGGTGCCGAACTAATGAAGAACCCCTCGAGCAGATCGCCCTGATAGAGACCGAGCGCTTCGTGGCGCCGGCCGTCGGCCAATGCGCGCTCGAAGGCCCGGACGTCCGACCAGAGCAGGTCTTCATCGACGCCGATTTCCTCCTCGCCCCGTCCGACCAGGACATCATCCCCAAGGGCAGTTCTCAGGAAATACAGCGCCCGGCGCAGCGCGCCGCGGGCGTGCGGGGTATCCAAGTCCGGCCAAAAGAGAGCCAGCAGGGAATCGCGCCGATGAAATCGTCGCGGCGCGGCGCAGGCCAGGTAGGTCAGGAGGGCAAGCCGCTTGGGCTGACGCAGGACGGCCTCACAATCGGCCGTCCCCGCACCACGAAGCTCGAGGGACCCGAGGGTCTTGAGGCGAATCATCGATGGGTTGGATGGCCGAGCATTCCCCAAAGATAGGCGAGTCACGGGCAGGTCACGGGCTCGGCCCAACGTGTCGGTGACCCTCACACGGGACGATCCCATGCGGCAGGCCATATTCTCGCTGACCCTGTTCCTCACATGGGTCCTCACGGGCACGCTCGAGGCCCAGGGACCCTCCGCCTCCCGGATGCCGGCCGGTTGGGCCATTGGCGGCTCGGTTCAGCGGGTCGGCTTGTCCAACGAGTTCGCTACATCGACCCTTACCCTCCGAGCCACCAAGCTCGCGCAGGAAGGCATCGGGGCGGACTTCGCGTTCTCGGTCTTTCCCGCAGGCTTCAGCGATGGGGCCCTGGTGTTCTTGACCGACCTGGGAATGGTCGTTCCCGCGCGGCTGGCTCGGGTGACCCTGTTCGTCTGCGGAGGTGCGTCGGTGCTTGCCGCGGTTGCTGAGGGTGGCGGGGGCGGTGCCTTCAATGTCTATGCGGGAGCGGGAACGATCATCCAAGTCGCACCGTCGATCGGGCTCCGCTTCGATGTCGAACGCCGCTTCATTGCGGGAGTAGATCCCGGGTACGGGTTCTTCGTGGTCGGGATGGGCATCACCACCATCCCTCGGGATCGAAAGCCCGAGGGCTGAGGGCGGACCGAGCGTAGGCTACCGGATGCCGGTCATGACTTGGCGGATGGCCTCGTGATCCATTTGCCCCGCGAGCGACAGCCTGAGGGTGCGGCTTGCAAGCCACGTTGCGACCGTGATGCCTCGCGTGTCGCTGTAGATGAGCGTGTCGCCCGGCGCGATGCCCACGTCGCCAAGGTCCGCGCTCACCGGCAGCCGCTGTTCATCGAGCAGCAACAATTCCCCGGCCGGAGACTGATAGACCAGGCGGACCACCTCGATGTCGGGCAGCGCGAGCGGCACGGCCGCGCCTGGTCCGAGTTCGACCCGCGTCAGCGTCAGGGCAGGAATGGTCCGGAGTGACCCCGCGAGCCTGGCCTTGGCCTCTTCCGGGGTGATGACCCGGAACTGCGGCATGGTCACGACTTCGGCTGTCACCATCGCCCGCGCCACGGACGCCGGGAACTCTTGGTCTGTTGAGAGAGAGGGTACTTCGGCGACGATGGCCGGCGACATGCCTGCCGTCAGGCTCGTGGAGCCCGCGGCGGCGGGCGCGGATGAATCGTGGGCGACCAACGGCCGCGACGCGTCGGCC
>DATHRW010000117.1:0-11766 GCA_035464955.1 Gemmatimonadales bacterium
ATTCGTCATCGCGTGGGGCGGGATCCTGATTGGCGAGCTCGACGTCATTGCTCGTATCGTCTCGATGTTCTTCATCATGACGTACGGGTTCCTCAACCTCACCGCCGCGATCGAGAGTTGGGTCAGCCCCGATTTTCGGCCGGAGTTCCGAGTGCCGAGATTCGTCGCGATCATCGGGTCGATCGCGTGCTTCGTCGTGATGATTCAGCTCGATTTCCTGGCAATGCTCGGCGCGTCCGTGCTGCTCGCTGGGCTCTACCTCGTCCTGACACGCCGGCAGCTGAGGCTCGAGACAGGAGACACCTGGGAGGGTGTGTGGTCCTCGCTGGCTCGCTCGGCCCTGCTCCGGCTCAACGCGGGGCTCGGACACCGCCGCAACTGGCGGCCGAACGTGCTGTTGTTCAGCGGTGGAGCCGCCGCACGTCCGCACCTCATCGAATTTGCGATGCAGTTGGCCGGCTCCCGCGGCCTGGTGACGAATTTCCAGTTGGTGGAGGAAGGGGCAAGCTCCACCGACGAGGTGGCGGAAGGAGCACCGTGGGGCGTGTTCACCCGGCAGGTGGAGTGCGCGGACGTGTATACGGGCGTGGCCGAGATTGCGGATCACTATGGGTTCGTCGGAATCGAACCCAACACAGTTGTCATGGGCTGGGCCCGGGACTCGAGAGACCCAGGGCGGTTCGCGTCGCTACTCCAGCACCTGGTGAACCGGGACCTCAACATTCTGCTCTTGGATTATGACCGGGAACGTCGCTGGGGCAAGCGTGAGCGGATTGATGTCTGGTGGCGACTGACGGGCAGTGACGTTTCGTTCTCACTCGCGCTGATCCGGTTCCTCGGCAACGCGGACGAGTGGCAGGACGTGAGGGTGCGGTTTCTTACCGTCAATGACCACGACTCGGCCTGGAACGCATCCATCTTGCGTGACATGGCGCTGGTGTTGGAAGAACATCGGGTCGAGGCGGAAGTCCGCGTGATCGACAACATGATTGAGAAGCGGCCGTTCTCTGACATCATTCGAGGCGAGTCGATCGACGCAGATCTCACGGTACTCGGGCTCTCTGACATGCGCGAGGGCGACGCAACGCGGTTCATTGCGGACATGAACTCCGTGGTGGATGTCCTCGGCACAGTGGTGCTGGCGCGCGCATCGTCCTTCTTTGCCGAGCCGCTGGTCCGGGCGTCGGCCGCGCTGAGCACTGAGTCCGCAGAGCGGCTCGAGGAACCGGAGCACGCGGCTGCCCTGGAGCCAACGCCTGAGGACATCGAGATCACGGCTCCGGAGAGCGTGGCTACCCTCGCCCGCTCCGTCGGACGCGACCTGATGGCCGACGTTTTGTCGGCGCGTGATGAGTACGTGCGGCGCATCAGCGACACCGACCGCGCCTTTCTCAATGACATGGGCGCCCTCGCCCTCGACGTCTTGACCGGCCACACAAGGGACGAGGTAGGCGGCGGTGTCCCGGGACCGGAGGCAGTGGCTGGTGCGCGCGGGGAGCTGGTGCGAACCGCATGTGAACGAATTGAACAGGAACGGACAGCCGGGATCGCGGCGCGCGGCGCATTGCTGACCGGCTTTGGCCATCGGCTTGGTGTCGCGATCGCGGCGCAATGTGAGCAAGCGCCGGAGTGGCTCGATGTCCTGCCGCGCGGTGACGAGCTAGGCGAGGCGGCACGGAAGCGTGGCCTGTTCCGACGGAAGCCCGGGCACCGGGCCCAGGCCCGGATGCTGTTGGAGGCACAGCTGCGCCCCTTCGCCGCGCGTGCGTATGGGGCCTTGCTGGATATGGTGGCGGCCGATGCGGCACGAACCGCTGTATTTGCCCAGCGTTGGATAGAACGGGCTCTGGCCGCGAGTCCAGACCTCGAAGACATGCGCATGTCGACGCCGGCCGACGCCTTACGCGACGAGATCGCTGAGGCCCTCCGTCAGTCGAAGGACGACGAGGCTCGCTTCATCCGAACCCTGGAGTCGCAGGTCGCGGAAGCCGTGCTGGCCTTTGCGCGTGATGCCGGTTCGCCCGGAACCCGTCGAATGCGACAGGAGGCGCGGAGCGCGGAACAAGCGGCGCAGACGGAAATCGCTCGCATCGATGCCGCCGTGGATGCGTTGACCGAGGCCATCCGACTCTCACTGAACGGATTGGAGATTGGGGTCCGGCTCGTGTTCGTTCGCGGCCAGGTCCGGACCGAATCCGTACGAGCCTGGGAGGAATTGCAGGCGGCGATCCTGGACCCGACCGTGGGCCGACTCGAACGCATCAGCCGGGTGCTCAACGAGGTCGAGGGTTCCCTCGATGCCGATGCGGAGGCCGAAGTCGAAGCGGCCGCACACTACCATCCCATTGTCGAGGCGAACGCGTTGCTCGCCGCCTCACGCGATCGGATTGCGGCACTTGCAACAGAACTGCCCGCTTCACTCGAGGTGATGTCGCCTGAAACCGAAACCGCGCTGGCGGAGGGACATCCCGAAGACGTAGTCGCCAGTGCATTGCCCGTCCGTGAAGTGTTCGAGTATCTCGCCCGTGCAGAAGTATTTGCGCCGCTCGTAGACGAAGTCGTGCGCGCGGTGGACGCAGCGGACGACTCGGCCGAGGTGTGTCGCGAGGTTGCCCAGTTGGCCGCATTCGAGTTGCGGTCACCGGACGCGGCGGCGCGCACCGTAACCAGCGATGCGGGCCCAGAAACCGTCATCCGAAGCGGGACGGAGCGGACCGAGCGCGAGCTGCGACGGCTGCACGAGCTGCGTGTATCCTTCGGCGAAACGGTGCGACGCCGTTTTGATGGGCTCGTCGCCCGACTCGACCCCTTCAGCATCTCACGGGTTTCCGCCCGGCTCCACCAGTACGTCCGAGGCGAGCGTGGCCGTGGACTGGTCGGTGGGCTGACGCGGCTGCGGCTCCGGATCGGGCGCGTGCTGGCCGAGAATGCCACACGCCTGGCCTATCGCCGGAGTGAGGGCGTGCTGCTCGCTCGGCGGCTCGAGCGCGAGGGTGCGGGCATGGGTGGGCCGGGTGTCCGCATCCGTCGGCTGGTCGCTGCCGTGTCGCCCAGGACCGAGGTGCTCGACAGCCTGCCGACCCACTACCGCCAATTGTTTTTCGGTGGTGCGGCTGTGGCGGATGATCTCGTGGGATTCGAGGCTGAGCTGGCGGAGGCGGACTCGGCGGTGCAGGCCCATCGTCGAGGCGCCGGGGGTGCGCTGTTCATCGTAGCGGAGCAGGGCCATGGCAGGGCCACGCTTTCGAGGCTGGTCACGCGACAGAACTTTCCGCGCGGTGCCGTGTTCCGGATCGACCCGGTCGAGGGCGGATCGATCAACCCACAAGTGTTCCAGCGTCGGCTGGCGTCGTCACTGAGAATGTCACGGGACGATGCCGGGCGGATGATGAGTCGGGTCCCTGCCGGCTCGACGCTCGTGGTCAACGATCTCGGGTTGTGGTGGGAGCGCAGTCAGGATGGCAACGCGGTGCTCGACGTGATCTGTGACCTCATCGAGCGGTTCGGCGATCGCTGCCTGTTCGTGATCAACGCAAACGTGCGCGCGTTCCGGCTCATGAATCGCATCCGGCCGATGGATGACCGGATGCTGGCGCTGATCGAGCTCGAGCCTTTTCATGCCCGAGAACTCAAAGAGCTCGTCCTGTTACGGCACGGGGCAGGCGGACTCGGCTACACCATCGATGGGAGGCCTGAGGCCGAACTCTCCGATTGGAAACTCGCCCGATTCTTCGACTCGCTGTTCGATTACTCGAACGGCAACATCGGGTCCGCGCTCAATGCGTGGATCGCCTCGATCCGCGGGGTCGAGGATGACACGGTGCACGTGATAACGCCGAAGCGGCCCGGGCTCGATGCGTTCACGGGGCTAACCCCGGTCCAGCGCATGATTGCGGTCCAGTTCCTCGTGCACGATCGTGCAACGACAGCACGACTGGTCCGCATCACGCGACTGGATCGTGCCGTCCTGGCCAGGGAGCTCAGGGTGTTGCAAAGCTGTGGGCTGCTCGTCCAGTCGGCGGGCGGAGTGGTCCGGCTGGACCGGTTCGCACGGCCGCATTTCGTCCGGTTCCTCACCCAGGAGGGACTGCTATGATCTCGCTCCTCTCCGCCACGCGGTGGCTCACGTTCATCCTGATCCTGGCGGCGGCTGCCCTCGTGCTGCGCCGGGTGGTGCCCTACCTGCCGTCGCGACGTGCGCGCCGGGTGGTGAACCGGTGGGTCGTGCCGCCACTCGAGCTGTTCGTGGCGGCGATCGCGGCGGGCTGGATTCTCTCGCGCATGATCGACGGCCAGACCGGGTGGGCCAGCATCACGTGGGGGCTGCTCTTCCTCGCGATCGCGTGGACGGCACGATCCGCGCTGGAAGATTTCGTGGCGGGCGGCCTGCTGCGCATGGAGGGCGATGTCGACCACGGCCGGCGGTTCGCTGCGGTGGGCGTTGGCGGTCGGATCTCGCAACTCGGCTATCGTTCGATTGCCGTCGAGACCGACGACGGGTCCACGGTCCGGGTGCCCTGGCGTACCCTGGCGCGCGAGCCTATCCGGTTGGGCGAGACCGGGGCCGCGGTCAGAGCCTTCACCTTTACGCTCAACGTTCCTCGAACCCGCCCCATCGAGCGCGTCCTGGAAGATATCCCGGCCGCCGCGCTGGTCTCGCCGTGGGCCTCGACCACTCGTTTGACAGACGTCCAGCTCCTGACCGAGACTGAGCAGAGCTACGTCCTCGAGGTCACCGTGCACGCCCTTGATCCGAGGTTCGCGCCTCAGATCGAGGCCGTGATCCGGGACCGGCTTGGTGTAGGCACGAGCGGCTGAGCGGCAATTGAATGAGGAGTGAGGAGTGAGGAGTGAGCTGTGAGGAGTGAGGAGGTGTTCCGGTCCAACTCCTCCTACTCCCAATTTCCCACTCCCTCCTCCCTGCTCCCTAGTCCCTACCTCAGAGTCACCAGATACACCACGTAGGCCACCAGCAGCAGGACACCTTCCGTCTTCGCCACTTTGTGCCGCCGTTGCATCAAGGGAAATAACAGGAGGGAGAAGCCGAGCATCCACCACATGTCGGAACCCAGGATGGCCGCGGTGACCGGGATGGGCCGGACCAAGGCGACGGTACCGAGGACGCCGAGGATGTTGAAGATGTTCGATCCGATCACGTTGGCGAGCGCCATCTCGGCGTGACCCCGGCGCGCGGCCACCATGGAGGCGGCCAGCTCGGGGAGACTCGTGCCGACGGCCACGACCGTCAACCCGATGATCCGTTCACTCATGCCGGCCAGGGTTGCCAGATCGACTGCACCGGTCACCAGAACACGTCCGCCCACGGTGAGCACTGCGATACCGACCACGATGAACGCCACTTGCAGCCAGGTACCTCCCGCCTTGGCTTCTTTGCCCAGCGCCTCCTCGGTCAAGGCCTGGGCGAGGGGTGGGGCCTCGGTCGATTCGGTCTGCGCGAGTCGCGCGATGTAGAAGGTAAAGAGCACCAGGGAGAGGAGCAGGAACCCGCCCTCGAGCCGGTCGATCATCCCGTCGCGCGCCAGGAGAAAGCCGACCCAACTCGCCAGAAACATGAACGGCCACTCCAGCCGGAGTGCTTTGGGATAGACCGGAAGTGGCTGCAGGAGCGCTGCCGTCGCGGCGATGCCAGCGACGTTGATGATGTTGCTGCCCACCACGTTGCCGATGGCCACGTCGGGATGCATGCGGAGTGCCGCGGCCAAGCTGGAGGCCAGCTCGGGCAGCGAGGTTCCCATGGCGACGATGGTGAGGCCGATCAACGCAGGACTCACGTTGAGGCGTCGTGCAACGGTCACCGCACCGCGCACCAGAAGTTCGCCGCCGGTCGCGAGCAGAACGATGCCCAGGATGACCAGGACGATGGCAAGCGCTGTCATTGGGAGGAGCCTATCATCGGTGCCAATAATATACCGGAGCGCAGAACGGGCGAGCCCATGGGCTCGCCCGTTCTGCCTGCAGGATGGGTCGGCGCGGCTAGTTAGCCAGTTTGATCCGCACGACCCGCCGATTGATACCGTTCTCGGCTACGCGGACGACACCGAGCGTTACCACTCCACCGGGTCCCGGTTCGGTGAGGGCATTGCGCAATTCGCGCTCGGTCCGCACCGGCTTGTCCTCGACCGACACGATGATGTCACCATTCGGGCCGAGTAAGCGCCAGGCAGGTCCTCCGGGGGTCACGCCGGTTACGAGGAGCCCGCGGTCACGCTCGGACAGGTTTAGGCGCTGGGCGTCTTCACTACTGATCGACTCGACCTTGATGCCGAGCTTCTCCATCGTAACGCCGACCTCGGCGGTGTCGTTCTGTCGACCGCCCTCTTGGTCCGCCGCCGCCACCTGCTGGTCCTCGTCGAGGCTGGCGAGCTTGATGCGGTAGGTCTTGCGTTCGCCCGCCTTCCGGGCCACTTCGACCGTCACGACCTCTCCCGGCTTCCGGAAGCCAATCTCCTGTTGGAGCTGACCGACGTAGTCCACCTGCTTGCCGTCGATCGACAGAATGACGTCTCCCGGCTTGAGCCCGGCCTTCTTGGCCGGCGAGTCGTCGCTGGAGAACGCCTCGATTTTGACGCCGCGGATTTCGTCCAGCCCCATGTAGGCCGCATCGGCCGGGCTCACCTCGTTGATCGAGACTTGGAGCGCGGCGCGGCTCACATGGCCGCTGGTGATCAGCTGCTCCATGACGTTGCGGACCAGGTTGATCGGAATCGCAAAGCCGTAGCCGGCGTTGAATCCGGTCTCGCTGGCGATGGCGCTGTTGATGCCGATGACCTCGCCGCGGGTGTTCATGAGGGGCCCGCCGGAATTTCCGGGATTGATGGCCGCATCGGTCTGGATGAAGTCTTGAATGCCGTAGTTCCCGGCATTGGGAAGGTTGAGCCGGCCACGGCCCTTGGCACTCACGATCCCGCTGGTCACCGTGAAGGTGAGCGTCTCGCCAAGCGGATTGCCGATGGCGAGAACCCATTCACCGACCCGGGCGGCGTCGCTATCGCCGAGGGCGGCGGGAGTGAGATCGCTCGCCTTGATCTTGATGAGCGCCACGTCGGTATTGGGATCGCTCCCCACGATCTCGGCTTCGAACTCGCGGCGGTCCGACAGGCGAACCGTAACCTTCTCGGCGCCGTCGATCACGTGGTGGTTGGTCAGGATGTAGCCGTCCTTCGAGACGACGAAGCCCGAGCCACGGCCCTCCTCAATGCCCGGCTCCTGCGGCCGCGGATTGCGGAAGAACCACTCGAAGCCCGGCGGAACGTTGCGGGAAGTGGCTCGCGCCGCCCGCTGCGAGCGCACCAAGACCACGGCCGGCTTGACCGCCTCCGCCACCGAGGCAAAGGCATCGCTCAGGGTCGTCAGCTGGTCACTGGCCTGAAACGAGGGGGCCGAAACCTCCGTGATCCGGGCCCGCCGTGAGGCGCTCTGCTGGGCTTGGGACGATGAGGGAAGATCCAATATTCCGGCAAGCAGCAGGCCCAGGCCGAACGCCAGGGCCGTTAGACCGCCGAACTTGAGCCAATTCATTGAACGCACCGACATAGGATTGCACCTGAGTTGGTATGGTGTTGTGACGCCGGCGGGGTGTCAGTCCGGCATCAAGACCCTTCTAATCTAACGCAGATTCGCGACCGTTGGTTTTGGTCGCGGTGGCGGTGAAGCCGGGGGGCGGGGCACTGGCCCCGCCCCCCGGCTTCGAGCCACCCTCGTGCTGTTACTTCTTGGTGTCGTCGACGATCTCGTAGTCCGCCTCGACCACATCCTCGTCGGCCGGCTTCTCGGCCTCGCCGCCACCGGATGCCGCCTCTGCCGCCGGTTCTTCCTGGGCGCCGGCCTGGGCCTGATAGAGCGAGGCTCCCGCCGCCGAGTAGGCCGTGTTCAGTCCCTCGAGGGCCTGCTTGATGGCATCGGTGTCGCCGGTCTTGAGAGCCTGTCTCCCGGCCTCCACCGCCGCGTCCAGCTGCGACTTGGCGTCCTCGGACAGCCGGTCGATCCACTCCTTGCTGTCCTTCTCGACCTTGTAGACCAGACCGTCGAGCTGGTTCCGCGCCTCGATCGCGTCCCGCCGGGACTTGTCGTCGGCCGCGTGCGCTTCCGCGTCCTTGACCATCTTCTCGATCTCGGTGTCGTTCAGGCCGCTCGACGCCTCGATCCGGATCTTCTGCTCCTTGTTGGTAGCCTTGTCCTTGGCCGAGACGTGGAGGATACCGTTGGCGTCGATATCGAACGTGACCTCGATCTGCGGCAGGCCTCGAGGCGCCGGCGGGATGCCGGTGAGCTGGAACTTCCCGATGGTCCGGTTGTCGGTGGCCATCTGGCGCTCGCCCTGCAGCACGTGGATCTCGACCGTCGTCTGATTGTCCTCGGCGGTCGAGAACACCTCCGATTTCTTGGTCGGAATCGTCGTGTTCCGTGGGATCAGGACCGTGCTCACGCCGCCCAGCGTCTCGATGCCGAGTGAGAGCGGGGTCACGTCGAGCAGCAACACGTCCTTGACCTCTCCGCCCAGCACACCGCCCTGAATGGCGGCGCCGATGCCGACCACCTCGTCCGGGTTGACCGAGCGGTTGGGCTCTTTTTGGAAGAAGGTCTTCACGATGTCCTGGATCTTCGGAATCCGGGTCGAGCCGCCCACCAGGATGACCTCATCAACCCCGCCCGGCTTGAGTCCTGCGTCCGCCAGTGCCTTCTCCATGGGTGGAATGGTCCGCTGAATGAGATCGTCCACCAGCTGCTCGAACTTGGCTCGGGTCAGGGTGTAGTTCAGGTGCTTCGGCCCCGACTGGTCGGCGGTGATAAACGGTAGGTTGATGTCCGTCTGCTGGGTGCTGGAGAGCTCCATCTTGGCCTTCTCAGCCGCTTCCTTGAGCCGCTGGAGCGCCATGGGGTCCTTGGACAGATCGATCCCCTGATCCTTCTTGAACTCGGCCACCATCCAGTCGATGACCCGCTGATCGAAGTCGTCGCCTCCGAGGTGGGTATCACCGTTGGTGCTCTTGACCTCGAAGACCCCTTCGGCCAGCTCGAGAATCGAAATGTCATAGGTGCCGCCGCCCAGATCGAAGACCGCGATCGTTTCGTCCTTCTTCTTGTCGAGTCCATACGCCAGCGCGGCCGCCGTCGGCTCGTTGATGATCCGCTTGACGTCGAGGCCGGCGATCTTGCCGGCGTCCTTGGTTGCCTGGCGCTGGGAATCGTTGAAATAGGCAGGCACCGTGATGACGGCTTCGGTTACGGTGGTTCCCAGATAATCTTCGGCGGTCTGCTTCATCTTCTGCAGGATCATCGCGGAGATCTCGGGCGGCGAGTACTTCTTGCCCTGGATCTCGACCGTCGCGAGGCCGCTCTTCCCCTCGATGACGCCGTACGGAACCAGCTTCTTCTCCTCGGTAATTTCATCCATCCGGCGGCCCATGAACCGCTTGATGGAAAACACCGTCTGCTTGGGGTTCGTGACGGCCTGACGCTTTGCCACCTGGCCGACCAGGCGCTCGCCGTCCTTGGTGAAGGCCACCACCGACGGAGTCGTGCGTCCGCCCTCGGCGTTCGGAATCACGACCGGATCGCCACCCTCCATGACTGCCACGACCGAGTTGGTGGTCCCCAGGTCGATCCCGATGATCTTGCTCGCTGCCATGCCGTCTCCTTGTGTGCAGTCTATAAGATATTGTCAATCAAGTAGATACATAAAGTCACGCCGGCCCGCCCGTTGGGGCAGGCTCAAGCTCAACCCGGTAGGAAGCAAGCGCTATACCGGGTTTTCCTGCCTTTTTGGCAGCACACGAGCCAGTCCATCTGGTTCGGGGGGTTGGCGTCTATATTGGGTCCATGTTCCCGTACAAGGACGAGAACCCCACCGTCCTGACGCCGCTGGTCACCTTCGGAATCATCGGGGTGAATGTGCTGATCTGGGTCTTCGTTCAAGGCCTTGGCGGTGAGCCCAGCATGTCCCGATCGGTGTGCGAGCTGGCCTTGATTCCCGGAGAACTGCTGGGGCGGGTCGACCCCGGCACCCAGGTGCGACTCAGCCGGCGGGCGGTCTGTGTGCTCGGTGGCAGCCAGACCTGGTTCACCCCGCTCAGCTCGATGTTCCTGCATGGCGGCTGGTTTCACATCATCGGGAACATGTGGTTTCTCTGGGTGTTCGGGAACAACGTCGAAGACTCCATGGGCCACATTCGCTTCGTGATCTTCTACGTCCTGTGCGGCCTGGCCGCGGCCGCGCTCCAGGTGGCCACCAACCCGTCGAGCGCGATCCCCATGCTCGGCGCCTCCGGGGCGATCGGGGGCGTCATGGGCGCCTACATCGTGCTCTATCCCAAGGTGCGGGTGCACATGCTGATCTTCCTCGGGTTCTTCATCACCACCATCGCGGTTCCAGCCTACCTCATGTTGGGCTACTGGTTCTTGATCCAGCTGGTTGGGGGCATTCCCTCACTCGCCGGAGAAGGAGGCGGGGTCGCGTTCTGGGCCCACATCGGAGGGTTCGTGGCGGGCGCCCTCTTGATCCCACTGTTTCGTAACCCCGCCCTCGTCGCCCAGCACACGCACGAGATTCCAGCCTTTCGACGACGGTGAGCCGTGCTCACGTTGCCATGAAGCGCCGGCCCCTGATCGCCGCCAATTGGAAGATGCACCTCGGGCAGGTGGAGGAGGCCTTGGCCTTGGTGCGGCGTCTGCGACAGGGTTTGAGCCGCATCGATGGGATCGACCTGGTCCTGTGCCCTCCGTTTACCGTGCTGGCCTCGATGGCCGAGGTCCTCCGCCCCACATCAATCGCGCTCGGCGCCCAGACCATGCACTGGGAGAACCGCGGCGCCCACACCGGCGAGGTGTCTCCCGCAATGCTCACGGGAATGTGCCGCTATGTGATCGTGGGCCACTCCGAGCGGCGGGCGAGCAGCGGTATGCTGGAGAACGACGAGGCGGTCAACCGGAAAGTTCGGGCGGCGCTGACCCATGAATTGACTCCCATCATTTGTGTCGGTGAGGACGCGGCGCGCAATGAGTCGGGGGAGACCGATGATTTTGTTGGCGCCCAGGTACGGGCCGCGCTCGAGGGTCTCGCGGCCGACGAGGTGCGGCAGACGGTGATCGCCTACGAGCCGATTTGGGCCATCGGGACCGGTCGGTCGGCCACACCGGCCGGCGCCAATCGTACCATCGCGCTTGGGGTTCGTGGTGCAGTCGCCGACCGCTTCGACGAGGACGCGGCGGCGTCGGTCCGGGTGCTCTACGGCGGCAGCGTCACCGCCGACAACATCGGCGGCTTCATGGCCATGCCGGACATCGACGGTGCGCTGGTGGGTGGGGCGAGCCTCCAGCCTGGGTTTGTTGAGCTCGTGCGTCATGCGGTTTCCGGGACGTGACCATTCGGGATTGAATCCACCACGATTGAATCCACCACGATTGAATCCACCACGTAGGAGAAGGGCTCATGAACATGGAACCACGAAGAGCGTTGGCATCGACCATGGTCTTGATGCTTACCGTCATCGTGCCATGGCTCTCTCTCCATGGGCAAGCGGAGCAAGACGAGAGCCGGATCACGGTGACCGGCGATGCCGAGGTGCGGGTGGTCCCCGACGAGGTGGTGCTCACGCTGGGCGTGGAATCTACTGACCTGGACCTGACGGCGGCAAAGACTGAGAATGACGCTCGCATGGCGAGAGTAATCAGGGCCGCGGAGGGCCTCGGAGTGGCCAGGAACCTCATTCGGACTGATTTCATCGGCATCGAGCCACGGTACGACTA
>DATHRW010000118.1:0-2773 GCA_035464955.1 Gemmatimonadales bacterium
TCAAGGGCGTGCGAGATCAGTGGCGCACCGACCGGGCTGCATGGTGGTTGTTCGTCGTCCTCTGGCTCACGACCGGGTTGGGGCTCATGGCATACATGAACTTCAAGCCGGGTTTCAGCTTGCGGTATGACCTCTTTCCCGGCATCGACCAGCACGAAGTGCGGGAACGTGACTACTTCTTCCTCGTGAGTTTCTCCGTATGGGGACTCTGGGCGGGCATGGGCCTCGCGTCCCTGGCCCGCTCGGTTGTGAGACGCTGGCGCGGCCGAGGCGGGCGGGCACTGGCGGTCGCGGTGCTGGCGTTGGCCCTGGTCCCGGTGTTGGGCAATGCCCGCGCGGCATCCCGCCGCCATGGGCCCGATGCCCGATTGGCGGCGGATTTTTCCTATGACCTGCTCAACTCCGTGCCTCCGTACGGCATTCTCTTCACCTACGGAGATAACGACACGTTCCCGTTGTGGTGGGCGCAGGAAGTCGAAGGCATTCGACAGGACGTGACCGTTGTCTGCATCGCCTTGTCCCACACCACCTGGTACGCCCGCCAGGTGCGGGATAATCCCGTCCGGCCCTTCGACCCGGCTCGTGCCCCTGCGATTTGGCAAGAAGGAAGCTGGACCATGCCCACCTGGCCGGTTCACACGATGACCGATGCCGAGATCGCGGCGGCGGCGCCGGGGACGTTGCTCGATCGCGAAGTCGAGATCCCGCTTGGTCCCATCCGCACCGTAGTGCCCGCAGGTACACCGCTCTATCTGGCAGATGTGACGGTACTCAGGGTGCTGCAACAGAACCTCGGACGCCGGCCTCTAGCATGGTCGATCACCGCGGGGACGAATTTCTACGGCCTCAACCGAAATCTGGTCCAGCAGGGACTGGTCCGCCGGGTCCGGCCCGTACCGGTCGACTCGGCCGCGATGACCCTGCCGGTGGGCCTGCAGGGCATTGCCCTCGATCGAGACACCACTGAACGGCTGGCGTGGGAGACCTACCGCTACGCCAGTCTGCTCGCGCGTGGACCCGCCGGCCTCGACCCGACGGGTCAGAGCTTTGCGGCGAGTCTGGCCGAGCCGTTCGTTCAGCTGGCGGTCGCGTACCAGGCCGCCGGCAACATTCCCGAAACGTTCCGGAATCTCGATCGCGCGGCGCAACTCTCCCCAAACCCGGCGCTCCGGACGGCGCTGGAGCAGATGCGGCTCGAGGTGCTGCAGGGGGTGGATTCGCCACCAGTGGAGGAGGGCGGGAACTAGGGCGTGTCCCTTCATTTAGCCCGAGCCGAGTCCTAGATTTATAGGTTATGGCGTTTCCGGAACTCCCAATCCGACTGGCCGAGGTCCGGGGGGCCGTGGAGGTGCACCAGCGGCGGGGCGGATGGTCGCACCCGGTCCGCGTCGTCGCCGTCACCAAGACGCACGGCCCGGAGGCTGTGCGGGCCGCCGTGGCGGCGGGGATCGATGCCATCGGCGAGAATCGGATTCAGGAAGCGCTCGCCAAGCAGGACGCGCTTGCCGACGTGCAGATCGAATGGCACTTCATCGGTCGTTTGCAGCGGAACAAGGTGCGCCGGGCGGTCGGTCGGTTCGCCTGGATTCACTCGGTGGACCGAGATGACTTGGCCCGAGAACTCGAGCGACGAGTCCCGCCGGAGGCACCACGGCAGCGCGTATTGGTCGAAGTGAATTGTTCGCGGGAGCCTCAAAAGGGAGGCGTGGAGCCGGAGGAATTGCCTGGGCTGTTGGACACGCTGGCCGGGTGCGACAGGTTGGATGTCCGCGGTCTCATGACGATGGCCGAATACACGACCGACCAGCAGGTGCAGCGGCAGACGTTTCAGCGTCTCCGCTCCCTCCGGGATGAGGCACAGTCCCGCGGGTACGCCCTGCCGGAGCTGTCGATGGGCATGTCGGGGGACTACACCGTTGCGGTAGAAGAAGGGGCGACAATGATCCGCCTGGGGACCCTGCTCTTTGGAGGACGCAGCGCATGAGCGACGACGCGTTTTATCTCACACCGCACGACGTGCGGGGGCAGGAGTTCCGCACCGCCTTCCGGGGGTTCAACCCGAGAGAGGTGGAGGACTTTCAGCTGCGGGTCTCGGAGGAGTTGGAGCGCCTGTTGCGAGAGCGGGCGCAGCTCGAGGAGCGACTGCGCAACTTCCAAGAACAGTTGCGCGCCTTCCGCGATCGTGAGCGCGCCATGAACGAGGCCCTGTTGGCGGCGCAGCAACTGCGAGTGGATGCCGCGAAGGAAGCGGACAGCGAATCGGAAGAGATCATTCGACGGGCCAAGACGGAGGCCTTGAGAATCCTGGCCGAGGCCAAGCAGAACGAGCGGCTGGTCCGGGAGCGCACCGAGGTGGGACGGCGCCAGTTTGCTGCCTTCCTGGCGAACTTCCGCGGCTTGCTCGAGCGGCACCTCGGCGAGGTGGAGGGTCTCGAAGAGAATATCCGGAGCGCAACCGAGGCCCAGACGGACGCCGTGCAGCGAAGGGCATGACCGTCGTCGTCGATACCCTCGCGGTCCGAGCCGCCGAGGACGCCGTCCGGAGCGTCACCCCCTTCGAGCCGACCATCGGAATCATTCTGGGCACGGGACTGGGGCAGCTCGCCCGTGAGATCGTGGTTGCGGCCACCGTCCCATACGACCGAATTCCCGGGTTTCCCGTGCCGACGGTCGAATCGCATGCCGGCCGCCTCCTGTTCGGCACCCTCGGAGGCAAGTCCGTTTCGGCACTCCAGGGTCGAGTCCACCGCTACGAAGGCTATGACCTGGCCCG